>NZ_JADDRL010000220.1 GCF_021538895.1 Streptomyces olivochromogenes | reverse complement strand
ACCCCGCGAGCCCGGCATGATCCAAACGAGAGGCCCTAGGGGGCGAAGGCCGTCAGGTCGCCCCGGCGCGGCGCCGCGAAGCCCTCCAGGTCGGCCCGGGTCAGACCGGTGAGCCGGGCCACCTCGGCGATGTCGAGCGCGCCGCAGTCCAGGCCGCGCAGCAGGTAGCCGCCGAGCGCCTTGGCGGTGGCGGGCTCGTCCATCACGTCGCCGCCGGTGCGGTCGACGTAGCGGGCGAGGCGGGCGGCCGCCTGCTCGAAGCCCTCGCGGTAGAAGGCGAAGACGGCGGCGTAGCGGGTGGGGATGTGTCCGGGGTGCATGTCCCAGCCCTGGTAGTAGGCGCGGGCCAGGGCGCGGCGGGTGAGGCCGTAGTGCAGGCGCCAGGCGTCGTGGACCTTCTCGGTCGGGCCGACCGGCAGCACGTTGGTGGAACCGTCCGACACCCTGACGCCGGTACCGGCCGCCGCGACCTGCATGATCGCCTTGGCGTGGTCGGCGGCCGGGTGGTCGCCGGCCTGGTAGGCGGCGGAGACGCCGAGGCAGGCGCTGTAGTCGAAGGTGCCGTAGTGCAGTCCGGTGGCGCGGCCTTCGGCGGCCTGGATCATGCGGGCGACGGTGGCGGTGCCGTCGGTGGCGAGGATGGACTGGCTGGTCTCGATCTGTATCTCGAAGCCGATCCGGCCGGGTTCGAGGCCGCGCGCCTTCTCGAAGGCTTCGAGGAGCCGGACCATCGCGGTGACCTGTTCGGGGTAGGTGACCTTCGGCAGGGTCAGCACGAGCCCCCCGGGCAGGCCGCCGGCCTCCGCCAGACCGGTGAGGAAGATGTCGAGGGTGCGGATGCCCCGGTCCCGTACGGCGGCTTCCATGCACTTCATGCGGATGCCCATGTACGGGGCCGCCGTGCCCCCCGCGTACGCCTCGGCGATCAGCCGGGCGGCGCGGGCGGCCGCCGCGTCCTCCTCGGCGTCCGGGCGCGGGCCGTAGCCGTCCTCGAAGTCGACGCGCAGGTCCTCGACGGGTTCGCGCTCCAGCTTGGCGCGGACGCGGGAGTACACCGGCTCGGCGAGCTCGTCGGCGAGGCCCAGGACCGCGGCGAAGGAGGCGGCGTCCGGGGCGTGTTCGTCGAGGGCGGCGAGGGCCCGGTCGCCCCAGGAGCGGATGGTGTCGGCGGCGAAGACGTCCCCGGGGACGTACACGGTGTGGACGGGCTGACGGGTGCCGGGGTCTCCGGGGTAGCGGCGCTCCAGCTCGGCGTCGACCGGCGCGAGGGAGGCGCTGATCTCCTCACTGACGGCGCCCGCGAGGCTCGTCGCCGGATTCTCCTGGCCCTGACCCATCCCACACCCTCCATATTTCCGCTCTACGGAATCAACAATCCGTTGAATGAAGTTATCCGGGGACCTTCGGACCGGTCAACACCATGTCCATGGAGTGTCCATGGAGGGCCACTCCGTCATCTCGCCATGTTCACGCCCATCTCATGACGCGGTATGACACTTCCGTTCACACGACTCGCCCGGCCGTTCCACCGAAGGAGCCTCTGTGCCGAACCACAGCCGAGTCACGCGCCGCATGGGCCTCAAGGCCGCCCTCGCCACGGCGGTCACCCTGCCCCTCTCCAGTACAGCACTGACCTCCCCGTCCGCCTCGGCGGAGGAACACCGGCCGCACCGTCTGCAGGTCATGTCCTTCAACCTCCGCTTCGCCGCCACCGCCGAGCCCAACAGCTGGGCCGTCCGCAGACCGGTGATGCACGCGCTGCTGCGCCGCGCGCACCCCCATGTCATCGGCACCCAGGAAGGCCTCTACCAGCAGCTCCGCGACATCGACTCCGACCTCGGATCGCACTACGACTGGATCGGGACCGGCCGGGAGGGCGGCAGCCGCGACGAGTCCGCCGCGATCTTCTACGACAGCCGGCGGCTGGCCCCGGTCGAGCACTACACCTTCTGGCTCTCCGACACCCCCGAGGTGATCCGCTCGAACACCTGGGGCGCCGCGTTCCCCCGGATCGTCACCTGGGTCCGCTTCCGTGATCTGCGCGACGACGGACGGGAGTTCTACGTCCTCAACACGCACTTCGACCACAGGAGCCAGTACGCGCGGCTGCGTAGCGCCGCCCTGATCGGGCAGCGGATCGCAGGCCTCGACCGCTCCCTGCCGGTCGTGGTGACCGGTGACTTCAACGTCGCCGCGCACGGGAACCCGGTCTACGAGGCGATGCTGGGCGCGGGTCTCGTCGACACCTGGGACGCCGCCGCCGTACGCGGCCCGCTGTACGGCACCTTCCACGGCTACAAGCCGCTCGTCCCGGACGGCGACCGCATCGACTGGATCCTGGCCACACCCGGGGTCACGGCCGAGCGGGCGACGATCAACACCTTCTCCAGGGACGGCCAGTTCCCCAGCGACCACCTGCCCGTGCAGGCGTCACTGACCCTGGGATGAGCCGAGGCCCCCGTGACCGGAGCGGTCACGGGGGCCTCGTACAGCCTGGCGGGGGTCAGCCCTTGCGGGACTTGACCTCCTCGGTGAGCTGCGGGACGACGTCGAAGAGGTCGCCGACCACGCCGTAGTCGACCAGGTCGAAGATCGGGGCCTCGGAGTCCTTGTTGATCGCCACGATCGTCTTCGAGGTCTGCATGCCGGCACGGTGCTGGATCGCGCCGGAGATGCCGGAGGCGATGTACAGCTGCGGCGAGACCGACTTGCCGGTCTGGCCGACCTGGTTGGTGTGCGGGTACCAGCCGGCGTCCACCGCGGCACGCGAGGCGCCGACGGCCGCGCCGAGGGAGTCGGCGAGGGCCTCGATGATCGCGAAGTTCTCGGCACCGTTGACACCACGGCCGCCGGAGACCACGATCGCGGCCTCGGTCAGCTCCGGGCGGCCCGTCGACTCGCGCGCGGTACGGCCGGTGACCTTGGTGCCGGTCGCCTTCTCGGAGAAGGAGACGGCCAGGGCCTCGACCGCGCCGGCGGCCGGGGCGGCCTCGACGGCGGCCGAGTTCGGCTTGACCGTGATGACCGGGGTGCCCTTGATGACGAGGGACTTGGTGGTGAAGGACGCGGCGAACACCGACTGGGTGGCCACGGGGCCCTCGTCGCCGGCCTCCAGGTCGACGGCGTCGGTGATGATGCCGGAGCCGACGCGCAGCGCCAGACGGGCGGCGATCTCCTTGCCCTCCGCGGAGGACGGGACCAGCACGGCGGCCGGGGAGACGGCCTCGTAGGCGGCCTGCAGCGCGTCGACCTTCGGGACGACCAGGTAGTCGGCGTACTCGGACGCGTCGTGGGTGAGGACCTTCACGGCGCCGTGCTCGGCGAGCGCGGCGGCGGTGTCGGCGGCGCCGTTGCCCAGCGCGACGGCGACGGGCTCGCCGATGCGGCGGGCGAGGGTCAGCAGCTCCAGGGTGGGCTTGCGGACGGCACCGTCCACGTGGTCGACGTAGACGAGGACTTCAGCCATGGGATTGCTCTCCTGCGTAACGAAGTTGAGGGGCGGTCAGCGGGTGCGAGCCTTAGATGAACTTCTGGCTCGCGAGGAACTCAGCGAGCTGCTTGCCGCCCTCGCCCTCGTCCTTGACGATGGTGCCGGCCGTGCGGGCCGGGCGCTCGGCCGCGGCGTCGACCTTGGTCCAGGCGCCGTCGAGGCCGACCTCCTCGGCGTCGATGTCCAGGTCGGACAGGTCCCAGGACTCCACCGGCTTCTTCTTGGCCGCCATGATGCCCTTGAAGGACGGGTAACGCGCCTCGCCCGACTGGTCGGTGACGGACACGACCGCCGGGAGCTGGGCCTCCAGCTGCTCAGAGGCGGCGTCGCCGTCGCGGCGGCCCTTGACCGTGCCGTCCTCGACGGAGACCTCGGAGAGCAGGGTGACCTGCGGGACGCCCAGACGCTCGGCGAGCAGCGCGGGGACCACACCGGCGGTGCCGTCGGTGGAGGCCATGCCGGAGACGACCAGGTCGAAGCCGGCCTTCTCGATGGCCTTGGCCAGCACCAGCGAGGTGCCGATGATGTCGGTGCCGTGCAGGTCGTCGTCCTCGACGTGGATGGCCTTGTCGGCACCCATCGAGAGGGCCTTGCGCAGCGCGTCCTTGGCGTCCTCCGGGCCGACCGTCAGCACGGTGACCTCGGCGTCGTCAGCATCCTCGGCGATCTGCAGCGCCTGCTCGACCGCATACTCGTCGAGTTCGGAGAGCAGACCGTCCACGTCGTCGCGGTCGACGGTCAGGTCATCGGCGAAGTGCCGGTCGCCAGTGGCGTCGGGCACGTACTTCACAGTGACAACGATCCTCAAGCTCACGCCGGCTCTCCTACTGCATCGTCATTTCTGGGCTGCCTCTTGCAGGCAGCATAGGCGCCTGAAGCGGCCGATCCCGGTCGGGGCGTCCGCGCGCTCCGAACGAAATATTACTCGTCAGTACACCCAGTTCGTTCCCGCTAAGCAAGCGCTTTGAACTGTGACCTTCGCAACGCAGCGTAACCGGTACTCGACCACTCCGCAGGACGGACGTGCGGTGATCAATCCCGCAGACCGCTGAACCGACCCTGGTGATAGAGGAGCGGGCGGCCGGTGCCCGCGGGATCGCCCAGGACGACCTCGGCCAGCACGAGGCGATGGTCGCCGGCGGGCACGCGGGCGACGATCCGGCACACCAGCCAGACCAGGACGTCGTCCAGCACGGGGACCCCCTCGGGCCCCTCCCGCCAGGCAGTGGGCGCCCCGAAGCGGTCGGCGCCGCTGCGGGCGAACGTCGCGGCCAGTTCCCGCTGGTGCTCGCCGAGTATGTGGACGCCGATGTGGTCGGTCGTCGCCACGGCGGGCCAGCTGGAGGCGCCGGTGCCGATGGCGAAGGAGAGCATCGGGGGCTCCGCGGAGACGGAGCTGAGGGAGGTGGCGGTGAAGCCGACCGGCCCCAGGTCGCCGCGGGCGGTGATCACCGCGACACCCGCGGCATGCCGCCGGAAGGCGGAGCGCAGCAGATCGGGCGAGGCGAGTTGGAAGGCGCCGACGTCGGGCGTGGCCGTCATGGAGTTGTCCTTCTGCGGGAGGGGGCCCGAGGGTCCCCGGGTGGAGCGGGGCCGAGAGGGGAGGATCCGTTGCCGCTCAACAGCTCGGACAGCGCGCGCTCGCGTACCGGACCAGGTCGACGTGGGCCCGCCCGAAGAGAAGGAGTTCCGTAGGCATGGGGTCAGGCTGACGATAGGTGGTACACGCAGTCAAGTACGTACCGGTATCTGGGAGATGCCTCACCTTGATCGGCACGACCGTCAGACCGCCTCTCCGAGTGCCGCGATGACGTCGGCCCGGCGCGGCTGTCCGGTGGCGCGCCGCACCACCCGGCCGTCCGCGTCGAGGACCAGCACGGTGGGCGTCTTCAGGATCTCCAGATCGCGTACGAGGTCCAGGTGCTCCTCGGCGTCGATGTCGACGTACGCGACGCCGGGGACCATCGCGGCCACCTCCCCGAGCACGCGCCGGGTCGCCCGGCACGGGGCGCAGAAGGCGCTGGAGAACTGTACGAGCGTGGCGCGTTCGCCGAGCGCGCCACCCAACTCGGCCGCCCCGAGCCGCTTCCCGTCGTTCCGCCCGCGCACCCGAACGCTCCCTTTCCGTCCACCTGTTCCGGTATCTCTGATATCTCCGATATCTGCGATATCCCTGACACCTCCGGCAAATCCGGTATCTCCACAACAGCGTTCACGCGCCCGCGAAGATTCCCGCATCCCCGACGAGTTTCCCCTGCGGAGCGCTCGACCCGGACATCGGCTCATGGGCGACTGATGGGCGACTCATGAGCCGCGGCAGCCACGCGCCGTACACGGTCCGCGAGTTGTCCCTGCTCGCCCGGGCGCATCACAGTACGTACGTAGTAAGGACGTCTTAAAAGACCAAGGTGGGTCGTAGGCCGACGTGACGAGGATCTCGCCGAACCGCGGCACCAGGACTGGCTACCCGTCCGTTCTTCGGGCACGATCTGCGAGACGCCGTAAACCTACGGCTGCGTAACTTTCCCGCCGGGAGACCCCTTTCCCAGGCAGAGCAGAAAGGGTCCACCGCCCCCATGGCAGAGCTGGTCTACCGTCCCGTCGTCGGTCTCGCCCTGACGATGTTCAAGGCCTGGGACCTCAAGATCGACTGCAAGGGCTCGGAGAACATCCCACGCTCGGGCGGCGCCGTGCTGGTGAGCAATCACATCAGCTACCTGGACTTCATCTTCAACGGTCTGGCGGCCCTCCCGCAGAAGCGCCTGGTGCGCTTCATGGCCAAGGAGTCGGTCTTCCGCCACAGGATCTCCGGCCCGCTGATGCGCGGGATGAAGCACATCCCGGTGGACCGCAACCAGGGCGAGGCGGCGTACGCCCACGCGCTGGACTCCCTGAAGTCCGGCGAGGTCATCGGCGTCTTCCCGGAGGCCACGATCTCGCAGTCCTTCACCCTCAAGAGCTTCAAGTCGGGTGCGGCGCGCCTCGCGCAGGAGGCGGGCGTGCCGCTCGTCCCGATGGCGGTGTGGGGCACGCAGCGACTGTGGACCAAGGGGCACCCGCGCAACTTCAAGCGCAGCCACACCCCGATCACCATCCGCGTCGGCGAGGCGCTCGAAGCCTCCCGCGAGCAGTACGCGGGCGCGATCACGCGCCGGCTGCGCGAGCGCGTCCAGGACCTTCTGGACACGGCCCAGCGTTCCTACCCCGCGCGCCCCAAGGGCCCGGAGGACTCCTGGTGGCTGCCGGCCCACATGGGCGGTACGGCCCCGACCCAGGAGGAACTGCGCGCGGCTGAGGCCCGCTGACACCCTCGACCGACGCAGGCTGGTGCCCACCGCCTGCGACGGGGTGCTGCCCGCCGGCGCGGTGCGTCGACTCGCGGCGCCCGGCGGCCACTTCACCGAACTGAAGCAACCGCCCGACCCGGGACGACGGCGTGCGCGACTC
>NZ_JADDRL010000022.1 GCF_021538895.1 Streptomyces olivochromogenes | reverse complement strand
TTGGACCCCTGTGTGCCGCCGGAGCGGCCCCGGGGGTTGCGGCCCGTCGATCTGCCTGCTGCCGGTTGCTGCCGGGCGGTCGGCTTCTCGGGGCGCTTGCGTTTCTCCTGTGCCGGGGCCTCGGCCTGGGCGCGGCCTCGGGTGCTGTTGACCGTGCGGCCGCGCACGATGCCGATGAAGTCCTCGACCAGGTCGGTGGTGGCCTCCTCGGGCCAGGCCAGGGCGATACCGGACTGGGGGGCGTCGACGACCGGGCGGTAGGTGAGGTCCCGGCGGTGGTGCAGGCGGGCCAGGGACTGGGGCACGACGACGAGACCCACGCCCGCCGCGACCAGCTCGACGGCGTCCGCGGTCGTCGCGGGGCGCTCGAAGGCGGGTTCCCCCGGCGGGGCGTCCCAGTCGAAGACGTCGTCGAGGGGGTGGAAGAGAACCTCCTCGGAGAGGTCCGCGAGGCTCACCTCCTCGGCGGCCGTGATCAGGTGGTCCTTGGGGACCACGACCACCGTCGTCTCGGTGTAGAGCGGGATCGCGCTGAAGTACGTACGGTCGACCGGCAGCCGGACGAGCCCTGCATCGGCCTCGCCGCTGCGCAGCACCTCGGACGCCTCGGGAGCGGGCACCTGGAGGAGCATCAGCGGGATGTCGGGCAGGCGCTCGTTCCAGATCCGTACCCACTTGGCGGGCGTCGCGCCGGGGACGTACGCGAGCCGGAACGACGGTGTTTCCTCCGAGCCTGTCACCAGGCCAGGTTACCGGCCGTGGTCGGACCTCCCGTACTCGGCCGATACCCTTGACCTCATGAGTTCGCAGCAGACCGGCCAGACGATGAAGCCCGCCACGGCGGCGAAGAAGCTGGGTGTGTACCTCCCGGCCACCCCCGCCGACTTCCAGGACGGTGTCGTCTCGCGCGCCGAGTTGAACGAGCTCCAGGCCAATCCGCCCGAGTGGCTGCGCGAGCTGCGCCGCACCGGCCCGCACCCCCGCCCGGTGGTGGCGGCCAAGCTCGGCGTGTCCATCGCGGGCCTGGCCCGCGGCGGCGTCACCGAGGCCCTCACCACCGAGCAGATCGAGGCGCTCAAGGATGAGCGGCCCGAGTGGCTGGAGAAGGAGCGCGCCACTCAGGCCGAGGTCCGCAAGGAAGCGACGCGGATCAAGAACCTGCGCAAGGAGCAGGACGCCGAGCGGGACTGACCTCCCTCCCGGCGCCCCGCCCGCTCAGCCGCTCGACGGCACCTTCAACCGGTCCCAGCTGACCTTGCCGGGGACGCCGTCCGCGTCCTTGCCCTTGAAGCCGAGCTTGTGCTGCCAGGCGGCGTAGGACTTGCGGTCGGCCTCCGTCCACTCGGGGCTCGGTCCGCTCTCGTAGTGTCCGCAGCCCTCGGCGACCAGCCGCCGGCCCATCGCCGTGATCAGCGGTGACTTCTGCCCGATGTGGAAGAAGCCGCTGCCCGGGAAGGGCGCGTGGGCGGGCCTGGGCGCGGGCTTCGGGTCGGTCGGCTCCCCAGGGTCCGTCCCGCCGCCCCTTCCGGCCAGCCGTTCGGCTATCCGCCGGCGCATGCCGTCCATGGTGAAGCCGCGCGGGTCCTGCTTGCCCGGCTGCCACTCCTTGTGCCCGATGACGGAGCGCTCGGACCAGCCGTAGTGGCGGCAGATCGCGGCGGAGACCTTCTCGATGGCCTCCTTCTGCGCCTCGGGCCAGGGGTCCCGGCCGTCGCCGAGGTTGATGCACTCGAAGCCGTAGAAGTGCCGGTTGCCGTCGATGTCGGCCTCGTTGTCGTGCGGCAGTCTGGTCTCGTTGACGACCGCGCGCAGCACGTCGCTGTCGCCGAGGCCCGCGTGGTTGGCGCGGCCGTTGCCGACGAGGTGGACGTGGCCCTTCTTGTCGATCACGCCGTGGCACAGGGGTCCGGGCAGGCCGGAGTAGCCGTCGTAGCAGATGTCGACGGAGGCGGCCGTGCCGGAGGTGACGGTGTGGTGGATCATGACGCCGTTCACCGGGCCCCAGGGGCCCTTGCTGTTGCGGTTGTGATGGCGCCAGTTGCGTACCTCGTGGACGGTCACGCCCTCCGCGCGCAGGAGCTCGATCAGCTTGGACGCGCTCATCGGCTGGGCCATCACTCGTCTCCTTCCACGGCGGCCTCGGCCGTCGCTGTGGTCTGCGACCGTCCGCCGGAGGGGTCGGCCTCCGCGGCCCGCTCCTCGTTGGCGGCCCGGGTCTCGGCCGCGAGCGTCGCCTCGTCCGCGGCCGGAATGCTGCTGGCCAGCGGTCCGAAGGCGAGTCGCAGGTCGACGGTACTGCCCTCGCCCCTGACGAGGGCCAGCGGCGCGAAGTGCCGGGCGATCCCGGCGGGTTCACGGAGCAGGGGGCGGCGCGCCGGGTCGGTGGGCCACTCGACGCCGCCGGTGGCGGTGCGGGCGGGGATCAGCCAGTGGTCGCCGGTGCGGTAGCCGCCGCCCTGGGCGAAGTAGACCTCGACGCCGTCCTCCAGGGGCAGCCACTGACCCTCGGTGACGGGGACCGCGCCGCCCTTCAGGGCTGCCGTGCGCCCCTTGTGCCGGGTCCCCTCGTGGTGGTCCCAGCGGCGCAGGAACGGGTGCAGGTGGGGCAGCCGGCCGACGCCGGGGTCCGGCTCGGCGGAGAGGCGGACCCGGCGGCCCGGCAGGTCCAGTTCCTCGACCCGCAGCAGGGACAGGGGTTCGAGACGGGAGGCGTACGCGGTGTCGGTGAACTCGACGTGGTCGCCGACGTCCAGGTCGAGCTTGTCGTCGAGCCCGAGCGTCGCCAACCGCACCCAGGTGCCGTCGAGTTCGTCGACCGGGAAGACCACGGAGCCGTTCTCCCGGGACCACTTGAAGGTGGCGTCCCGTGCCTCGCCGCCCGCGTGGATCTCCACCCGGTACAGCTGGTTCTCCGGACCGCGGTAGCGGGCGTCGGGCCGGACCAGGCACGGGTCCTCGTCGGCGTGCTCGGGCCGCTCGCTGCGGGCGGCGAGCCGGGCCGTGGGAGCGGACTGGCGCTGCGCCCAGCGGGTGAAGGCGGCGCGGACCACCTCCTTGGACGGCTCGGCCTCCTCGATCTCCAACTCGCTGAGCGAGAGCGGCAGTACCTGCCAGACGACCTTGGCGCGGACGGCGGTGTCGGGCAGCGCGGCACCGAGCGCGACCTCGCGCAGGGCCGGGTCCTCGGCCGCGCCGACCGCCCGTTCCCACACCTTCAGATAGACCATGAACGGCGACTGGGCGGGCGAGGGCAGCCGGTCGCCGGGCTTCTCCGGGTCGCGGAAGCCGTCGGGCTGGTCCCAGTAGTCCCAGTACGTCTGCGCCGTCGGCGCCGGCTGTTCCTCGCCGTCCGCGTCCGGTACGGGCACGCCGGGCGCCGGGCGGTCGGCGTCGCACAGGATGCCGTCGACGTAGTAGCGGCCGCCGTTGATGTACAGGGTGTCGATGTCGTGCTTGCCGCCCACGTACTGGATGCGGAAGCCGGTGGCGTCGCGCGGCCCGCCGTGCTGCCCGATCAGGTCGGCGGTCAGGGTACGGGCCCGGTGGAGCTCGATGGCGGCCTGCTCGTTGAGGTCCGCGTCGAGCTGGACGCGGCCCTGCTGGGCCACGACCGCGGAGTAGTGCCGCTCCGGACGGAACGTGGAGCGGGAGAGATCAGCGTGCATGGAAGGGGTCCCCCTGGTTCGGGAAAGTTCAGGTCGGGCGTAGGAGGTGCGGCTCACGTCACGAAGAAGATCCCGGCGTCCGCGCCGGCGGGCGTGTACTCGGCGAGCCGGGCCCGCAGGCCGTCCTCGCGCTGCGGCCGGTACAGGTCGTGGAAGGCGCCCAGTTCGGCGCCGTCGTCCGCGCCGCGCCGGATCTCCTCGGCGCACCGGTCCGCCAACTGCCCGTACCAGGGCGTGCCGTAGCGCTCGGAGGCGAACAACGGCCGTACTCGTCCGGCCTGTTCGGGGCCCACCAGGTCGGGCTGGCAGCGGAACCTGCGCGGGGTGCGCGAGCCGGGCGGGACGTAGGAGTGGCGCAGGCAGCCGATGCCGCGCCGGGCCACGTGGAGCCTGCCGGTGAAGATCGAGTTCTCGGCGATCCGCACCGCGTGCGTGCGCACTTCGCCGATGACGGTGGTGCGGTGCAGGTGGAGCACGGCGTGGGCGTGGCGGCAGTCGGGGGCGGAGAGGGCCTCGCGGTCGCTGCCGGTGGCGTCCAGGACGCTGTCGCGCAGGTGGATGTCGAGGGGGTCCTCGCAGACCTCGTCGCCGATGACCTCGACGGTGCCGAGGACGCTGTGCTCGATCTGGAGGCAGGCGGTGGTGCGGTCCAGGACGATGCTGGGCTCGTCCGGCGAGTGCGGGGCGCACTCGGGTTCCAGCGACCAGCCGGGCACGAGCGTGCTGTGCCGGACGACGACGGCGCCCATGGGGCCGGTGACGTTGATGCCGCGCCCGGCGACGAGCAGCCCGTCGAGGACCACGCGCGGCCGCTCGTGCGCGGCGCAGTCGTCGTTCACCGCGCGGATGTTGAGCGCGTCGGGGCGGTTGCTGTACCAGTCGAGCAGGCGGATCACCGGCCGGGTGCCCTCGGCCGCCCGGAGTTCGAGGCGGTCGCCGGGGTCGAGGTCGAAGTCCAGCTGCTCCTGGTAGGCGCCGCTGTGCGTGATCTCGATGATGCCGGTGCGCTGCGGGCTCCCCTCGTCCTGCCAGGCCCGGTACGCGTCCATGATCCGCTGGTACGGCTGTCCGGGGCCGACCCGGTAGAAGTCGGCGTCCGGCCGCGGCTCGCGGTCGGGTCGCTCGTACTCGCCGCCGCCCATGTCGGCGCCGAAGGCGTGGTGGTAGTCCACCCACACGCCCTGCCGGGGCGCCGAGCGGGAGCCGAACGCGATCCGGCCGAGCTCCGGGTCGACGGCGACCTGGCCGCGCTTGGGGCGGTAGCGCCAGTCCGACAGGTCGGCGACCACGATGTCGGACGGCGGTACGGGCCGGTCCTCGCCGTCGCGCCGGATGACGAGGCTCTTGCCGGGGCCGTAGTAGTCGGCGAGCCGGTCGTGCAGCAGCCGGCGGGTGATGAACGCCGGGACGTTGTCGACGGCGGCGAGGTGCGCGGGCGACGGCTCCGGGACCGGCTTGGTGACCAGCGGGGTGTCGTTGCCCAGGATGGAGAAGGTGTAGAGGTTGCGGGCGCGGTCGATGCAGTAGGCCGGCGACGAGGTGAGCGAGTAGGACTTCAGCCGCCACACGAACAGGCCCACTCCGGCGGGCGTCCAACCGCCCGGCCTCCGCGTCGAGTCGGCCCGCCGTACGTCGACCGTCCGGGCGGTCCGCTCGAACGGGCCGCCCGCGAGGGCGAGCGCGGAGCCGTCCCGCAGATCGAGCAGGCGCCCGCGGTCCCCGCGCCGGCCGGTGCCGTACAGCTTCACCGGCTGCGTATGGGCCACCAGGCGCGACAGTTCGACGGCGCGGGCGGGCCAGTCGGCGACCTGTTCGGCGAGCTCCTCCAGAAGGTGGAGGGTGCCCTTGCGGCGGCGGTGGGCGACGGTCGCGGCCACGTCGCGGCGCGGTGCGACGGCCTCGGCGAGCGCGTCCCGGCCGCCGTCGTGCAGGCCGGTGGTGAGGACCCGCTCGTAGCCCGGCAGGGTGCGGTAGCCGACGAGGTCGCCGAGGTACGGCAGCACCCAGGGGGCCGCGGTCTCCACGAACAGGTCCTCGTAGCCCTGCTGGACGCCGTCGCGGACTCGGTCGATCTGCTCGGCGAGCACGGCGAGCAGGGCACGCAGCGGCTCGCCCTCCTCGGCGTCGCGCAGCAGGTGCCAGCGGGGCAGCAGCTCGGCGAGCCCGTCGGGCTCCCGGGGTGTCACCGGGGCCGGTGTCTCCAACTCGACGTCCGCCGAATGCGCGGCCATCACTTGACCTCCGTCAGAATCAGGGTGTCCGCGGCCCGCGCCGACAGCATGGTGAGCCGGGCCGGGCGGATGCCGCGGAAGACGAACACCGTCCGGCCCTTCTTCAGGCGCCGGGTGTCGGTGATGTCGGGGTTGAGGCGCAGGAGTTCGGCGAGCGGGACGCCGTACCGGGCGCAGACGGACGACAGGGTCTCGCCGTCCTGGGCGCGCACGGTGTGGGTCTTCTCCTCGTACGTCGCCGGGTGCGCCGGTACGGACGCCCGGGGGGTGCCGGGGTCGGCGAGCAGGGCGGTGAGCTGCTCCGCGGTGGCGGAGGCGGGCACCCCGGTGAACACGTCGACGTCCACGTAGTCCACGCCCGGCACGGAGTGCGCGGTGGCGAGGACCTCGGAGAGCCGCGCGGGCTTCGCCAACTCCCGGCCCTCGTACCCGAGTCGGCGCAGCAGCGCCTGCCGCAGCCGGGGTTCGACGAACTCCCAGGCGTGGTCCGGGGCGAGTTTCACCTTGGCGGCGATCAACAGCAGGACGAGTTCCCGCGCGTCCACCCGGACCGGCAGGTTCGGGTCGCCGTACTCGGTCAGCGCGCCGCACAGCGGCCGGAGGTTGTCCTCGGACAGCGGCACGTCGTCGGTGCCGGCGACCGTCACGTGCAGCACGCGCCGTCGCCCGTCGAAGAGTTCGCGGGCCGCCGCCCGGCCGATGCCGGCGCGGGAGCGGGCGAAGTCCTCGTAGTCGGCCGGGGAGACCAGCCGGTCCAGGGCGGAGACGGCGAGCGGGATCGTCCGGCGGGTGAGGCCGGGCCCGTCCGCGTCCGCGCCGCCCGTCGCCGGGCGCGGGTTGGTGACCGCGCTGACGCCGAGCGGGCGGGTGAGGGGCTGGGTGATCCGGTCGGCGGGCACGTTCGCGGCCCGGCCGGTGCCGAAGCGGTAGCGGGCGCGGACGTTCTCGTGGCCGCTGGACAGCCGGGCGCCGTGCACGCCGTCACCGAAGGTGACGGTGGTGCGGCCGTCGGAGGCGGTGCCGGTGATGTACACGCGCTCGGTCGGAGCGCGGCCGGCGAGGCTGTCGACCTCGTGCCACAGGACGCCGTCGACGCGGATCTCCAGGACGGGTGTGGCGCCCAGGGGGTTGTCGGCGGCGAGCCAGGTCAGCGGGGACTGCCAGAGCGCGAAGGTCTGGTTGACGCGGCCGGAGTCGCCGCTGCCGATGGCCTCCTCGCGGCTCTCGCCGTGGGTGGCCTCGACGACGTTGCCGAGGATCCGGACGCTCGCGCGCCGGTAGCGGTGGACGAGGTCGGTGGTGAGGGTGAGGCGGGTGTGCACGTGGTCGCCCGGGAGCCGGGGATCGACGGCCGGGTCGGCGGCGGCGATCACGACCACCTCGGTCCCGGTGACGCCGGCCGTGCCGGGGATGTCGGCGCGTTCCCCCCTCACGATGAGGGTGCGGCCGGGTCGCAACCCGTCGTACAGCTCGGCGAGTTCGATCTCGTTGCCGTGCACGTCCTCACCGAGCGGCTCGTCGGCCGGGCGCAGCGGCTCCCCCGCCGCGTACACGGTGGTGTCGCGGATGTGGGAGAGCAGGACGTCGAACTCGTCCAGCCAGGGGTCGGCGAGGGTGAGTTCGGTGCCGCGGCCGGTGATGCCGTAGTTGGAGTACGCCGCCGTGCGCGCGGCCACCACCTGCGTGGTGACGAAGGCGAGACGGGCGTCCCCGGGGATCCCGCCCTGGGCGCCCTTGGCCGGGCGCCGGATCGCCACCCAGCTGCCGACGGTGATGCCCTCGTGCACGGTGTCCAGTTGGAGGACGCTGCGGTTGACGGGCTCCGGCTTGCTGGCGATCACGATCTCGACGTTGGGCTCGGTGCTGCCCACCGTGTACTTCAGGCTCACCTCGTGGTCGCCGTGGGTGAACTGCTCGCTGCCGCCGGGCCGCAGGGAGATCTCCTGGGCCGTGCCGTTGTGGACGCCGATGTGGACCAGGCCGTCGTCGTCCGGGCGGGACACGAACAGGGTGCGTTCGGGCAGCCCGGAGTGGAGGCGGGCGGTGACGCCGGGTTCCTCGGCCGCGGCCGGGCGGCGGTTGAGCCAGCTCAGCTCGCGGTCCTGGGCGGCGCGGGTCGACAGGTCGACCTGTCCCGGGCCCAGGGGGAACGTGATCTGCTGCGCGACGGGGAGGTTCTCGGCGCGCTGGTCGCTGCTGCTGCCCTCGACGTACTGGAACTCGGCGCGGACCGGGACCTTGCCCGCCGGGTCGTACACCACGCGCATGCTCGCCAGTACCGCGCCGGTCAGCGGCCAGTCGGCGGTGCGGATGACGCGGCCGCGCTCGTCCTGGACCGGCTTCAGCGGGGCCGTGGCGCCGAAGGGTGCCGCGGTGACCCGCATCGCGAGCAGGTCGCGCAGGAGCCGCGGGGCGCCGGGGGCGGCGGCCGTGCGCCAGGCCGGGTAGAGGCCGCCCAGGCCCGGGTCGAGCGCCCCGAGGAGGCGGGCGGTGTCGGTGCCGGGGCGCTGGGCGCGGTGGCCGGTGCGCGCGGCGGGGGCGGAGCCGCGCAGGGCCGGGAGCACGGTGCTCAGGGCCTGGAGGGCGGCCCGGTGGGGGTCCGTCTCCTGGGGCTGGTGGCCGGTGCCGTGGGCTTCGCTCCGGGCGGTCGCCGGGGTGGCGGCCTGGGCGGACCGTGCGGTCCCGGTGAGCTGCGCGGCCTGGGCCGGCTGAGCGGAGCCGGCGGACGGCCCGATCTCGGCGGGTTGCGTCGGTGCCAACTCCAGGGCCCGCTCGGCCAGTTCCGCCAGCACCGCCTCCAGCTGCTCGAACCAGGCCGCCACGTCGTCGTACGGCTCGGCCAGGACCTCGGCCTCGGTGAGGCGGGCCACCGGTTCGGCGAGGCGGGCCGCGAGGCGCTCCGGGGTCCGGATGCCGTCCAGGTCGGCCCGCAGCGGGGCGAGGACCTGGTCGTCGAAGTCCTCGATCAGACGGCTGACCGGGCGCGGGTTGGGCACCTCGGGGGTCGGGGGCTCGTCGCCCGGCTCGCCCGGGGCCGCCGGCTCCGCGGTCCACCGCCGCACCTCGTCGACCAGCTCCTTGAGCGTGGGCGGGACCGACTTGGGCAGGGAGATCGCGGTGATGTCGTCGTCCCGGTCGATCCGGACGCCCGCGACGGGCAGCAACCTCCGCTCCCCGCCCGCCTGTTCACCGAAGACGAAGAGCAACTGGTCGCCGGTCTGCAGGGAGTTCGCCGTGCCCTCGACGAACAGCGCGGAACGGCGGTCGAGGTCCTCGGGCGTGATGAGGGACGGGCGGCGGCGCCGTACCTTCAGTTCGTTCCAGTCCCAGCGGGCGGTGAGGTCCCGGGCGGTCTCGAAGGTCAGCGACTGCTCGTCGGCGGAGGCGGGCACGCTGTGGCTGCGCGCCCCGCGCGGGACGAGGACGGGCAGGGCCTCGGCGCGCGGGTCGCGTTCGAGGGTGTACGCGAGATGGGTGGTCGCGGCCACACCGGGCCGGGGCCGGTGTCCGACGAGCCGGCCGAGCAGCACCAGCGAGCGGTGCTCGTCGGCGGTGCGCAGATAGGCCTCGTCGGCGATGCGCTCGGAGTGGAAGGTGAGCAGGTCCCCGAGGACGGCGGTGGCGTCGAGCAGGCCGATCGCCGGGTCGTCGGGGGTGCGCACGGTCAGCCCGTCGAGGGCCGGGTACGCGGGCGAGGCGAGCCGGTCGAGGAGCGCGGCGAGGAAGGAGCCGTACTCGCCGACGCGGTAGTCGAGGGCGGTGCGGCCAGGAGGGTTGTGCGGCGGGGCGGGCGCGAGGCGCTCGTCGTGGCCGCCGCACGCGCCGCCGCAGGAGCACGCCGGGGTCATCGGGCACCTCCCAGGGAAATCTCCAGCCGCCCGTTCTCCGGCCGGTCCGGGTCGTTGTCGCAGGTGGCGATCTCCAGCGGGCCGAGCCGCAGCACGCCGTCCTCCCTCTCTCCTCGGTCCTCCTCGTACAGCCGGCGCAGCCGGGTGACCTGGACGCTCTCCACTCCGGGGACGGCCGCCGCGACGGCGACCAGCCGGCTGAGCCGGACCGGTTCGCCGAAGGTCAGCGCGTCCGGGTGGAAGAAGCCGAGCCGTCCGCCAGGCAGCCGTCCGCTGCCGAGGACGCGGTACAACTCGGCCAGGATCTGCCCGTGCTGATGTCCGGGCGCCGCACACACGCCGAGCGCGATGTCCAGCGGCACCGGCCGGGCGGGGCCGACCACCAGGTCGTGGCCGATGCGCCGGTAGGCCTCCAGCGTCTGGGCCACCGAGGCGAGCAGCTCCTCGGTGGGGGCGCCGGTGCCGAGGGCGTCGACGGCGATGTGCGCCTCCTGGACGCTGCCGGTCCAGCGCAGCTCGGCGGCGGCCCGCTGGACTCCGGGCAGTGCGGAGGCGAGGGCCGCGTAGTCCTCGGCGGTGACCGCGCGCAGCCGGGTGCGGCGCAGGTCGAGCGGCGCCAACTGGCGTACCTGCTCGATGGGTTCGGGTTCCGTGCCGCCCGTGGCGGGCAGCGGGTTGCGGACCGTGGCGACCGGTGTCGCACAGCCCGGCTCGACGACCAGGTGGTTGATGGCCTCCGCGCCGACGTTGCCGGTGGCGCCACCGCCGAGCCGGTGGCGTACGGTCATGCGGGCCCCCGGCGTCGGCTTCGCGCCGTGGCGTCCGTCGCCGAAGCGCAGGGCGAGACGGCCGTCGTCCTCCAGTTCGCCGACGAAGTGCCGGTCGCGGGTGCCGCTGTGGAACAGGTCGCGGCGCGGTTCCCAGACCAGGTCCGCGTCGTGCAGGCGTACGGCGGGCAGCGCCCCGCGCGGGTCCTGGACGAGGGCGCCGGTCGCCGAGCCGCGCAGGACCGGCTCGTCGGGGTGCAGTCCGGCCGCGTACACGGGTCCCCAACTGTTCGCGATCTCCCAGGCGATGTGGCCGTCGAGAACGGTTCCGGCACGGGCCCGTGCGGTGAGGATGTCGACGCGGCGCAGCTTGGCGTCGAGCAACTCCTCGGTGCGGTGGAGGAGTTCACGCAGGGCGCGCACCGGGTGGCTGCGCAGCTCCAGCCGCTCCAGCACCTTCAGGCTGTAGATCAGGGCGAGTTCGTTGATCTCCTCCTCGCCGAGTCCGTCACGGTCACGGGCGCTGCGCCACAGCTCGACGAGCCGCTGCCGGACCCGGCCGGGGACGGCGGCGATCCGCTCGGCCTGCCCGGCGGCGACGGTGGCGGGGTCGGGGAACGGCACGGCCTGGGTCACCGGGGCGCGGCCGAGGACCGGGCGGAACCGGGGGGCGATGCCCGGGTACACGGACTGCGCCAGCAGGGTCCGCAGCGCGGCGGCCTGCGCGTACGCCGTACCGGGCACGACACGCTCGTGCCGCTGTCCGGCCCGTTCCAGGCCGATTCCGGCGCGTACGGTGGCCCGCTCCCCCACGACGTCGAACAACTCGCGGACGCCGTCGGGGGTCAGGGCCTCGCCGCGCTCCGCCACGTCCGTGAGGGACGTGATGAGCCGAGCGGGCGCGTTGCCCTCCGTACGGTCGTGGCAGCCGAAGTCGAGCGGAGCGAGATGGGGGTACCCCCGGCCGGAGGCTGGGGGAGGATCGCAGGGGGCCACGACCGCCGGCACCGGCGGCGCGGTGACCGTCTCGTGCGGCCCGGAGCGGCCGTGGTCGACGAGGACGGCGTTGCCGCGGGCGAGGGTGACGTCCTCGACGGGCAGGCAGTCGCGTCCGCCGCGCGTGGTCAGGCAGAACGGGAGGCGCAGGGCGTCCTCGGCGGCCCAGGTGACCTCCAGGACGGGCTGGTCCTCGATCCGGTCCAGGCCGGGGGTGACGGAGGTCAGGCGTACGGCCTGCCGGTGGGCGGGGTCGGCGTCGCCGGGGGTGCCGGTGCGCGGGCCCTTCACCTCCTCCAGGACCAGGACGTCGCCCGGCGACAGGTCCAGCCGGCGTTCCCGGCAGGTCTCCTGGTCCACCCACTCGTCGCGCAGGGTGGCCGCCGTGGCCCCCTGGGGCAGGGCGCTGACCTCGCCGCCCCAGGTCCACAGCCGGATCGCGTTGTGCGCGACCCGCAGCCGCAACGGCTCGGCGGCGACGACCGGTTCGAAGACCTCCACCGCGCCGCGCTCGTCGAGGTCGCCGAGGTCGTTCTCGTCGATGACGGTGCCGGGCTCGGGCCGGTCGTGCGGGTCGAGGACGCGGACGTCGACGGAGGCGAAGCGGTACGTGCCCGGGGCCAGGGTGTGGTCGCCGGCCGTCCCGACGGTCACGTACGCGCGGGCGTTGCAGCCGTCGTGCATCGCGTAGTCGATGAGCCGCACATGACGCCGTACGGAGACCCGGCGGCGCGCGGTGTCCAGGTAGGCCTCGGTGGCGACCGCGTCCTGCTGGTAGCTGATCTGGTCACCGGTGTGGGCGAGGAGTTCGACCAGGGTGACACCGAGGTCGGCGGGGTTGCGCTCGACCCAGTCGGGGGTGGTGAGCGCCAGCCGGTCCAGGAGCAGTTTGCGGATGGTGTCGTAGTCGCGGGCGGTGTAGTCGATGACCGGGGCAGGCGGGAAGAGCGGGGTCTCCTCGTCGCCGTCCGCGCAGTCGAAGGGCGTGGGGCAGTCGGGCCGGAAGGCGAACGACGCGCTGTGGTAGCGCTGGTCGAAGCCGCGGAACGGCTCGGTGCCGGGCCGCCCGTAGGGGTCGGTCTCGACGAGCGAGAGCCGGTAGCGGGAGGTGTCGCCGACCCGGTCGAGGGTGACGTAGAGCCGGTCGTCGAGTTCCGGGTCCTCCTCGCGTTCGACGCTGACGTCGACCGCGGTGATGCCGGTGATGCGCCGGCCGCCGTCGATGCGGACGTTCTCGGGGCCCAGGCCGTGCGGGGCCTTGCCGAGGAAGGTGACGGTGAGCAGCAGCCCGTCGTCGCTCACCTCGACGGCGTCGACACCGCTGAGCTGTGCTGCCCGCACCTTGGCCCGGCGGGTGGTTCCCACGGTCATGCCGCCCTCCCCTCGAAGACGTCCTCGCGGACGGTGCCGGTGGCGCGCACGACGTACGACAGATGCACGCGTACGACGTCGTCGCCGCTCTCGATGTCGAGGGCCACGACCTCGACGAGGTCGCCGAGCCAGCGCTGGAGCGAGGCCTGGACGGAGAGTTCGAGGGTGCTGACCAGTTCCGGGCTGCTCGGGGCGAAGACCAGGTCGAGCAGTCCGCAGCCGAAGTCGGGGCGCATCACGCGCTCGCCCGGGCTGGTGAACAGCAGTTGCTCGATCAGGTCGTGGACGTGCTCGGCGGGGTGGGCCTGCGCGGTGCGGCCCCGGCGGTCGGGGTGGAAGGGGAACGCGATGTCGGTGCGGGTGCGGTGACGCGTCGGCCTCATCGGACGGTGACCTTTCGCTGCGCGGCCTGGACGACGGGTGGCCCCTGTGGGACGAGGGCCGCGCTGACGCACTGGGCGGCCGAGGTGTCGAGCAGCACGGCCGCGCCGTCGACCGTCACGCCGGTGTGCGCGGCGGTCCAGCGCACCGAGACGCACGGCGAGGGCACGCCGGCGACGGTGTGCGGGCAGCCGGTGACGACATAGGTGTGCTCGGCCGTGGCGACGGCGGCGCCCGCGATCCGCAGGCCGCCGGAGGGCGTGGTGGCCGGCGCGACACGGCCGCCGTGCGGGCAGCCGATGACGGCGCTCGCGTCCAACAGACTTCCGGACAAGTTCTTCCCCCGTTGTTATCGCTTGGAGAGGACGGTCAACTGGCCCTCGTTGATGGTCACTTCGCGACCGCGCAGCACGATCTCGGCACCGGCGCCGGTGGCGATGACCACGGCTTCCTTGGTGATGCGGATGTAGGCGCCGCCCTGGGCCTGGAGGAGGATCCCCTGTTCGGCACCGGCGGTGTCGTTGAGCACGATCTTGTGGGCCCCCGGGGTCTGCACGACGACCGGCTTGCTCGCCGCGTTCGCCTGGAGTTCGCGGCGCGCGTCGGGCGGCAGTTCGTCGGCGTCGCCGTACCAGCATCCGGTCCACACCGGGAAGCTGGGGTCCCCCTGCTCGAACTCCACCCACACGCCCGCGCCGGGCGGCGGCACCACGAACTGACCCGCCTGGGGCCCGGTGAACGGCAGGCAGGGCAGCGCCCAGGTGGACGGCTCGTCGCCGAGCACGTCCGGGACCTCGACGGTGATACGGCCGATCCGCAGCGGGTCGTCGTTGCTGACGACCCGGCCGCGGAACTTGCCGAGGTAGCGATTGCTGGGTGCCGCCATGGTGGGAGTGCTCCTGGTTGGTGGGTCGAGGTCTTACGGCCGGACGTAGTCGCTGCGCGCTTCCAGGCCCTCTCGGGAGAGGGTGAAGTTCTGCTGGAACGAGCCCGGGCGCAGGTTGTGGGTGACGGACTTGACGTAGTAGTCGCCGTCGTAGGCCCGCCCCGCGCCGCGCACGCCGACCAGCCGGCGGGGCTGCAGGATGTAGCCGTGCCGGTTGACGTCGAGCGAGCCGGAGCCGGACACGACGTCGGCGGAGACGGCGGCCCGGGCCAGGAGTTCGGCCTCGGCCTGCTCCCGCTGCTGCTTGGCGGTGCCGGAGAGCGTCTTGCGCTTGAGGGCCGGGGTGGGCCGCCGGCCGAGGGGCGGGCGCAGGGGGCTGATCGGCGGCTGGGGCAGCAGGGTCGACTGGCGGGTCCCCGGGTCCTGCCATCGGGCCTGCGGTTCCTCCCTGGCCGTACCGTCGTAGGCGAACGTCAGCTGGTCGACGGTGGAGTCCGCGTCCATGTTGACGTTGAGCGCGTGCTGCCTGAGGCCCAGCCGGACCTCGGGTCCCCAACGGGCGGATGACTGGCCGGGGTTGGGGCCGGGCTCCAGATAGAAGGTGTAGCCGTTGGCCCGCGCCAGTTCGGTGACGTACTGCAGGTCGGTGCCGGTCTGGCAGTGCACGCGGAGATCCTGGTGCGGGGGCTGGGACACCTGCTCCGTGTAGACGTCCGGCCGGATGCCGTAGTCCGAGTAGCGGCGCAGGATGGCGAGGACGCGCTCGGACGGCGGCAGGTTGGGGTAGCGGGCGGTGCGCTCCTCCAGGTCCATCAGCAGGGTCAGGTCCTCGCCGGTGAGGGTGAGGGTGGAGTGGCCCGGTATGTTGCTGGCGCCGACCTCCTGCCGCACGATCAGGCCGTCGAACAGCACCTCGGGGGTGCCGCGGACGCTGACGGTGAGGATGACGCGCGTCTTCGGATCGAAGAACCCCTCCGGCAGCAGCCGCTGGTTGATCAGCCCGGTCTTGGTGAGGTCGAAGGCGAACTGGAAGCCGCTGCGCTCGCCCGCGGTGGCGGTGATCTGGGCGGACAGCAGCGCCTCGGCGACCTCGGCCGGGACCGGGCGGGCCAGGGTGGGGCCCATGAGGAGCTGGATGTGGACGGGGCCCTGCCCCACGGGCTGTTCAGACACGCCGCTCTCCGCGCGGGAACCCGCCGGCGAGCGGAATGCCGATGACGCGCCCGGCCTCCTCCGTCAACTCCCGTGGATCGAGGACGGGGTTGGCGTCGGCGATCCGCCACCACTGTCCGGGATCGCCGAGGAAGCGCTGCGCGAGCAGGTCGGGCCGCTCTCCGGTGCCGACGACGTGCGCCTCGGTGTATTCGGTGTACTCGGTGTCCTCGCTGAGCGGCGGCAGCAACCGCCGCTTGGTGTACCGCACTTCGGTCCCGTCCGCGCACCGGTGCACGCCGATCTCGGCGTCGTGGTAGCGGCTGGTGCGCGGGTAGGGGTGGGCTCCGGGTACGGAGTCCAGCGCGCTCTCGTAAGGCTCGGTGTCCGCCATGGCGTGTTCGTTCATCCCCTTCCGGTCACGAGTCCGACGCCGCCCAGACCGAGGGCGCCCAGGCTGCCGCCGCGCGCTGCGGCCGCGAGCCGCTCCTTCTGTGCCAGGTGCGCCATGTACAGGTCGGCACCGCGGTGCCCGGCTGGCAGATCACTCACGGTCAGGATCTTCATCCCGATGCCGAGCGAGGCCCGGATCGGATTGAGATCGACGTCGAAGGCGGACTCGTTGACGGACAGTTCGGTGAGCCGGACGGGCATGACCCGCTTGCTCCCCCAGGTGAACAGCGTCAACGGCATCTCGATCGGGCTGATCTCGATGGCCCCCTGCTGCGAGAGACGCGTCGCCGCCCGCAGTTGCGCGGTGGTCGGCTGCACGAGCATTTCGAGGGTGGCGAGCTGCGGGTGGATCCCGTCGGGCGCGGCGATCTCCAGCTGATCGGTGGCGTCGATCTCGGCGGTGAACTTCCAGGTCTCCTGCGCCGGCCCCTTCAACCGCAGGGCCTCGTTCCGATCCCCGTTCCCCGCCCCACCACCGCCACCGTCCCCACCGTCCCCCGCGGACTGCGGCGCGATGCTCCGCTCCAGGGTGTCCGGGTTGAACTGCAGCACGATGATGCGCTGGGGGGTGCCGTGGTCGGGGTCGACGACGACTATGCCGGAGCGGATGGGTTTGGGGATGTCTGCGTAGCGGGTCATCGGCTGCCCCTGTACGCCGTGTCGCGCACTGTCTCTGCTCCGGTCACTACTCATCAACCCCCAACTCGTCGAACTCGTCCAGCGTTTCCAGCGCCCGCTGCCTGGTGATGGCGTCCGGATCATTGCGAGCGGTGTCCCGCAACAAGGCGCGGCATTCAGGCCACATCAAGTAGGAAATGGCACTGATTCCCGAGCCGCGCAGCCGCGCGTCTTCCTCATGCAGCGCCGAATCGATGCACCGGATGATGTCCTGGGTGAACTCACGAGATGCTCCGATGGCCATACGAATCAGATTCCTCGCCTTCGCGGCGGGGTGTGTCGCCTCACCGTACGCGGCGATGATCTCCGGCACAGTCCATGGATTGAGGTCGCGACGGATCGCTTCCAACGCCATCGACGCCATCTCGGGCGTACTGCTACGGACGAACACATAGCTGATGGGCGCAACTTCATCCTCGGCGTAATAGAGAGAAAGACCGGGCGCGATGTCCCAGACGATATACATCGGTTCTTCGCCCGGAATGCCCTCGTGCTCATGAACAAGGGGCCAGCCATGGGCATTTGCATACTCTTCGACACGGTCGTCCGCCGGGTGATTGCGCAGCACCAGATGCTGACTCTGAATGTAATCGGGCACGGCTACAGACCTGCTCTCCTGGCTATGGCATCGAGACGTCGGTAGAAGCTTACGTTCGCTTCTTCCGCTCGGATGCCCACCATTTCGTGCACGTGCTGCCGGAGTTGCTGGAAGAGCTCACGCTCCTGCCGCTGTGCCGACTGCTGGGTGTCGACCTTGATGTCGAGGCTCTGCACCCAGCGCCGAAGAACGGCCACCTCTTGAACACGCAGCATCCGCGCCCCCCTCGTGGGCCCTGCGCCCTCATAGAGGTGACTCTGCAGTTCGTCAGCCATGCGCTGGGCCCGCATCCCCCTCGGTATCCGATCAAGACCCCGCATGGGGAAGCGCAGGGTTTCCCGATCGAGAGACGACGCCCCGGTCGCTGACATCTCCAACTGCGCAAGCGCCAGAACCCGGGCCGCCGGATTCCGCAATCCTTCCTGATGGAACCACCAGCCGCCGAGGGCCAGCGCGTCGGCGGCGGCCGGACCACCTCGTAGACCGCTCAGTACGTCGGCAGCGTGACTTTGCTGCCCGGTCCCCAAAGCGGCCATCATTTCGGACTGTTCCTCATAGGTCGCGATAATGCTCCCCGGACGCCCCTTGCCTCGCTTGTAGCCCAGTGTGTTGGCGACATGCACGAGTCGATTCCGGGCCCTGATACGCCAGTTCGTGGAGTTGGTGTACGGAGTCTGCCTGGTGACCGTTTCCGAGGTCCCGTCCGACCGGTAGAAGTTCATGTCGTCTCGACGATGCGCTTGCGGCCGCCCCGCCCGGCGGCCACCGGCGGGTACCCGCGCCGTGTGCGCATAGGGAAGGTATCGAGCCCAAGCGGCCGTGACTTCCGGCGCTTCCACTCCAGAGGCGATGTTGAACTGGAAGCGAGGGCGCCGACTGCCGGCCGGTCGGTCCACACCAAGACCGACGGGCGTGTCACTCGGTTCTTCACCCCTTCTCATCTGCGCGTTCCGCTCGTCCGCGCTCCTGTTCATTCGCGCGTTGCCGACATCAAGAACTTCCTGACCCAACTCACGAATGAAGAGGAGCAAACGATCGACATTGACCGTCGTACCCCCGATGAAGACCTTGCGCGGGTTGAGTGAGGCTTCCAGGTCGAAGGTATCGTCACCGATGCGGCGCAAGCCGCTGAGGCGATACCACACACGGAATCCGGCGAGGGCGCCAGTGAGCACGGGCGCGGGAACTCCCTTGCGGAGTAGGCGGGACACCTGTGGCCGCAGCCTTTCAGTGATCTTGAGAAGCCGCGCCTCCTTCGCCTCCTTGGACTTCTCGTCCTTGCGCCTCTGGTCCTGCTCCCGCCTCTTGTGCTCATGCTGCCGCCGCCTGTCGTCGCGCAGCCGGTCGCGCTTCTTCTTGAACCAGTCGCGGAGCTTGGACGCGCCGTTCTTCAGGGACTTGCCCAGCTTGGAGTTCTTCAGTTTCCGGCCGAGGGTCCTCGCCGCGTTGCGGACCTTCGTCAGGGCCGACTTGACGGCGCCCTTCGCCCTGGAGAGGGCCCTGCCCGCCGGGGACTTGGGCTTCTTCGGCTTGGTGGGCTTGGGGCCCTCGATCTCCTTGTTCTTCTTGGACGGAGTCCGGGGCTCGGCGCCCTTCTCGTGGGGCCTCTCCTGGTCCCTGGGCCTGTCGCGGTCCTGTGGACGGTTCTGCTCCCGGTCGGGCGTCCGGTCCGCGTCGCGGCGGGTCGAATCCTGGGGCTTCGACTCTGCCGGCTTCGCCGTCGGCTCCTGCTTCGCCGGTGACTTGGGCGTCGCGTGGTCCTTCGCCTTCGGGGGCGCCTTGGGGTCAGGGGTCGGCCGCCCCTTCGGGTGGTTGGGGCGTGCCGGTTCGCCCAGGCGGTCGTGGGCGTTGCGCAGGGCGCCACGGGCCTTGTTGACGGCCTCGCCGGCTGCCTTGCGCGCGCCGCGGCCCGTCTTCTTCAGGCCCTCGGTGATCTTCTGGGCCATGCCCTTGAGGCGCTTGCCGACGCCCTTGGCGGCGGAGGAGAGGCGGGCCAGGAGCATGTTGGTGATGAGGTCGAGGAGGGCGACGACGCCCGCCGCGACCGCCTCGGCGAACAGACAGGCCGCGGGGCCCGCCTTGACCGCCTTCAGGTAGGCCCAGAACTTGGAGAACGCGGAGAGGATGGAGCTGAGGCTCTGCCAGGCCGCCATCAGGCCCTGGACGATGGTGAGGATCGCGCCGGCCGCCGGGACCAGCATCGAGACGACCTTCTCGATGACCAGTGTGGCGATCATCATCGGCAGGGAGGCGATGATCGCGTCCCAGGCCATCTTGCCCATCTGCTTGATGGACACGCAGCCCTTGACCAGGACGTCGATGATGGCCTTGCCGAGGCCCAGGATGCCCTCGACCTTGGTGTCGAACCACTGCTTCACGGCGACCTTGATGGCGCCCCAGAGGTGGTCGGTGATGCCCGTCTTCGCCGAGCTGCCCGCCTTGGACAGCCAGCCGCCCGGGTCCGGCGCGATGTCGGCGACGAGCGCGGCGAACTTGCCGAGCGCCTCGATCGCGGCCTGCGCGAACTTGATCGCGCTGAGGATCATGGACTGGAAGGACTGGATGACGGACTTGAGGCCGGCTTCGAGGACGTCGAGGAGTTTGTTGAGGCCGGCCGCCAGGGCGTCGAGAAGGGCGTTGACCCCCTTCTTGAGGTCGTCCGCCAGCCGGTTGACCGTGGCGATGGCCCGGTCCCGCATCCCTTCGATGGCGTTGCGGAACTTGTCCCGCAACTCCGGGAACGCGGCGAGCAGCACGTCCCCGATCGCGATCAGCGCGTCGGCGAGCGCGTTGATCGCGTTGACCGCCAGGTCGCGGACGAAGTCGATCGCCTTGTTGGCCCAGTCCTTGAAGGTGTCGATGATGCCGTTGACGGCCTTGCGGGCGGCGTCGAAGATCGCGGTGACCGCTTCGAGGAGGGCGTTGAAGAAGCTCTTGACCTTGTCGGCGATCCAGCCGAAGAAGCCGCCGGAGGGCTTCTTCTCCTCCTTCTTCTTCTGGGCCTCCTTCTCCGACTTCTCCCGCTCGGCGTCGATCTTCTGGTTGTCCTGGTCCTTGCGGCCCTCGATCTCCTTGTCCTTGTCGTCGCGGGCCTTGACGATCTCCTTGTTCTTGGTGGTGTGTTCCTTCTCGGACTTGGTGTCCGCGTCCTCGATCCTGCTGTCCTGCTCGGTCCGCCACTGCTCGCGCTGCTGCTGGACCTCGTCGGCCACCCGGCCGCGTTCCCCGGTCTGCTGCTGGGTGTTGCGGTCGACCTCACGGTCGATCTCGGCCTGCTTGTCCCGCTTGGCCTGCTGCTCGCCCTGCTGCTGTTCCTTCTCCTTGGCGGTCAGGTCCCCCTGGGCCCGGCCCGCCGCGGCGTCGATCTCGGTGCCCTTCTCCTGCTTGGCCACCGCGCCCACGCCGGCCTTGGGCGCCGTACCGGCCTGCAGTTGCGCGCCCTTGCCGCCCCCGCCGACGGCCGCCTTGCCGACCAGCCGCTCCCGGGGCGCGTCGGGGAAGACCTGGTCCTCGCCCATCGGCTTGGCCGCGTCCTCGCGGCCGGTGCTGTGGATGTCGTTCTGCTTGTCCTTGAGGGCCTTGGCCTGGTCGTCGGTGCGCTTGGGGTCGCTGGCGCCCTCCAGGCGGATCTTGGGCGCGGGTCCGACCGTCTTGTTCCGCAGCGCCGGGTCGACCGTCGGTACGGAGTCGGCCGCGGCCTCGACGCTCTTGGCCTCGTCGGCGTTGAGTTCGGCGGCGACCGGCGGGGGCGGCGGGGCGACGTTGTCGGTGGGGTTCTGCCCCTGCGCCTTGTCGCTGCCCTTGGCCTGCTGCTTGTCGCCCTGATCCTCGGGGCCGAGCTTCTCGACGCTGCCGGTGACCTGGTCCGCGGGCGGGGCGGCCTCGGGCGGCGCCGAACGCGTCTGGGGCGCGCCGGAGGGCCGTTCCCGGGTTGGCGGGGCGGCGGCGAGCCGCTGCTGCTCCTGGCCCACCTTCTTGTCCACGGCACGGCCGACGCCGGGCATGGCGGCGGCGGCCTGGTCGGGCGCGAGCCTGCTGACCGTCTGGACGGCGGCCTTGGGGTCCTGACCGGAGACGTCCGGCGGCTCCTCCTGCTTCTCCTTCTCCTCGGCGGCCGCGCCACCGCCACCGCCGCAACTCCCCTGCGCGCCGTCGTCCTTCTCGGGCGCGGGCTCGGGCGGCGCGCAGCCGCCGCCGTCCTTCTCCAGGGAGGCCTCGGGCTGGGGCTGCGCTCCTTCGGGCGCGCCCAGCCTGCCGGGGTTGTCGGTCTGTTCGGCGGCGGGGCTGACCGCCGCCTGCGCTGCCGACGGTGCCGCGCCGGGTCCGGCAGCGGTCGTCGGACCGACCCGCTCGCTCTCCCCGACCCGGCCGCCGCGCGGTGCGGCGCCCGGCCCGCTCTCCTTGGGTACGGCGCTCTTGGCGGCCGGTGCCTCCCGCTGCGGTCTGGACGGCTCGGCGTCCCGGCGCACGGCGGGCGAGGGGTTGCGGTCCTCGACGGCCGTGCTCGGGGCCGACGCGCCCGCGGGTCGTACGGCATCGGTGGTGGCCGACGCGGCAAGCACGGCTTCCGAACGCACCCCGGGGCGCTCCGCCGAGCGCTCTTCCTGCCGGGTACGGTCGTGCTGATCCCGCTGCTCCTGGCGGGTGTCGGCGGAGTCCTGCTCGTCCCCCTGTGCCGAGGCCGGTTCGGGTTCCGGCTCCTGGCTCTCCTTGTCGGCGGTCCCCGGGTCCGGTCCGACCTCCTGATCGGTGGGCTTGTCCGGTTGCAGGTCCTGCTCGTCGCGCTCCCCGGCCCGGGCGACGGGCCCGCCCTCGGGCTGGGGTGCCTCGCCCTCGACGGGTCCCTCGTCCTGTCCGGGCGCCTTCGCGTCGGGGCCCGCGACGTCCTCGTCCTGGGCCTGCTCCTGCTTCTCCCGTTCCTGTTCGATGCGTTCGGCCCGGGTGGGGGGCGGGGTGGGAAACGTGGGGACGGTGGGCTCGGTCGCACCGGGAGCGAGCTCCTGCGCGGTCGGCACGGCGGACAGGTCGAGGTCCGTCTCGGGCAGATGGTCCTCGGGCTTGATCACGGCCGCCTGGGCGCCGCCCCCGGGTGTGCCCTCCTGCTCCTCGTGCCCGTCGACCTCGCCGTCCGCGCCGGCCTCCAGGCCCAGCGGACGCTCCTCCTCGCGGGGCTGCTCCTCGTCCTCGTCCTTCTCGTTGAGGCCGTGTTCGGACAGCGCGCTGTCCGGCTGTTCGGCGCGCTCGTCGACCTTCTCGGGACGTACGGGCCCGGGCTGGCCCTTGGCCTTGGGGTCGAGTTGCTCCCGCTTGGCGCCGGCGGCGGGTTGGGTCGCCCGGTCCTGGCGCCGGCGCCTGTCGGAACCGGGTGCGTTCGCCTGTTCCGGGTCCTGCTCCTCCCGGTCCCGCTGAGCCTTGCGTTCCTCCTTGGCCTGTTCGGTGCCGTCCCGCTGCCCCTGGGCGCGCTGGTCGGAGGCCTCGTCGACGTGGGCCCGGTCGGCGGACTGCCGGTCGTCCTCCTGCTGCTGTTCCTCCCGGGCCTGTTGACGGGACTGTTCGCGCGCGTCCTCCTGCTCGGTGCGCCGCGCGGCGTCCTGGTCCTCCACGGCGGCGTCCGAGCGGGCCCGGCTGCGGTCACTGCCGTACTTCTCGTCGCGGTCCCGTGCGTCGCGCCGCTCCTCGCGGGCGTCGGTGGCCTTCTTGTCCTGCGTGTCCCGGTCGCCGTCCTGCTTCAGCTGCCAGTGGACGCGTTCGACGCCCAGGAGCTCGAACAGGTCGGGCTCGGCCTGCGGTGTCTGGGTGGGCTGCAGCTCCGGGGCGCGCTCGGTGGCCTGCTCCGCGAGTTCCAGCAGCCGGTCGAACTCGGGGGTGAGCAGGCGGACTTCGAGCCGGTCGAGTACGGAGTCCTGCAACTGCGGTGACATGCGGGCGAGTTGCATCCGCACGCGGCCGGAGAGGTCGGCGGGGTCGCCGCGCAGGGAGCGCAGCACTCCGCCCGCGAGCCGGTCCACGAGGCTCGCCGGATCGACGGCCTCGGTCCGCATCCGGTCCGCGTCGACGGTCGCGTACCGCAGCCAGCCCGGGGTGGCCTGTCCCTCCTCCACCTCCGGGGCGGACGGTTCGCGCTCCGGTCGTACGAGGTCACGCGCGGCCGTCTCGGCCTCCCGCTCGATCGCCTGCTGCGGCAGGCTGACCGCGCCCGGCTCGCGTCCGGCGCGCAGGGCGCCGAGGCCGTGCGGGTTCTGCACGGTGTGCAGCAGTTCGTGGGCGAGCAGGCGGCGGCCTTCGTCGGTGCCGGGCTTGAAGGCGCCCTCGCGGAAGAGGATGTCCTGGCCGACGGCGACCGCGTCCGCCCCGAGCAGCTCCGTCAGCTGTGCGGCGTCGCGGCCGGTGTGCAGCCGTACGCGACCGAGGTCGTGCCCGAGCTGCTCCTCCAACTCGCGTCGCACGCCGGGATCGAGCGGCTGACCGGCGCCGCTGACGATGTTCTTCGGTTCCGGGGCACGGGACTTGGCGGCCCGCTCCTTGCGCTTGCGCCGGCGCTGTTCGGCGGCCTGCTCCGAACCGGCCTGCTGCGCCTGTGAGGTCACGGGGTCACCTCCCCTTGGCCGCTGAGTCCCTGGTGCACCGCGCGCGCCAGCTCCTGGCCGAGCCGTCTCGCGGACAGCCCGGCGGGCAGCGGGGGAAGCCCGGCCAGCGCGTCGACCGTCACGGTGCCGTTCGCCGCCAGGGGGACGCCCTGCTCCCGGACCAGCCGGGACAACTCGTTCTCGAACGCCACCGAGACCCGGACCGGGTCCACCCCGAAGCCGTCCAGGACGATTTCGCCGATCTCCACGCGGACGGCGGCCGGCCGCCTGCTCACACCCATCCGCGGACCTCCGAGGGCGTCAACGAGCGCTCCAGCTTGAGGTACTCGGTGCGGGCGGCCGCGAGCATGTGCCGCATCTGCAGCCGGTCACCCTCCTCCGCGGCCAGGAACGCCCCGGACAGGGCGATGTTGCGGATCGAGCCGCCCGCCACGGCGAGCCGGGCGAGCAGGTCGCAGTCGATGTCCTTGACGGGGGCCTGCGGCGGCAGCACGCGTCGCCAGATCTCGGCGCGTTCGTGCTCGGCCGGGAAGGGGAAGTCGACGACGAAGCGGATGCGCCGCAGGAAGGCGGTGTCCAGGGCCTGCTTCATGTTGGTGGTGAGGATGGCCAGGCCCCGGTAGGCCTCCATCCGCATGAGCAGATAGCTGACTTCGAGGTTGGCGTACCGGTCGTGGCTGTCCTTGACCTCGCTGCGCTTGCCGAAGAGGGCGTCCGCCTCGTCGAACAGGAGCAGCGCGCCGCCGCGTTCGGCGGCGTCGAAGACCCGGCGGAGGTTCTTCTCGGTCTCGCCGATGTACTTGCTGACGACCTGGGAGAGGTCGACCACGAACAGGTCGAGGCCCAGCTCCTTGGCCATGACCTCGGCGGCCAGTGTCTTGCCGGTGCCGGAACCGCCCGCGAACAGGGCGGTGACGCCGAGGCCGCGGCGCAGGGTCGCGGCGAAGCCCCATTCCTGGTGGACGGTGGCACGTTGCCGCACGTGCGCGACGATCTCCCGCAGTACGGCCGTCTGCCGCTCGTGCAGCACCAGGTCGCCCCAGCCGGCCTGCGGCTCGATCCGGCGGCCCGGCTCGTCCATGCCGATCCGGGCCTCGTCGAGACCGGTCCGCCAGGCGAGCCCCGCGGCGTCGAGTTCGTCCTCGTACGGCAGCCGGCGGCCCACGGTGGCCGCCACGGACCCCACGACGTGCGGCGGCAACTGGAACTGCGCGACCAATGACCGAAGTTCACTCTCCTCCAGGTCGGCGACCTCCGCGAAAGCACCAGTCCACAGGGCGAGTTGCTCCTCGTCGTCGAGCCGGGGCACGGCCACCCGGACGCCGCGCGGGCGCTCGGTGCGCAGCGGGTCCTCGCTCGACACGACGACCGGTACGGCGGCACCGGCCAGGAACGCCTCGACCGCCGCCCGCTGATCACGGTCCAGCTCGCCCACCTCCACGAGGAGCGCGGCGGGCAGCAGGATCGCCTCCCGCTGCCATAGCCGGGCCAGCCGATCGCGCTCGACGGGATCGGTCGGGATGTCCTCGGCGTTCATCGCGTACAGCCCGAGCCCCGACCGGGCGGCGGCCGCGGCGGCGAGATCGGCGCGGCTGCGCAGGTCACCGCCGGTCACCTCGACGAGCAGCGGTGCGCCGGGCTGGTGGCCGCCCTCTGTCCAGCCCTCGGCGAGCCGGCTCGCGGCGAGGTCGTACGACGGTGGCAGCGCGTCCGGCACCGGGGCGCGGCGCGCCTGGCCGTGCAGCCGGGCGTCCAGGTGGGGCGAGCCCAGCAGGAAGTGCAGGATCCGCTCGTCGAGCCGGAGCCGGGAGGTGGTCAGCCGTGTCTCGTCCTCCAGCTCGACGATCCGCCAGCGCCTGAGCGGCGCCACGGGCGTGAGCGCGCTCCAGTGCGGACCGTCCAGCGCGGCCAGGGCGAGCGAGAAGGTGGGGTGCGCCCGCCCCGGATCACCGGCGGCCGCGGCACACCGGGCGCCGGCCGTGGGCTCCAACTCGTAGGCGGCGGTGAGCAGTACGAGGTCACGCTCGAAGGGGGTGAGCCCGAAGCAGGCGACGAGGGCGTCGAGGAGGGCGGGGGTCGGGGCGGCGGGCACAACGGTGTTCCCGCCCGCAGCAGCGGCACGACGGCGGGCACGAGCACCGGCACCGGCGTCCTGAACATCCCCCTCGGAACCGGCACCCGCCCTGGCGTCGGCACCCGCGTCCGACGCGGTGGTGGCGCGTTCCGCGTGGGTGTCGACGCATGCCAGGACGCGGCGGATCTCGGCGGTCAGCGCCGCGCTGCCGTCGCCCGCGTCCGCGGTGCTCGACTCGTGTGTCCCCATGTGCTCACCTGCCCCCGTCGACCCCAACGTCGCCTCAGTTCTCCGTGCCCTCGTCGCCGCCCGCGCCCGTTCCGGAGCCCGGGTCCGTGGGCTCGGCGGGGGGCGCGCTCTTGGTCGTGCGCGCCGTCTTCGCGGTCTTCGCCGCCTTCGTGACGGCCTTGACCGGCGGCACCGCCACCTTGCGCGGACGTGCCGGCGTCTTCGCCGCGGTCCTGGCCACGGCCTTCGCGGGCGCCTTCGCGGCCTTCCCGACAGCGGACTCCCCGGCGTCGGTCGTCCCGGCGTCGGGCCTCCCGGCGTCACCGGTCCCGGCCTCCGGCCCGTCCGCGTCGTCCGCCCCGCCCGACGGCTCGTCGGCACGCGGCGCCGGCCCCGGAGGCACCGGCGCGCCGGGCGCACCGAACGGCAGCACCCGGACCTCGGACCGCTCCACCCGCTTCGCCGGGACGGGCGTCTCGCGGCCGTCGATGAAGACGAGGGAGGCCTGGTAGACCACCGACAGCGCGTACGGGGTCTGGTAGAGCATCCCCCACAGCTTCGACGTCTCGTCGACGTCCATCACCATCGGCGTGAACCGCACCCGCTGCGCCGCCTCCGCGAGATTGCTCCCCGCCAAGTAGGGCCGCTCACCGGCGAGTTCGATGACGTCCTGGGGCAGGATCGGCGTCTCGTGCAGGGTGCGCACCACGGAGCCGATGAGCCGCTGCCCGACCAGCTCGGTCTCGTCGCCGTACGCGCTGATCACGTACTGCAGGTCGAGCGCGGCACTGGCCCGGCGTACCAGCGTGCCGTCGGACGCGCGTGTCGGCAGGTCGTTGTTGCGCTGCGAGGTGTTGGGCGTGACCTGGTACAGGAAGACGGAGATGGTGGGGTCCGTCGGCGGCTCGGCCGGCGGCTTGCGCGGCTCCACCTTGACGCCCATGTCGATCTCCGGCCGCAGGTGGGACTCGATCAGCAGGGCGAGGGCCTGGCTGACATGGGCGATGGCGAGTGCGTTGCTCATGACGTCAGTTCCTCGGTTCCTCTCGTGTTGCCGGTCCTGCCGCTGTCACTGCCGGTGCGGCTCACTCGCGCCCCCGGGACAAGTAGTCCGCCAGGCTCACGGCCGCCCCCGGCCGCTCGGGGCGCCGCGCCGGCTGCCCGGTCCCGGTGTCCGGTCGGCCTGCCCTCACTTCCAGTCGCCCGATCTGCACCTGCACCACCTGTTCGGGTGTCCGCGTCGGCCGTCGGGCGGCGGCCAGCCGTACGGCGTCGCGGGCCGCCGTCGTGTCCGCGGCGGTGGGGCGCGGTGCCGCGGACACGACGGTGGGGGGAGCGGCGCCCGTGCCGGGGGGGAAGGGCACGGGTGCCGCGGCCCGGTCCACGCCCGGTTCCGGGCGACCTCGCCCGGACGTGCGCGGCCCGGTCCGGGGCGCCGACAGCGGTCCCGGCGCCAAGGGCGCGACAGGACGCAGCAGCGGCGCGGCCGGCGTGACGGGCGAAGCGGGGCGCGCCTGGGGCTCGCCCACGGCGCGCTCGGTGTGTACGACGGTCCGCTCCCGTTCCGTGTGCCGCCGGACCTCGGCGGCGGCCGGGCGCGGCGCGTCCCGGTCCGGTACGGCGGTCGGAAGGGCGGACGGCCGGGCCGCCGGGTCGGTGGCGTCGGGGTCGGGGGTCCGGGACCGTACCGCCTCCACTCGTTCGAACGGGCCGGGCAGCCGAGGGCGTACCCGGACCGCGTCCGGACGAGGGGCGGTGTGCCGGGCGATCAGCCGGTCGAGGAAGTCGGGCTCCGCCGACGGCGCCCCCGAGGAGGAGTCAGACATCCGCACACAGCTCCAGGTAGTAGCGGCGCCGCAGCGGGCTGAGCGCCAGGATCTCCGGCTCGCTCCAGCCGTAGGCGGTGGCGAGCAGGTGGACGTCGAGGAGCACGTCGCGTGCCCAGGCGTCCAGTTCGGTCCACAGGTAGGAGGCGATGTCGAATTCGGCGCGGGTGGCCGTGCCGCACTCGGGGCAGCCGACGTTGAGCGTCACGTCGGCGCCCGGGTCGGCCGCCTCGACGGCGTCGGCGATCCGCCGCTGCACCGGCGCCGGGAGGGCGTCGGCGGTCACGGCCGTCCCCTCGCGGACGGCCGAGACCAGGCAGCGCGCGAGCAGCGCGGCGCGCGGGTCGGCCGCCCGGGCCGCCGCCGTCAGGTCGGCGGGGGCGGGGAGCCGGAACGCGAGGTCCCAGCCGTCCTCCGACAGCCGGACGACCGACTCCCCCGCCGCGCCGAGCGACTTGGCGAACTCCCCGGCGTCCAGGTCGAACTCCATGTCCGCACCGCATGCGTGGCACTCCATCCGCACCTGCATGCGCTCGCCGAACAGCGCCCGGCGCAGTGCGAACAGGTCGGACTCACGCTCGCCCACCGGCACCGTCGGCAGTGCGGCGGGGTCGAGGTCCGGACGCGCCGTGCCGTGCAGCAGCACGGCGCGTCCGGCGGGCGCCTCGGCGAGTCCCGCCTCCCAGGTGGCCAGCAGTCCGGCCGCCCCGGTGATCGCCATGTCTTCCCCCGATTTCCTCGACTACCGCCCTTTCACGCCGGGTTGAGGAAGGAGGGCTCCTCGGGCTCGGGGACCTCGTAGTCCCGCTCCCAGCCCTCGCACTCCAGCTTCAGCGACTGGATGGCCACCGCGTTGGCGTTGGCGTCGAGTTCGCCGAGCACCTGGTACTCGCTCGGCCAGGTCCGGTAGAGCTTGTGCGAGACGGCGACCTGGCCGGCCTCGTTGAGGACCTGGATCACGATGTCCTTGCGGAAGTCGGCGAGGGACACCTCGGAGCCGAGCCCGGCGCCGACCTGCCAGACCTTGTTGGCCCAGCGGTCGAACTCGGGGTCGTGGGTGACCCCGCGCTCCAGGGTGATGCCCTCGAACTCGGAACGTCCCGGTGACTTGCGCGGGGAGGACGGGTCGCCGCCGTGGCGGTGCTTGACGACCTCGGTGGTGCGCTTCAGCGGACTGATCTTGCTGATGCCGGCGACCGTACGACCGTCCCACAGGACCAGGAACTTGAAGTTCTTGTAGGGGTCGAAACGATGGGCGTTGACGGTGAACTCTGCCATCGGATTCCTTCAGCTCTCCAAGATTCCCGCGGGCCTACAGCTCGAACTGCCCGGACGTCTGCTGGATTTTGACGATCACGAACTCCGCCGGGCGGACCGGTGCGATGCCGACGAGCACGTTGACGATCCCGTTCGCGACGTCCTCGTCGGTCGTGGTGTCGCTGTCGCACTTGACGAAGTAGGCCTCGCGCGGAGTGCCGCCCTTGAAGGCGCCCTGGCGGAAGAGCGTGTGCAGGTACGAGGAGGCGCTGAGGCGGATCTGCTGCCACAGGTTCTCGTCGTTGGGCTCGAACACGACCCACTGCAGGCCGCGTTGCAGGCTCTCCTCCACGTGCAGGGCGAGGCGCCGCACTGGCACGTACTTCCACTCGCTGTCGAGGGCGTCGGTGCCCTCCAGGGTGCGGGCGCCCCACACCACCGGGCCGGTCAGCGGGAAGCCGCGCAGGCAGTTGACGCCGAGGGGGTTGAGCAGGCCGGTCTCGCGGTCGGTCAGGTTTACCGTGAGCGAGTGCACGCCCGCGAGGCGCGCCTCGGTGCCGGCCGGTGCCTTCCACACGCCGCGCTCGGAGTCGGTGCGCGCGATGACGCCCGCGACGGCGCCGGAGGGCGGGAAGGAGCGCAGCCGTCCGGTGAGCGGGTCGGTGAGCTGCAGGTGCGGGAAGTACAGGCCCGCGTGGTTGCCGCGTACGGCGTCGAAGGCGGCGATCCCGGCCCGTGCCGTGTCGACGCTGACCCAGGTGCCGGGCGCGTCGACGAGGAGGAAGATCCGCCGTTCCTGGCAGAGCCGCTGGGCGGCGGACACGACCGTGATCGCGTCCTCGGTCTTCTCGTACGCCGCGAGCTCGGGCAACACCAGGAGGTTGACGTCGGCCACCGAACGCAGCGCCTGGACACCGGTCTTGTCGGCCTCGGAGCCGATGAGGTCGCCGGGACCGGGTGCCTCGCCGTCCTCGCCGCCCGCCAGCGGGAAGACCGGCGGGTTGACGGAGGCCTCCAGGCCGAGGTCGTTGGCGCACTCGCCGAGGAAGCGGACGACGTCCTCGGGGTCGGTGGAGCCCGCGACGACCTGGACGCGGCGGCCGAAGGCGGTGACCTCGGCGCCGGCGAAGGCGTGCTTGCCGGGCGCGTCGGGCAGGGCGCGCAGCTTGCGTTCGAGCAGCAGCGCCAGCTCGGCCACGGAGCACGGGGCCTCGCCGTCGCAGTCGGGGTCGTAGAGCGTGAACTCCCGCTCCACGTCACCGATCTTGACGGTGAGGTCGACGGCCAGGTCGGGCAGGTCGTGGCCGAAGGGCTTGGAGACGGTGCCGGACGGGTCGGGGCGGCCCTCGCCGACCACCTCGACGCGGATCAGCCGGGAGCCCGCGTTGACGACGGTCTGCGCGTAGCGGCCGTTCGAGGGGTCCATGGACAGGCCGGTGAAGCTCTCCCGGGCCTCGCCCCGGGCGTCGTACACGCGCAGGTTGAAGGTCTCGTCGGGGCAGGGCGTGTCGTGGTCGACGGCGACGCGCAGGCCGTTGCCCCAGAGGCCGGGCTCCTTGGCGTGCACCTCCAGGACCGGGCTGTCGCTGTGGCCCTCGGTGGACTTGAGGGTGACGCAGGCGGCCTTGCCGCTGCCGGCCTTGGTGACCCGGACGATGACGGCGACCGTGCCGCCGTTGCCGAAGAACTGGTGGACCGCGTAGCCGACGGCGCTGCGTGCGCTCAGGCCGCCGAAGCGGCGTTCGAACTCCGCGAAGCTGGTGACGCGTACCGGCTCGTTCAGCGGACCGCGGCGGGTGTGTCCCACGAAGGCGGTCACCGAAGTGGTCAGGGTCGAGATGGTGCGGGTGCTGCTGGGAAGCTCTTCGACGTAGACGCCGGGGTACGTCGGCTTGGCGGCGCTCACCGCGCTCATCGGCTTTCCCCCTCCTAATCACTGTCTCGGGCACCGGACGAAGGCACCAAGAGAAAGACAGCGGAGGGACGTTGTTCCGGATCGGCGCGACAGTCGGGCCCCGTACGCGTGAACGACGTGGCCGAGCGCACCGCAACAGTTCCCCCGTCAGTGCCCGGACGGTCGGTGTCCGGGTCAAGCAGCGCGCTTGTGACTCCTGATGCTCAAGTGCTCAACCCACCTTGGTGCTTGTGAAGTTGAGCGAACAAGGCACCTTCTGGCCAGCCCACGAGAAGGTTTCGTGAAGGTCGATCACCGGTATTCCCACACCTCACCCGCGCGCCCCCGACAGAGGATCCACACCTTCTGCACACGTCACGTCGGCAAAGAACGAAAGCCGGACCCCGGCACACCCCGGGACCCAGCAGCCACCGCACCTCCGACCTCGTGCGAGCCTTCGCGCGACCTCCAGGACTTCTCCAGCCGCACACAACCCACCGTGGCCGGTTCCACCCGCACGCACCCACACCTGGCGGCTGGGGTTGCGGCGGCGCCCCGAATCACCGAGGCCGGTTCGGTTACCCCTGACACCGACGCCGACACCTACGGGGGTCTCGCCGCGGGAAGTCCCCCGGCAGCACGGCCACGCACACGGGGATCCGACGCGGGGTCAGGTGGCGCGCGGCGAGCTGGGGCACCTCTCCACGCGACGCCGCCTTCCAGCCCGGGGACCGCCCGCGACGCCACGGGTGGCCAAGAAGTCCGGCCCACTTCAACGGGCCGTCCCGCAGGGTCAAGCACGGTCGCGTCGGATCAATGCACCGTAGACGCCGAAATCGGGAACCGACTCCCAGTTACTGGCGACGTCAATGCCATATCGGCTTTCCTTGGATTCCTCGCCACCCATGTCCACGGTGCACCGAATGATGCCGTCGGTCGTGAACTCATAGATCTCCATGCGTTCCGCGTCCACGTTTCCGCCTCGCTCCTGCGAATCGCCATATTCGTACGCGGTCGCGGTCTCCAGGAAGAGAGACCCGTCGATGAGGGTGAACGTGTAATCGAGGGAGTCGCGACCGTACTCGTCCATGAAAATTAGGGGAGGCAACAGCGGTGTACAACCGGCCGGAGACGTGCCTGGCTTGAGCCTGCTCGGGCGTCAGCGGGTTCATGGGCGTCTCGGTGAGGTTGTTCCACTGCTCACAGTAGGTCCAGATCATGGCTGTCTCAGCCCGTGCCCTTCGGTAGGCGGTAGACGAAGCCCTGCACGTCCCGGAACGGCGTTTCCGGGCCGCAAGCGCGAAGTCCAGCCGAACAACGCGATCCGCTGCCGGCCTGTCGCCACGCCGTCGATATTCCGGAAGTACTGGCTGTCCTACATCTGGGGGCGTCCGCCATTGACACGGCACCGGTCGATGAAGAGGACACGCAAGGTAAGGAGATCTGGCGGCCGCCCCCGGGCGGACTTGCTCAGCCGAGGAAACTCAGCCGCACCTGGCGGTTGGGGTTGTCGCGGTTCGTGTCCACCAGGCAGACCGATTGCCAGGTGCCCAGTTCCAGTTGTCCGTGTAGGACGGGCAGCGTGGCGTGGGGTGGTACGAACGCCGGGAGGACGTGGTCACGGCCGTGACCGTGGCTGCCGTGGCGGTGCTGCCAGCGGTCGTCGGCGGGCAGGAGCGTGTGCAGCGCGGCCAGCAGGTCGTCGTCGCTCCCGGAACCCGTCTCGATCACGGCGATGCCGGCGGTGGCGTGCGGGACGAAGACGTTCAGGAGGCCGCTGCGGCCGGCCGCCGTCTCCCGCAGGAAGGCCTCGATGTCGTCCGTGAGGTCGACGACCCGCTCCCGGGTACCGGTGGCGACGTGCAGCACTCGTGTGGTGAAGGCATCTGACATACCCCCATCCTGGCCCCTGTGAACCGCCGCCTGCCGGGGTCGGCGCACCGCGCGGGAAGATCCACGGGCGTGGCACTGTTGGTGGAAGCGTGAACAACACGCGCGAGGTCGAGGTAGTGGTCATCGGCGCTGGTCAGGCGGGTCTGTCCAGCGCCTATCACCTGCGCCGCACCGGTTTCGAGCCGGACCGCGACTTCGTGGTCCTCGACCACTCCCCCGCCCCGGGCGGCGCCTGGCAGTTCCGGTGGCCGTCGCTGACGTACGGCAAGGTCCACGGAATGCACTCCCTGCCGGGGATGGAACTGACGGACGCGGATCCGGCCAGGCCGTCCGCCGAGGTCATCGGCGAGTACTTCGCCGCCTACGAGCGCGCCTTCGACCTGCGGGTACGGCGGCCCGTGGACGTCCGCACGGTCCGCGAGGGCGACGGCGGGCGGCTGCTGGTGGAGACCTCGGACGGGACCTGGTCGACGCGTGCGCTGATCAACGCCACCGGCACCTGGGACCGGCCGTTCTGGCCGCGCTACCCCGGACAGGAGACCTTCCGCGGACGCCAGTTGCACACCGCGCAGTACGCGGGGCCGCAGGAGTTCGCCGGCCTGCGAGTGATCGTGGTGGGCGGGGGCGCGTCCGGCACACAGCACCTGCTGGAACTCGCCCCGTACGCGGCCGCCACCACCTGGGTCACCCGGCGCCCGCCGGTCTTCCGCGAGGGGCCGTTCGACGAGAGCGTGGGCCGGGCTGCGGTCGCCCGCGTGGAGGAACGGGTGCGGCAGGGACTCCCGCCCAGGAGCGTGGTCTCGGTCACGGGGCTGCCGCTGAACGACTCGATCCGACAGGGGCTGCGGGACGGTGTCCTGGACCGGCAGCCGATGTTCGACCGGATCACCTCGGACGGAGTGGAGTGGAGGGACGGTGGGCGCGTCGAGGCCGACGTCATCCTGTGGGCGACCGGGTTCCGGGCCGCCCTGGACCATCTGACGCCGCTGCGACTGCGCGAGCCGGGCGGCGGGATCCGCGTCGAAGGGACCCGTGCGGTCGCCGATCCGCGCGTCCACCTCGTCGGCTACGGCCCCTCGGCGAGCACCGTCGGGGCCAACCGGGCGGGCCGCGCGGCCGTACGGGACATCAGGCGGCTGCTGGCCGGGGAGCCGCTGCCCGCCGCCGCGTGACGTCCCGCCGGGTCATCTCGGCGACGCCGTCTGGGCCTGCTGGGGCTGAGCGGGGGCCTGTTGGGACTGAGCGGGGCTCGCCTGGGGCCGCGTGGGGCTCTGCGGCGCGGTCTGCGCCGGACTCCGGCTCGGCTGGGCCGGGGACTTCTGCAGTGCGTTGAACTCGGCCACATTGCGCTGGTGCTCCGCGTAGTCGGAGGTGAAGCGGGTGTCGCCGGGCTTGACGGTGACGAAGAACAGCCAGTCGCCCGGCGGCGGGTTGATCGCGGCGCGCACGGCGTCCTCGCCCGGGTTGTCGATGGGCGTGGGCGGCAGCCCCATGCGCTGGTAGGAGTTGTAGGGGCTGTCGATCCGGGTGTCGTCCATGCTCGTCCTGAGCGTGTTCCGGTTCAGCGCGTAGTTGATGGTGGAGTCCATCTGCAACGGCATGCCGCGGGTCAGCCGGTTGAAGACGACCCGGGCCACCTTCCCCATGTCGGCCTTGCCGGCGGCCTCGGCCTGGACGATGCTCCCAATGGTGACCGCCTGGTAGATGTTCATCGCGTTGCGCTGCGCACCGGCCGCGATGGGCGCCCCGTTGAACCTCTTGTTCGCGGTGTCGACCATGCTCTGCAGCACCGACTGCGGGGTCGCCCCCTCGGCGATCGGATACGTGGCCGGGAAGAGAAAGCCCTCGGGGTTGCCCCCGGAGTCGCCCGGCAGCCTGAGACCGGCTTTGGCGATGGACATACGGGTGGTGCCCGTCGGCACGGCGAGGGCCTTGTCGATGGCGTCGTACACCTGACTGGCGCGCCAGCCCTCCGGGATCACCAGGGTCTTGGGCTTGGTGTCCTTGCCGCCGTCGAGGTGGTTCAGCAGCGGCACCGCCACGGCGGTGCCGGCCACGACGGCGCCGGTCACGACGAGGGCGAGCTTGCCCCGGCGCGTCAGTCGAATCGTGCTCCGTGGCGGAGTGTTCATCTGCATGCGGGCACGTTAACCCGCATAACTCCGCAAATCCGGCATATCGTCAGCTTGTCGACGCAGTTGCGCGTCGCCGCGCCCGGTCGTGCGCCAACTGTCCGGTCGCACGGCACCGCGTCCGGTCGTGCGTCATCCCGTCGGTTCCAGTCGCGCGTCCCGGCGGACCAGGGCCGCGTACCGCCCCTCGCGCTCCAGCAGCTCCTCGTGCGTACCCCGTTCGGCAACCTGCCCGGAATCGAGGACCACGATCTGGTCGGCGCCGCGGACCGTGGACAGCCGGTGCGCGATGGTGAGCGTCGTCCGGTTGGCCGACAGGGCGTCGATGGCCTCCTGGACCGCGTGTTCGGTGCGGGTGTCCAGGGCGCTGGTGGCCTCGTCGAGGATGAGGACCGGCGGGTCGCGCAGGATCGTGCGGGCGATGGCGAGGCGCTGCTTCTCGCCGCCGGAGAAGCGGTGGCCGCGTTCGCCGACGACCGTGTCGTAGCCGTCGGGCAGCGCGGCGATGTGGTCGTGTATCTGGGCCGCCTTCGCGGCCGCGTGCAGTTCGTCGTCGGTGGCGTCCGGCTTGGCGAAGCGGAGGTTGTCGGCGACCGAGGCGTGGAAGAGGTACGTCTCCTGGGAGACGACGCCGACCGCGCGAGCCAGGGTGTCGAAGTCGAGGTCGCGGACGTCGACGCCGTCCAGGGTGACGCGGCCGCCGGTGACGTCGTACAGCCGGGGCACCAGGTAGCCGAGCGTGGACTTGCCCGCGCCGGTGGGCCCGACGACCGCCAGGCTGCTGCCCGCCGGGACGGTGATGTCGATCCCGTCGAGCACGGGACGAACAGGGCGCACGGCGCGGACGGAACCGGCCTTGTCGGCCTTATCGGCCGTGTCCTCGCCGTTCTCGTACCGGAACTCGACGCCCTCGAAGCGGACCTCGCCCTTGACCTGGTCGAGGTGGACCGGCTGGTCCCGCTCGGTGATGTCGATGGGCAGGTCGAGGTACTCGAAGATGCGCTGGAAGAGCGCGAGCGAGGTCTGTATCTGGACGCCGGTCGACAGGAGGCTGACGGCCGGGCGGAACAGGCCCTGCTGGAGCGAGACGAAGGCGACGATGGTGCCGAGCGACACCTGGGGGCCGCCGAGCTGGAGGGCGACACCCGCGGTCCAGTAGATGACGGCGGGCAGGGCGGCCATGACGATCGTGATGACGGCCATCCGCCAGCGGCCGGCCATGCTCGACCTCACTTCGAGGTCGACGAGCTGCTCGGACTCCTCGGCGAAGGACCTGGTCAGCGAGTCGGAACGGCCCATGGTGCGGCCGAGCAGGATGCCGCTGACCGAGAGCGACTCGGTGACCGTGGCGGCCATCGCGGCCATCTGCTTCTGGCGCTGGGTGGTGATCTTCTTGCGCTCGTCGCCGACGCGGCGGCTGATCCACACGAACACGGGCAGCAGGACCAGCGAGACGACGGTCAGCCGCCAGTCGAGGGCGACCATCGCGACGATCGTGGCGACGACGCTGGTGACGTTGGAGACCAGGGAGGTGGCGGTGGAGGTGACGGTGGCCTGCATGCCACCGATGTCGTTGGCGATGCGGGACTGCACCTCGCCGGTGCGGGTGCGGGTGAAGAAGGCGAGCGACATGCGCTGCAGGCGGCCGTAGACGGCGGTGCGCAGGTCGTGCATGACGCGCTGGCCGACGGTCGTCGAGATCAGCGTCTGCAGGACGCCGAAGACACTGGTGAGGACGGCACTGAGGATCATGCCGAGCGCGAGCAGGCTCAGCAGGCCGGTGCGGCCGCCGGGGATCGCGACGTCGAGGATCTCCTTGAGGAGGAACGGCGTGGCGACCGAGACCAGCGACGAGGCGCCGACCAGCAGGCCGACGACGCCGAGCCGGCCGCGGTAGGGGCGGAAGAGACGCAGGATGCGGCGCACCTGCCGAGGCTGTTCCTTCGCCTCGGCGGGCGGTGTCCAGGAGGGTTCACGGTCGGGATGCATGGGCTCCTACGGAGGTGAGCGGGCGTCGGCACGCAGACCGGCCGACGATGACTGACGGATCGTAGCTCATTGTGAGTATAGGTAACAATGAACTAGGTCCTGATATTGTTCCCGCATGACCTCCCCCGATCCCGAGGGCCTGCTCGCCGAGCAGTTGCTGCGGCTCACCCGCCGGGTGCACCGCATCCAGAAGCGCCATCTGGAGCGGCGCGGCCTGGGCGTCACCCCGGCCCAGTCGCGCCTGCTGCGCACCCTCGCGCACTACGGCTCCCCGCCGCGCATGGCCGACCTCGCCGAGCGGCTGGAGGTGGTGCCGCGCGCGGTGACGACCCTGGTCGACGGGCTGGAGGCGAGCGGCAAGGTGCGGCGGGTGGCCGATCCGACCAACCGGCGGGTGACCCGGATCGAGCTCACGGACGAGGGCCGGACGACCCTGCGCGAGCTGCGCGGGGCGCGCCGGTCGGCGGCGGAGGAGATCCTCGCCCCGCTCACGGAGGAGCAGCGCGAGCTGCTCGGCGGCCTGCTCGACACGCTCGTGGACGGAGCGGCGGCCGAGCGCTGCTGAACGCGCGGCGGGGGCGATCCGCACCGGCCGGGGTGCGCGGGCAGGGGCAGGCGTGCGACGCGTCGCGGCGGGGCCGGGGACGCGTCCCACACCCGTCGGCTCAGCAGCCGGTGCGATCCTCGGTGAGCATGCCCTGGACCGAGGTCAGGGAGCGGTCGTAGCAGCCGCCCGAGCCGTGCAGCCGGTAGCGCTCGCTCGTCGTGCCGACCGCGTGCCGCTGATCGCGCGGCACGTTCAGGGTGTACGAGGCGTCGCCGGTGTAGGTGTCGTCGAGCCGTGACCACGCGGTGCGCCGCCCGTCACGGGTCTCCACGACGGCCGCCCGGTCCCCCAGGGTGAGGGTGGTGCGCAGCCGGTCGCCCGCGCCGACCGTCGTGGCACCGTCCATCGTGTACGTCCGGTGCGTGTGCGTCGTCCGGGCCGGTCCGCGGCCGTCGACCGTGACGGTCTCGTCGTCCGTCCAGGTGGCGTCGAGTCCGTCGGTCGTCTCACCCTCGGTCCAGCGATGCGCGGAGGTGTGGGCCAGCGTTCGGCGGACGGTGGTCGTCACGCGACCGTGCGAGGTGTCGACGTATCCGGCGACGGTCAGCCGGTGACCGGCCTCGGCGTCGACGCGGTGCTCGTCGGAACCGTGCGTGTACGTCGCCGAGTTGGCCAGGTCGGTCGCCTTGTCCACGGTGAGCCCGCCGGTGACGTGCGCGCGATGCTCGTCCTGCCAGACCAGCACGTTCACCGGAGCGCTCCAGCCGGCCTGGCCCTCGGGGACGCCGGCGACGGAGACCTCGACCTGGTGCGGGCGGCCGTCGTTGAGGATCGCGGCGAAGGGGGTCAGGTCGTACTCGATCGGCTTGACGTCGAAGGCGCGTGGCGCCGGGACGACGTACCAGAGGAAGGGGTTGGACCAGCCGCCGGTCCACACGTTCGGGAACGGGGCGGCGATTCCGGCCAGTTGGCCGTCGACCTTGATCTGCACCTCGCGATAGGGACCCTTGTCGGCCTTGCAGGAGTACGGCGCCGGGTCGGGCGCGGTCAGGTACCAGAACTCCTCACAGCCGCCGCCCGATCCGGTGGCGTACACCTCGGCGACGATGCGCTCGCTGTTGCGCGGCGTGGTGAGGGTCGTACCGGTGAGGGGCAGGACGCGGTCGGGGACAGCGGCGGAGAGGCTTCGACCGATCGCGGAGTTGCCTTGGCCGGCCTCGGAGTTGGCCTGGCCGACGGTGAAACCGCCTTGGTGGATCACGGGGTCGGCCCGGTAGAAGGTCAACGTCACCTTGACGTCGATGACGCCCGTGTACGTGTCGTCGACGACGTTTCCGATCAGCATCTCGACGTCCTGCGCCTGGCGGAAGGTGTCGCTGTAGCGGGTGACGTCCTTCTCCACCGACCACTCGATGCCGTCCGGGGACGGCTCCGGCGTCGACGTGCGCAGGACCTCGACGCCACCGACGTGCAGATAGCCGAGCCGGTCGTACTGGCGCCCCTTCACCTTGCCGTCGAGGCGTAACACCACCTTGCTCCAGCGGTCCCCGCAGCCGTCCGGCGGTGTGTACGCGCCCTTGTACGGCGTGAAGTCACGGAACTGGGCCTCGGCGAGGGTGATGCGGCAGGACGTGGCGGCCGGCTTGGCGATCGGCGGGGCGGCGGTCACCGGGTCGTGCCAGTCGGTGCCGAACTCGGCGGGGGCGTCGGCGGATCGGGCCGGAGCGGCTGTCGCTCCGAGGAGGGTGCCGGCCAGGAGGGTCACTCCGGCGAGCATGGACATGACTATCCGGCTTCTCATGGACCGCTGTTCTACGGGCACGGACACGCTCCCCGCAACGACGCCACGCGCCAATCAGGCCGTCAACTCCGCCCTGTCCCCCATCACCACCACGGGACGCCGGTCCGGATCCAGCGTGCGCAGCAGGTACTCCATGTCGGACTTGGACATGCTGACGCACCCCGACGTACCGCTGCCATGGTCCATGTGCAGCCAGATGCTCCCACCCTTCTCCTCTCCCCGGGGGCGCGTCGGGTCGTTGGGCGGCGTTCCCGCGACCCGGTTGTAGTCGATGGCGATGACGTAGTCGAAGTCGTGCCAGTGCGTCGCGGGCCACCAGCGCGGTGCGGCGAAGGCGGAGTCCCGGGTGTACGGCAGCAGGGCACCCGGATCGTCGAGCACCCCGCCCGCGTCGGTGAGGGTGAACACGCCGACCGGGCTGCGCCGGTCGCCCGAGCGGTGATCGGTGGTCCAGCCCTTCTTGCCGTTGTGCGCCGGCCAGGCGCGGACGCGCCGCCAGTTCGCGCCGTACTTGGCGTACAGCACGACCGTGGAGTCCGCCGAGTCCCTGCCGTCGCCGTAGACCGCCACCACCTGGCCGGAGTCGGCCGGAATCCGCCGCTGCAGACGGTCGCCGACATCCGGAATGCGAGTCGGGTCCTGAGGGCCGGGGCCGGGCGGTCCAGGGCGGGTCGATCCGGCGTCGGGTGATCCGGCCGGGCCGCCGGGCTCGGCGTTGCTGTCTCGGTGTCCCGTCGCTTCGGTGTCGCGGTGCTGCGCCGAGCCGCAGGCGGTCGGGGCCGTCAGAAGAGTGCCGAGGGCCGCCACCGCGACCGCCACTCGCCGCACACCGTCGATCCGCGCCCCGTCGATCCGCATCCGGACATCCTGGCACCACGTACCGCCGCATTGCGTGAAGTTCCGGACATCGCCGCGAACGGCGCACCGAAGCCTGCCGATTCTGCTCGCCGTCCAGGAAAACCGTTTGATTTCGACCACGCTCCGACGCGAACCTTTCACGGCTTGTTGCCGCTTCCCCGCCTGACGAGAGCCACTGGGACGTCATGCAGATTCAAGACCTTCCGTATCCCGACCCGGGTGTGCCCGACGCACGTTCGGGTCCCCGATTCCTGTGGTGGCTGGGGCGGAACCAGTTGGGCGGACAGCTGAAGGCACTGGCCTGGGGCCTGCTGCACTTCGTGTCCGTCTCCGCGCTGCCGTTCTGCGTCGGCCTCGCCGTCCAGGCCGTCGTCGACCACTCCGGCACCCGGCTGGCCCAGACCGGCGCGCTGATGGCGCTGTGCGGTGTGGCCATCGCCGTGGGCGACACCTTCCTGCACCGGACCGCGGTCACCAACTGGATCACCGCCGCCGCCCGCGTCCAGCAACTGCTGGCCCGCCAGTCCGCCGAGCTGGGCTCCGCGCTGACCCGGCGGGTCGCGGCCGGTGAGGTGGTGGCCGTCTCGACCGGCGACGTGGAGAAGATCGGCTGGTTCGTCGAGGCCGTGTCACGCTTCACCGCCGCCGCGCTGACGGTCGTCGTGGTCTGTGTCGGCCTGGTCGTCTACCAGCCGGCGCTCGGCGTCATCGTCGCGGTCGGGCTGCCCGTGCTGGCGCTCGCCGTCCTGCCGCTGCTGCCCCGGGCGACCCGGCGCGCCGACTTCCAGCGCGAGAAGGCGGGCCGGGCGACCGAGCTGGCCTCGGACACCGTCGCCGGTCTGCGGGTGCTGCGCGGCATCGGCGGCGAGGAACTGTTCCTCGACCGCTACCGCCGCGCCTCCCAGGAGGTACGGCGCGCGGCCGTCCGCAGCGCCCGGATGTGGTCCCTGATCTCCGCGATCCAGGTGCTGCTGCCGGGACTGCTGCTGATCGCGATCGTCTGGCAGGGCGTCCATCTCGCCCGCCAGGGCCGGATCACCGTCGGCGAACTGGTCACCGTCTACAGCGCCGTCATGGTCCTCACCTATCCGCTGCGGCACTTCGAGGAGATCGCCATGGCGTACTCCTTCTCGCGCCCGTCGGCCAAACGTGCCGCCCGCGTGCTGTCCCTGCGCCGGACCACCGACGCCGGAGGGTCGCGTGAGGCCGACGCCCCGAGCGGCGACCTGTACGACCCGGCCACCGGTCTGCTCGCGCCCAACGGCCGCCTCACCGCCGTGGTCTGCGGCGACCCGGACGCGGCGGGACGCCTTGCCGAACGCCTCGGCGGGCATCCCTCCGAGGCCGGCCCGTCGGTCCTGCTCGGCGGCCTGCCGCTCGACGAGCTGCCCCTCGACACCGCCCGCACCGCCGTCCTCGTCCAGGACAAGGACCCGGTCCTGCTGTCCGGTTCGCTGCGCGAGCTGCTCGACGTCCCCGCGTCCGGCGGGGTCGGGGCCGAGGAGGCGCTGGCGGCCGCGCAGTGCGGCGACGTCCTGGACGCACTCGCCCAGGGATCTCTGGACGAGGGGGATCCGATGGACGCCCGCATCACGGAGCGCGGGCGCTCGCTGTCGGGCGGCCAGCGCCAACGGCTGGCGCTCGCCCGGTCCCTGATCACCGACCCGGAGGTGCTCGTCCTGGACGAGCCGACCTCCGCCGTCGACTCGCACACCGAGGCGCGGATCGCGGAGGGGGTGCGGACGCTACGGACGGGACGCACCACCGTGGTGTTCACCTCGTCCCCGCTGCTCCTGGACCGCGCGGACCGGGTCGTCATGGTGCACGAGGACGAGGTCGTCGCGGTCGGCACGCACCGCGAACTGGTGCACACGGATCCCCTGTACCGGGCGGTCGTGACGCGTGAGACCGATGACGAGGCCGCCCTGCGGACCAGGTTGGACGACCACGAGGCAGCTCTGCGGAAGACGCGGAAGGACGACCGGGCAGCCCTGCGCAACGGGCTGGACGGCGACGAGGCCGCCAACCGGCTGGGCACGTTCGAAGAGATCGAGGAGAGCGCATGATCGGCGTTGCGCCACCGGCGTACGACCCGGCGGCCCCGACGACGGCCACCACCCTGCCCGTCGGCGCCACCGCGACCGTGCGCGCCTACGTGGCCGAACTGTTCCGGCGCCACCGTCGCGCCTTCCTGCTCCTCATCGCCGTCAACACCGTGGCCGTGGTGTCCTCCATGGCGGGCCCGTACCTGCTGGGCGGGCTCGTCGAGCGAGTGTCCGACGGGGCGCGGGAGCTGCATCTCGGTCTGACCGTCGGGCTGTTCGTGCTCGCGCTGGCCGTGCAGGCCGTGTTCGTGCGCGAGGTGCGATTGCGCGGCGCGATGCTCGGCGAGCGGATGCTGGCCGACCTGCGCGAGGACTTCCTCGTCCGGTCGGTGGGACTGCCGCCGGGCGTCCTGGAACGGGCGGGCACCGGCGACCTGCTGTCCCGGATCACCACGGACATCGACCGGCTCGCCAACGCCATGCGCGAGGCGGTGCCGCAGCTCGCGATCGGTGTGGTGTGGGTCGTGCTGTTGCTGGGCGGGCTCGTGGTCACCGCGCCGCCGCTGGCGGCTGCGGTGCTGCTCGCCGTACCGGTGCTGGTCGTGGGCTGCCGCTGGTACTTCAAGCGGGCGCCGTCCGGCTACCGCTCGGAGTCCGCCGGATACGCGGCCGTGGCCGCGGCGCTGGCCGAGACGGTCGACGCGGGCCGGACCGTCGAGGCGCATCGTCTCGGGGCCCGCCGCATCGCCCTGTCGGAGCGCCGGATCAAGGAGTGGACGGCCTGGGAGCGCTACACGCTGTGGCTGCGCTCGGTGCTCTTCCCGGTCATCAACGCCACGCACGTGGTGGTGCTCGGCTCGGTGCTGATGGTCGGCGGTGTCTTGGTCCTGCACGACTGGATCGACGTGGGACAGCTGACCACCGGGGCGCTCATCGCGCAGCTGCTGGTCGACCCGGTGAACCTGATCCTGCGCTGGTACGACGAGGTGCAGGTCGCCCAGGTCTCGCTGGCCCGCCTGGTCGGCGTGCGCGACATCGAGCCGGACGCTGGGGACGGCTCGCTCGCCCCCGACGGGCGCACCGTGCGCGCGGACGCGGTGCGATTCGGCTACCGCGAGGGCGTCGACGTCCTGCGCGAGGTGTCCCTCAAGGTCGCGCCCGGCACCCGGGTGGCGCTGGTCGGCCCGTCGGGCGCGGGCAAGTCCACGCTGGGCCGACTGCTCGCCGGTATCTACGCACCTGGGGCCGGTCGCATCACGCTGGGCGATGCCGAACTGTCCCGGATGCCCGCCGAGCGGGTTCGCTCCCACGTCGCCCTGGTCAACCAGGAGCACCACGTCTTCGTGGGGTCCCTGCGCGACAATATCCTGCTGGCCCGGGCGGATGCCGTCGACGCCGAGCTGTGGGCGGCCCTGGGCGCGGTCGACGCGGACGGCTGGGCGCGGGCACTGGACGACGGCCTGGACACCGAGGTCGGCTCGGGCGGACTCGCGCTCACCCCGGCCCAGGCCCAGCAGATCGCGCTGGCCCGCCTGGTGCTGGCCGACCCGCACACGCTGGTCCTGGACGAGGCGACCTCGCTCCTCGACCCGCGCGCGGCGCGGCATCTGGAGCGCTCCCTGGCCCGCGTCCTCGACGGCCGCACCGTGGTCGCCATCGCCCACCGGCTGCACACCGCCCACGACGCCGACGTCATCGCGGTCGTCGAGAACGGCCGTATCAGCGAGCTCGGCAGCCATGATCAGCTGGTCGAGGCGGACGGCGCCTACGCGGCACTGTGGCGTTCCTGGCACGGGTGACCGTCCGGAAGCGCCACCGGCGGGTGGCTCGGTCTGCGGGACCGGGCCCCGGCGGGCGGGCGTGTCGGTGGGGGCCGGGCGGGCCTTTGCCCGCGGCGCCGCAAGGCCGGGCGGTGAGCCGTGCGTGGCCGTGGCCGGGGCGGGTACTCGCGCTGCCGGGACGCGGAGGGGACCCGAGACGGGCCGCGCACCCGCAGGCCAGTGCCCGTGCCGTTGCGCAGTGCCGATCAGGGGTGGAAGGCTGGATAGCGGCACCGGTTCGGGGGACGCCCGGAAACCGTCCGGTTCGAACCGGGTGACACCCGTGCCGCGCGCGCCGGCGTACCTTCGCCGACCGCGGTGAGAACGGGCCGTCTTCACCAGGAGGTACCCGTGGACAGCGCCGACGGATGGGGAGACGACGTCTACCAGCCCGATGGATCCGAGATCCGGGAGGACTCGGGGCTGCTCGACGCGGAGGACACACTGGTCGACGACGGTGTCGACGATCCCCTGGACCGAGGCTGGTCCCCTCCCGAGCGGCCGTGGGCAGTGGAGCACAGCGGTGTCACGGCGGCGGAGCGCCACCAGGGCGAGAGCCTGGACCAACGCCTGGCCGAGGAGTTGCCCGACCTTGTCGTGCCCGACGGCGACGGCATCGGTGACTGCCAGGGCACCGACGGCGAGGCGCTGGACAACGAGGTCGGCGCCCTCCGCTCCGGCCGCCTGGTGGCCCCCGACGAAGGGGCGCACGAGGACGAGGAGAGCGCCCTGGTCGCCACGGACGTGGGCATCGACGGCGCGGCCGCCTCCGCCGAGGAGGCCGCGATGCACATCGTGGACGAGGACACCTTCTACAGCTGACCCCGCAGTCCCCTGCCCGCCGACCGCCCCGTGCGAGGAGCAGCCATGCAGCAGGACAAGCAGCCCGACTACCACCCCGTGGTCTTCCGTGACCGCTCCGCCGGATACGCCTTCCTGACCCGGTCCACGGCGGCCAGCGACCAGACCATCGAATGGGACGACGGCGAGACGTACCCGGTGGTCGACGTGGAGATCTCCTCGGAGAGCCACCCCTTCTACACCGGCAAGGCCCGCACGGTCGACTCGGAGGGCCGCGTCGCCCGCTTCGAGCGGCGTTACGGCGGGGCCGCGCAGGACTCCGGCGGAGGCGGCGGGCCCGCCTGACCCGGGCCCGCCCGCCGAGGGACGGCCCGGCCCCGCCGCCGGAGGCCGACCCCGGCCGCTCGCCGGACGACGAGGCCCGTCCGTCAGATCACGTTGAGCGCGGCCGCGCAGCCCACTCCGCCGAGCAGCATGAACACCGGCATCAGCACCTTGAGCTCGACCCAGCTGCCCGCCCGGAACCGCATGAACTTCGGCGGACCCACCGGGTACCAGCGCTTGCGGCCGATCGGGATCGGCCACAGGACCGGGCAGCCGGAGACCGTCAGCGCGTCCCCGAGGTCGTGCACCAGCGCGCCCAGCACGATCGGCAGCCCCAGCCACAGGTACTGCTGCCCGGGCTCCGTGAACAGCCAGTGCGAGCCGTTGCCCGGCTTGTCCAGGACACCCGCGAGGATCCAGGCGCTGGTCGCCGCCAGCAGCCAGACCAGGACATCGCTGCTGGAGCCGCGAGCCGCCCGCCACAGCAGACCCTCGATCGCCAGCACCATGTGCACGAAGAGGATCGCCAGCACCGCCCAGCGGCCCCCGGCGATCGCCAGGGCCGCGGTCCCCGCGCCGATGAGGACCGCCCACAGCCAGGTGTGGGTCAGGGTGCGGTGCCCGCCGGAGCGGCGTGGGTCGCCCTGCTTCCTGGTCGCCTTGTAGACGCCGTAGGACAGCTTGTCCACGATCTCGCAGACCCAGCGCGACAGCGGCCCGAAGGCGCGCGAGATGGTGGCCGCCTTGTGGTCCAGGTCGGGGGCGAGTGCCGCGCCCGCGCAGATCAGCGCGCCGGACAGAACCACCGGCCAGGGCATCGCGTGACCGGCCGCGGCGGCCGCCGCCCCGACGCCGAGCCAGGCCGCGGCCCCCGACAGTGAGTGTGCTGGTCCCATCATGGCCGTTCCCCGCCCCATTCCTCGTGTGCCGCTGTCCAGTTGACCGGGTGCATTGACGCTCCGTCGGCGACACAGCGTAGCGGCCATGATCTTCGTACTCGCAGCCGATTCCCCCATCGGCCGGGACGCCAGGCAAGATGGGTGCGTGACCCTCATCGATCAGCTGCCGCCGACCGCCGACCCCGACGCCCTCTACGAAGCCTTCGAGTCGTGGGCCCAGGAGCGCGGTCTCACGCTCTACCCCCATCAGGAGGAGGCGCTGATCGAGGCGGTCTCGGGTGCGAACGTGATCGTTTCGACGCCCACCGGCTCCGGCAAGAGCATGATCGCCGCGGGCGCCCACTTCGCCGCGCTGGCCCGGGACGAGGTCACTTTCTACACGGCTCCCATCAAGGCGCTGGTGTCGGAGAAGTTCTTCGAGCTGTGCAAGCTCTTCGGCACCGAGAACGTCGGCATGCTCACCGGCGACGCGTCCGTCAACGCGGACGCGCCCGTCATCTGCTGCACCGCCGAGGTGCTCGCGTCCATCGCGCTGCGCGACGGCAAGGACGCGGACGTCGGCCAGGTCGTCATGGACGAGTTCCACTTCTACGCGGAGGGCGACCGCGGCTGGGCCTGGCAGATCCCGCTGCTCGAACTTCCGCAGGCGCAGTTCATCCTGATGTCGGCCACGCTCGGCGACGTCTCCTTCTTCGAGAAGGACCTCACCCGCCGCACCGGCCGCCCCACCGCCGTGGTCCGCTCGGCCACCCGTCCCGTGCCGTTGTCCTACGAGTACAAGCTCACCCCGCTCACGGAGACGCTCACCGACCTGCTGGAGACCAAGCAAGCGCCGGTCTACATCGTCCACTTCACCCAGGCGCAGGCCGTGGAGCGGGCGCAGGCGCTGATGAGCATCAACATGTGCTCGCGCGAGGAGAAGGACCAGATCGCCGAGCTGATCGGCAACTTCCGCTTCACCACCAAGTTCGGCCGCAACCTCTCCCGTTACGTCCGCCACGGCATCGGCGTCCATCACGCGGGCATGCTGCCCAAGTACCGACGCCTGGTGGAGAAGCTCGCACAGGCCGGCCTGCTGAAGGTCATCTGCGGCACGGACACGCTCGGCGTCGGTGTCAACGTGCCGATCCGCACCGTCCTGTTCACCGCGCTGACCAAGTACGACGGGAACCGTGTGCGGACCCTGCGCGCCCGCGAGTTCCACCAGATCGCGGGGCGGGCCGGCCGGGCGGGCTTCGACACGGCCGGGCTCGTGGTCGCGCAGGCGCCCGAGCACGTCATCGAGAACGAGAAGGCGCTCGCCAAGGCGGGCGAGGACCCGAAGAAGCGCCGCAAGGTGGTCCGCAAGAAGGCGCCGGAGGGCTTCGTCGGCTGGACGGACACCACCTTCGAGAAGCTGATCGCCTCCGAGCCGGAGCCGCTGACCTCCCGCTTCCGTGTCACGCACACGATGCTGCTGTCGGTGATCGCCCGGCCCGGCAACGCCTTCGAGGCGATGCGGCACCTGCTGGAGGACAACCACGAGCCGCGCAAGCAGCAGCTCAGGCACATCCGGCGGGCGATCGCCATCTACCGGTCGCTGCTGGACGGCGGCATCGTCGAGAAGCTGGACAAGCCGGACGCCGAGGGGCGCATCGTCCGCCTCACCGTCGATCTCCAGCAGGACTTCGCGCTCAACCAGCCGCTGTCCACGTTCGCGCTGGCCTCGTTCGAGCTGCTCGACCCGGATTCGCCGTCCTACGCCCTGGACATGGTCTCCGTCGTCGAGTCCACGCTGGACGACCCCCGTCAGATCCTCGTCGCCCAGCAGAACAAGGCGCGCGGTGAGGCCGTCGCCGCGATGAAGGCGGACGGCGTCGAGTACGAGGAGCGGATGGAGCGCCTCCAGGACGTCACGTACCCGAAGCCCCTGGAAGAGCTCCTCTTCCACGCGTACAACACCTACCGCAAGAGCCACCCCTGGGTCGGCGACCACCCGCTGTCCCCGAAGTCCGTCATCCGGGACATGTACGAACGGGCCCTGTCCTTCACGGAGCTGGTGTCCTTCTACGAGCTGGCCCGCATCGAGGGCATCGTGCTGCGCTACCTCGCCAGCGCCTACAAGACGCTCGACCACACCATCCCGGACGATCTGAAGTCCGAGGACCTCCAGGATCTGATCGAGTGGCTCGGTGAGATGGTGCGCCAGGTCGACTCCAGCCTGCTGGACGAGTGGGAGCAGCTGGCCAACCCGGAGGAGATGACCGCCGAGGAGGCCCAGGAGAAGGCCGACGAGGTCAAGCCGGTCACCACCAACGCGCGTGCCTTCCGCGTCCTGGTCCGCAACGCGATGTTTCGGCGCGTGGAGCTCGCCGCCCTCGACCAGGTCGACGAGCTGGGCGAGATGGACGCCGAGGCCGGCTGGGACGCCGAGGCCTGGGGCGAGGCGATGGACAAGTACTGGGACGAGTACGAGGACCTGGGCACCGGACCCGACGCGCGCGGCCCCAAGCTGCTCGTCATCCAGGAGGAGCCGCAGAACAAGGTGTGGCGCGTCCGCCAGATCTTCGACGACCCGAACGACGACCACGACTGGGGCATCAGCGCCGAGGTCGACCTTGCGGCCTCCGACGCCGAGGGCCGCGCCGTCGTCCGCGTGACCGACGTCGGCCAGCTGTGAGGACTGGAGAGGCCCCGGCATGACGAACCCGGCCGAGAAACTCGTCGACCTGCTCGACCTTGAGCAGATCGAGGTCAACATCTTCCGTGGCCGAAGCCCGCAGGAGTCGTTCCAGCGGGTCTTCGGCGGCCAGGTGGCGGGGCAGGCACTGGTCGCCGCCGGGCGTACCACGGACGGCGAGCGACCGGTGCACTCACTGCACGCGTACTTCCTGCGCCCGGGGCGGCCGGGCGTGCCGATCGTGTACCAGGTGGAGCGGATCCGCGACGGGCTGTCGTTCACCACGCGCCGGGTCACCGCCGTGCAGCACGGCCGCACGATCTTCAATCTGACCGCCTCCTTTCACAAGCCTGAGGAAGGACCTTTCGAGCACCAGCTGCCGCCGGCCCGCGAGGTGCCGCACCCGGAGTCCCTGCCGACGCTCGCGGACGAGATCCGCAAGCATCTGGGCGCGCTGCCCGAGCAGTTGGAGCGGATGGCGCGCAGGCAGCCCTTCGACATCCGTTACGTCGACCGGTTGCGGTGGAACCCCGAGGAGATCGACGGCTGCGAGCCGCGCAGCGCGGTGTGGATGCGTGCGGTCGGACCACTGGGCGACGACCCGCTGGTGCACACCTGCGCGCTGACCTACGCCAGTGACATGACCCTCCTGGACGCCGTCCGCATCCCTATCGAACCCCTGTGGGGTGCGCGGAACTTCGACATGGCGTCGCTGGACCACGCCATGTGGTTCCACCGGCCGTTCCGCGCGGACGAGTGGTTCCTGTACGACCAGGAGTCCCCGGTCGCGACCGGCGGGCGCGGTCTGGCGCGGGGCCGCATCTACGACCTACAGGGCCGGCTGCTCGTCTCGGTCGTCCAGGAAGGTCTGTTCAGGTCCCTGTAGACCAGCCGGTTTCAGACCGCCGCGCGACCGGATGCTTCGGAGCACGGCGGCCGGGGGCTTCTGCGACGCAGCCAGCCCAGCAGACGGCGGGGCTGCTCGGGTGCCACGGACGTCTCCGGCGCGGAGGCGCGGCGTGGGGCCGCGGTGGCGCGGTGCTGAGCCAAGGGGGCGCTGTGCGGGGTCGCTGGGGCCTCACCGCGTGGGGCCGGGCTCGGCGCGGGCCGGTGCCCGCGAGCTTCCTCCACGGCCCGGGCCAGGTCGTTCCTCAGCCAGCCGATCTCGTCCTGGTCGCTCGCCGTCATGATCTCCTGGGCGAGGTGTGCGGAGGGTGATCCCGGTGCCCCGTGGGTGGGTGGCGCCGGGCGGAACCGGTTGAGATGGGACCGCTCGTAGGGGTCCCTCACCACGTCCGCGACATGAGCGGGGTCGAGAAAGGCCGCCACGGCCCCCGCCCGGTGCCACGGTTCCTCGGCCAGACGCAGCAGAAATCCCAGATGCCGTCCGCGCCAGTTGCGGGCTCGCAGATCCACGCCCGCCGTCAGTTGGGCCCGCAGCACCTCGGGCGTACGTCCCGTCAGCAGAAAGGAGTTCTTCTCGTCGTTCGCGAACTCCTCCAGTTCCTGGGCGAGATAGAGCCACACCACGGCGCGGTAGCGATTCAGGTAGTACTTCACCGGCACGACCAGCCCCAGGCGCGCGAGCCGGGTGAACCGGGTGACGGGCACGTTCATGATCTTCGCGCCCTCGGTGGTGCCGACGGCCCGGACACCGTCGCGGAGCACTTCGGGGAAGCCGTCCTGTGCACGCAGCCGGTCGATCTCGGCGTGCTCGATCCTGCGGCCCCCTCCCCCTCCCTCGTCGGGCACGGTGCGGATCCGGCCGAGGTGCACGGCGAGGTCGAACTCTCCCCGCTTGAGTTCCAGTTCACGTGCGGCGCGGCTGGGCGCGCAGGTGTGGGGGCGGGGTTGCGTGATGGTGGTGCCCGACATGGTCATCTCCCCCGTGGAGTGGGTGGCTCGCGCCGTGTGCGCTCGCCGTGAAAAAACCGTAGCCGGTCCGGCGCATCGCGTGGCGAGCCTGTGGATAACTCCACGGGCAAAGACAAACCAGCAGGTCAGAGGTCTGCCGGGGAAGTACGCTCGGGGTGCCGGGCGTCGACGCCGAGGTGCTCGCCGACCCGGTTGACCAGCAGGGTCATCTCGTAGGCGATCTGGCCTATGTCGGCTTCCGCGCCGCTGAGCACGCACAGACAGCTGCCGGTGCCGGCCGCGGTGACGAACAGGACCGCGTCGTCGTACTCGATCATCGTCTGGCGCACCCTGCCCGCGCTGAAGTGGCGTCCCGAACCCTTGGCCAGGCTGTGGAGTCCGGAGGCGACGGCGGCGAGATGCTCCGCGTCCTCACGGCGCAGGCCCGTGCTCGAACCCGTCACCAGCCCGTCGTTCGACAGGACCAGCGCGTGCCGTACGTGTTCCACGCGCCCGGTCAGGTCGTCGAGCAACCAGCCGAGTCCCTGGTTCTGCGCCATGCTCCCGCTCCCCGTGTGATGTCGCCTCCCTGGCCGGAGGATCTGTCCGCCAGCCTTCCCCACGACCGCCGTCCGGGCAAGGAGGATGGGGCCATGGCACAGAAGATGACCGATGAGCAATGGCGGGAGTTCGTCTCGCACGGCACTCGCACCGGCAAGTTGTCGACCGTACGCGCCGACGGGAGCCCGCACGTGGCGCCGGTCTGGTTTCTGCTGGACGGGGACGAGGTGGTCTTCAACACCGGAAAGGAGACGGTGAAAGGGCGCAATCTGGCCCGCGACGAGCGGGTCGCCCTGTGCGTGGACGACGACACACCGCCCTTCCACTTCGTGGTCCTGAACGGCCGGGCCCGCCTGTCCGAGGATCTCGGCGAACTTCGCCACTGGGCGACCCGGATCGCCGCACGGTACATGGGCGAGGAGCACGCCGAGGCGTTCGGTGCCCGCAACGGCGTTCCGGGCGAACTCCTGGTCCGGGTCGCCATCGACAATGTGGTGGCGCTGACGGATCTGACGGGCTGAGAGCCGCCGCCGGTCAGCTCACGGAGTCGAGGAGCCGGGCGGTGTGCATCCGTCCGGCGTACTCGACGAGACGGATCAGCACCTCCTTGCCCGAGGCCCGGTCGCGGGCGTCGCACAGGACCACCGGCGTTCCCGGGTCGAGGTCGAGGGCTCGGCACACCTCGTGGGCGCTGTACGCGCGGGCACCGGCAAAGCAGTTGACGGCCACGACGAACGGTATGCGCCGGTGTTCGAAGTAGTCCACCGCCGGGAAGCAGTCCTCCAACCGCCGGGTGTCGGCCAGAACCACGGCGCCGAGGGCCCCTTGCGACAGTTCGTCCCACAGGAACCAGAACCGGTCCTGGCCGGGTGTGCCGAAGAGGTAGAGGGAGAGGCCGGAGCGGATCGTGATACGGCCGAAGTCCATGGCGACGGTCGTGGTCACCTTCTGGTCCACGCCGTCGGTGTCATCGACCAGTTGACCCGCCTCGCTGAGCAGCTCCTCGGTGCGCAGAGGGCGGATCTCGCTGACCGCGCCCACCAGCGTGGTCTTGCCCACGCCGAATCCGCCGGCGACCAAAATCTTCAGCGCCAGGGCGGACGGATCGCCATCCGCGGCAACGGAGTGCTCGGATACCATGATCACTTCTCTCGGGAGTGCCGGGTACGGTCGACGTCCGGGAGCACGTCGGGGTGCGAAGTCAGCATCATGACAATTCCCTCCCCCTTCCGGGTGATTGACCCGATATCCACGCGATGTGACCGACTGGAGTCCGGTTGCTACCGGAAAGGTGTGCGACCGTGTGCCGTGCTCGTCCGGTTGGTTCTGAACCCTCGTCTACAGCGCCCGCAATCCCTCGATGACCTCGCGCAGAATGCGCTCGTCGGGCAGCTGCGCCGGAGGCACTGGACTGCTGACCGTGACGCAGCCCAGCTCCAGGAGGTCGCCGAGGAGCACCCGGACCACTCCGACGGGAAGGTCGGCGTCCGCCGCGAGTTCGGCGACGGACTGCGTTTCCGTGCGGCACAGGTCGATGAGCGTGCGGTGCTCGGGTCCGAGCGCGGTGTCGTCGTCGACGACGGGGGCGCCTGGGTCGAGAGCGACGAGCGCGATCAGGTCGAATCGCACCCCGGTGGGGCCCGGTCTGGTGCGGCCGCCCGTCATCGCGTACGGGCGGACCAGGGGCCCCGCCTCTATGTCGTACCACTGGCTGCCCTGGTCGCTCGGGGCGCCGGCCCTGTCCTCGATCATCCGTGCCGACCGCTCTCTCGGCTCAGCCCACGACAGGTGGGCGAGCACCGACGCGCGGCGCCGTGCGGAGGTGCTCGCCGACACGCTTGACCAGCCGTGCCATCTCGTACGCGACGAGTCCGATGTCGGCGGTCACGGCGGTGAGAAGCGTCAGGCAGGAGCCGTCCCCGGCGGCCGCCACGAAGAGGAAGCCGTCGTCCATCTCCACCATGGTCTGACGCACGCCTCCGGCTCCGAAGTGCCGGCCCGCGCCCTTGGCCAGGCTGTGGAAGCCGGAGGCGACGGCGGCCAGATGCTCGGCGTCCTCGCGTTTGAGGCCGGTGGAAGCGCCGACCGCGAGGCCGTCGTTGGAGAGCACCACGGCGTGCCGCACGTCGCTCACGCGTGCCACCAGGTCGTCCAGCAACCAGTCGAGTTCACGAGATCGCTGGGCGGCCCGCATGCCCGGGTCGTGGATCATGCATAGTCTCCTTCGCTGCTGTGACTGCCCGATTCGGTGTCCGGGGCGACTGCGCGGCCGGGCTGCCGTCCGCCGCCGCGCGCCCAGCCGTCGCGGTAGGCCGCCATGCGGTCCCGTACGAGTTCGGGAGTACGCGGATCGTCGCCGCCGGAGGCAGGTGGGCGGTCCCGCTCCTCGCGGCGCTGCTCGCGCAGTTGGGGGGCGAGGTTCGCCTGGCGTACCCGGCGCGGGAGGTCTTCGGAAGCTTCGGAGTCGTTCGACGGGCGGTGCGGCCGCAAGGTGGTGACTCCTGGGGGCAGGGTGTCGGGCGGGGCGTCTGCCGATGGCTGTGCGGTCGCCGCGAGGGCGGGCCTGTCTCCGGGCACGCGGGCGTGGGCGCCCGGCACGCGCGCGTACTCGCGTTCCGCCGCCGGTTCGGCGTCCGCCGACGAGCGAGGGGAACGTTCCGCCACCCCGTTGTGCAGCAGCGCGGTGGGCATCAGGACCACGGCGGTGGTGCCGCCGTAGGGTGAGGTGCGCAGGTGCACCTTGATGCCGTGGCGCGCGGCGAGCCTGCTGACCACGAAGAGACCGAGGCGGTCGCTGTCGAACAGGTCGAGTGCCTCGGACTGCTCGATGCGCCGGTTCGCCTCGGCGAGCGTCTCCGCCCCCATGCCCAGGCCCCGGTCCTCGACCTCCAGGGCGTAACCGTTGCCGACGGGCTCGCCGGTGATCCGCACGCGCGTGTGGGGCGGGGAGAACTGGGCGGCGTTCTCCACGATCTCGGCGAGCAGATGGGTGAGGTCGGCGACGGCCGCGCCGATGACGGACGCCTCCGGGAGTCGGCGCACCTCCACGCGCGCGTAGTCCTCGACTTCGGAGACGGCCGCGCGCACCACGTTGGTGAGGGACACCGGAATGCGCCAGGCTCGTCCGGGTGCGGCCCCGGACAGGATGATCAGGCTCTCGGCGTGGCGTCGCATACGGGTCGTCAGGTGGTCGAGCCGGAAGAGGTCGCTCAGTTCGTTGGGGTCCTCGGAGCGGCGCTCCATGCTGTCCAGCAGGCTGAGCTGGCGGTGGACCAGGACCTGGCTACGGCGGGCGAGGTTCACGAACACCCCGGAGATGCCGCTGGCGAGTTCGGCACGCTCCACGGCGGCGCGCAGGGCCGCGCGGTGCACGGTGCCGAGGGCCTCGGCGACCTGTCCTGTCTCGTCCTCGGCGGGCGGTCCGGGGGGTGTCTCGGCGCGGATGTCGATCTCCTCGCCCGCGCGCAGCCTCCGCATGGCCTCGGGAAGTTTGCGGCCGGCGATCTCCAGGGCGCTGTTGCGCAAGGTGACCAACTCGACCACGAGGGCGCGTCCGATGCGTACGGAGATGACGAGCGAGGCGGCCACGGCGGCGAGTCCGAAGAGGACCGCGGCCCCGGCCGGGGTGAGCAGACCCCGGGTGAACGGTTCGGCACGGCCCGCGACGGCACGGCCGGCGCCGGTCTCGATGCCCCGCATGCCGTCCTGCACGCGCGCGTGGGCCGGATCCCAGGTGGCTTGCGGAGCGGCGGCGATCGCGCGGGCGCCCGGGGCACTGGCGAGGACCCTGTCCTCGACGGCGGCGGCGGAGGTGTAGGCGCTGCCGTCGGCGAGGCGCTGCCAGGCGGCGCGCTGGGCGCCGGGCAGATCAGCGACAGCGGCCTCGGTGAGCGTGCGGCGTGTCTCGACGGCGCCCGTGAACTGCCGCAGCCGTGCGCCCTGGAGGCCCCCGGCGAGGCGAGCGCTGGTGAGCAGCACGTCCTCCTGGGCCAGGGCCTCACGCGCGCGGGAGAACTCCAGCAGCACGCGCGCGCCGGAACCGACGTCGTCGGCCTGGACACCGGTGAGGGCGCCGTCCACGCCGAAACCCGAGGCGATGGTCCGGGTGTACTGCCCGTACACCTGGGCCCAGCCGGTCCGGCGGTCGAGCACCGCCGTGCGCAGCGTCCGCAGGTGCTCGGCGTCGGCGACGAAGATCTCCAGCCGCGCGGCGACGCCACGCGGTAGGTCCCCACTGTCGGCGACGGTGTGGTCGTCCCCGAGCCGCAGCCGTGCCACGGCACGGTCGGTGCGCGCGGCGAGCGTCCTGAGGTCGTCGCTCTGTCCGGCGGCCGGGTCGGTCGCGTGACGCACCGCGGCGGCCCGCTCGGCCTGCAGGGCGGAGACGGCAACGGAGACGGGTGCCCGTAGTTCGGCGTCGACGCGCTGGGACTGCCGCAGCCGGGAGACGTCCTGTGCGGTGCTGACGGTGGCGTACGCCCACAGGGCGAGCAGGGAGACGACGGGCACCATCAGCAGGCAGACGACCTTGGCCCGCACCGTCCGGGGCCGGGTCCGCCATCGTCCCGCGCGCGCAGGCGCGAGGTCGGCCGCCGGGCCCACGGGTTCGTCCGCGGGCTCGTCGGCGGGTGGTCCGGCGTGCGCGCGACGGCCGCGCACGGGCGGTGGGGACGGCGTCTTCGCGCCGGCCGTGGGGGTCCTCCGGGGTGTACGCATGGCCTCCTCGCTCGGTAGTGGTTCGGGGCGGCGCGCTCTGCCGGGCCCCGGCTAGCGGGCGGTGGCGCTCTCGACCGGCCGTTGGGCCGAGGCGGTCGCCTCGCGCTCTCCTGCTGTCGGCGAGAGGGCGACGAAGGCCGAGGTGAGGAAGAGGTAGGACCCGAGGCCGACGGCGAGGGGGAAGATGAACTGCATCGCCGTGGCCCCGGGCAGGACCGAAGCGGAGGGCGTGACGCGCACGCTCACCGCGAACATTCCGGTGTAGTGCATGCTGCTGACGGCCGCTCCCATGACGAGCGAGGCGACGGTGACCGCGACGGGTGACTTGATGTTCAGCCCCGCCCACAGGGCCGCCGTCGCCGCGACGACCGCGATGAGGACGGAGAGCCCGACGAGCATCGGGTCGTAGCGGACGTCGCCGTGCAGGCGTACCGCGGCCATGCCGAGGTAGTGCATGCTCGCCACACCCAGCCCGGTGGTGAGGCCGCCGAGGAAGAGTGCTCGGGTGCGGTCACGGCTGTAGCCGACGACGAAGACGCCGGCGCAGACGACGACCATGGCGACGAGGAGGCTGAGGACGGTCAGCGGTACGTCGTAGCGGATGTCGGTGCCGCTGACGCTGAAGCCGAGCATGGCCACGAAGTGCATGGTCCAGATGCCGGTGCCGATCGCGGAGGCCGCGGTGACGAGCCAGTTGCGGCGCGACCGGCCGGTGGTGCCGAGCGCGCGGACGGTGCAGCGCAGACCCAGCGCGGCGCCTGTACAGGCCATCGCGTACGACAGTACGGGGGTCAGCCAGCCGAAGGCGGCATGGTCCAGGTGTCCCATGGCCCCGGGACGCTAGCCGGAGCAGGGGCGCACGCAGGGGGCGCATTTCGAAAGGTGTTGCAATGTGACGCGGAGATGCGCTGGAACGATCGCGTCCCGCTCGAACGTGCGCGCAACGGCAGCCCCCGTGCCGGTGAGGGATCATGCGGAGCATGAGCGACGACCACACGCACGTCCAAGAGTTCTTCGGCGCCCGGGCGGCCGACTGGGACAGGCGGTTCCCCGACGACGGTCCCGCCTACGCGGCAGCCGTGGCCGACCTCGGGCTGCGCCCCGGGGACCGCGTGCTCGACGCGGGCTGCGGCACGGGCCGGGCCCTGCCGCCGTTGCGCGCGGCCGTGGGGCCCGCGGGCGTGGTCGTCGGGGTGGATCTGACACCGGAGATGCTGCGGGCCGCGGTACGGGCCGGGAGGGACCGGGACGGGCGGCTGCTGCTCGCCGACGTGGCCGCCCTGCCCCTGCGGTCGGAGTCCTTCGACGCCGTGTTCGGCGCGGGCCTCATCGCGCATCTGCCGCGTCCCTCAGAGAACCTGCGGGAGTTGGCGCGCGTGGTACGGCCCGGCGGCACACTGGCGCTGTTCCATCCGATCGGCCGGGCGGCGCTGGCGGCGCGCCAGGGCCGGCAGATCACCCCGGACGACCTGCGCGCCGAGGGCAACCTCCGTCCGCTGCTGGCCGGTTCCGGATGGCGTATGACGTCGTACGTGGACGAGGACTCCCGCTTCCTCGCGCTGGCCGTTCGCGAGGACTGACGACGGCCTCCGGCCACGGTCGCGGGCCTGTGCCGCGGGACCTCCCCGCAGGCCGGGGTCCGCGCCGGCGGACCCTCGCGTAGGCGGGCGTACGTGCCGACGTACCGCCACCCGGCCGTGCGCGCGGGCGGCCCCTCACCCCTGTCCGGCCACCGTCGCGACAAAGGCGTCCGGCTGGTCGAACATGACGTTGTGCCCGGCGCCGGGCACCGTCACCACACGCACCCCGGCCTCCTCCAGGCCCTCCTTGCCCGCCAGTTCACCGCTGAGCTCGCCCTGCAGATACACGCGGTCGATCGGCAGCCCTTCCAGGAGCGTGCGCATGGCGGGGTCCGAGCCGCGCACGAGCCCCCGGCTGGTGCGGTGCAGCGCACGCGGGTCGGCCAGTCGCATGGTCGCCGCCCACAGCGGGCCGACACGCTCCAGCACGCGTGCGTGGCCGAATGCCAGGAACTCGTCCGCCTCGTAGGAGGCGATTTCGCGGCTCGCCGCGGATTGCGGCGGGAAGGCGTCGAGGTTGGCCTCGGTGAGGACCAGCCGGGAGACGAGGTCGGGCCGCCGGTGGGCGAGCACGATGGCGACCGAGCCACCCATGCTGTGCGCGACCAGTTCGGCGCCGGTCAGCCTCGCCGCGTCCAGGGCCGCCGCGAGGGCGTCGGCGTGGTCCTCCAGTGTGTAGCCGAAATGTGCGGGCCGGTCGCTGATGCCGTGTCCTGGCAGGTCAACGAACAGGCTTCGGCGGCCCGCGAGTTCGGGGTGGGCCGCGATGTGGGCGTGGTACACGGTCGACATCGACCCCAGTCCGTGGACGAACACGCGCGCGGGTTCCTCGCCGGGCGTCTCCGTCCACCGGATCCGGCTTCCCTCACCGTCGAACTCGGCCTGCTGCATCGCGTTCCTCCTCGGTGTCGCCGGTGCCGCGATCGGGCACGCGAGGAAGATACCTCGGAACTGAGGTATTGATAAAGCGAAGTATCCACGCGTCGATGTACAGCGGGCTTGCGGGAGAATGCGGCCATGCTGGAGCTCGCCATCCTCGGTTTCCTGTACGACGCCCCGCTGCACGGCTACGTGCTGCGCAAACACATCGCGGCGCTGACCGGGCACGTACGCCCCGTCGCCGAGAGCACGCTGTATCCCGCGATCAAGCGGCTCGAAAAGGCGGATCTGCTGGCCCGGACCACCGAGCCCGGTGCGGTGGCCGCGCCGCGTCACGTGCTGACGCTCACCGACGACGGCCGGCGCGTGCTGCGGCGTCGGCTGGCCGAACCGGCGCAGCGCGACATCACCGACGAGAACCGCTGGTTCACGGTGCTCGCCTTCCTCAGGCACCTGGACGACCCCACGCTCCAGGTGGCGGTGCTGCGGCGCAGACTGGCGTTCCTGGAGGAGCCGGCGAGCTTCTTCTACGAGGGCGACCGGCCGCTGAGCGCCGAGGAGCTGGACGACCCGTTCCGGCGCGGCATCCTCACCATCGCACGCGCGACGAGCCGGGCCGAGCTCACCTGGCTGCGCCGGACGATCGACTCACTGGACGACAGCTCCCACTGACACGTCCACCGGTTCCGTTCGAGCCGCCCGAACCGGTTCACCGCGGCGTCCCCCTTCTGTCGCCACAACTCCAACTCTACGTTGAATGGGGACAGATGAACGAACGGCGCCGAAGCCACACAGAGAGAAGGTGGTTCCCGTGTTCGACAGGGTTCGCACATACATCGCCCGATTTCGCACGTCCACGCGCGCGGAGGCGGCCGGCGGCAGCGAGAAGCGGGCACACAACTTGTTCGAAGCCGCGTCGGACTATGTCTCGGCCCGCGCCGAGGACGACCAGGACCGGATGGACGAGGCCTCGGGCTGGGTGTCACCGGAGGCACTGTCGTTCGGGGTGAGCGAGCTGGCCTGCCGGGCCGTCATCGCCCTGGCCCGGGAGCGCGACGAGTCGCCGCGCACGGTGGCGCGTGACCTCCTCGGGCTTCCCGTCGCCTGACCCGCCCGGACGTCGTCGGATCGGGGCGATTCGCCCCCGTCCAGGCGGAAAACTGCAGCTCCGGGTGTCGTGCGAGTCGTGACAAGGGGCTTCCGCTCGCACTAGGGTGCGCGCCGTTGGACGAACCATTGGGGAGGCTGGGATGGCCGAGACGGACGAGGAGGTCGTCGCCACCGCGGACGATGCGCTGTACGTGCTCACGGCAGTGCTGCTGACGCCGGCGCAGTTCCCGAGCGTGCTGGGCGACGACTATCCGGAGGCCTGCGCCGCGCTGGACCTCGCGCCGCGTGCCGACGGGTACGGTCTGGTGCTCGGGCAGGACGGCGACGGGGCGCGCTGGACGGTGGTCATCGACGACGTCTCGCTGGTCGCGGTTGCGATCGCTTCCTGGGACTGCGGCATGGAGTACGACCTGTCGCCGGACGAGCGCACGGTTGTCGCCGCCCTGCCGGGCTGGCCCCTCGCGGTCGCCGTGGCGGCCCCGGGCGTGCCCGAGCCGCACGATCCCGGCCCCGATGTGGCGGAGGGTCCCCCGCTGGCCCCGCCGGACACCAGCTCCTGGGGCCCGGCCCAGCGGCGCCTGGGCGCCGACGAGATCGCACAGCAGTGGGCCGTCTGGCGCGAGCAGATCGACGACGGCGAGTTCTCGACGGCGGGTGCCCTTGCGAAGGAGGCGGAGGCCTCTGCGGAGGGCGAGCAGGGCTCCGCGGACCGCGAGGACGGCAAGGACGGCGTGCAAGGCGCTCCGACGGGCCACCAGGGAATCCGGCGCGTCCTCGCGGAAGCCCGCGCCTACGTGGACACGCCGCCGCCACTCGGCCGGGTCCGCTCGTCGTTCGCCCCGGGCGACGCCCGGACGCTGCGCGCCGACGGTCCCGGCTGGTCCATGGTCGCCCGCACCGACGACATCGCGTTCGTGCTGCTCGACGACGAGCCCGGCGAGGTCCTGCCGGTGGGCCGGGGTCCGGAGCTCCCCGGCCTCCTGGATGCGCTCGACAAGCTGGCCGTACGACCCAGCTGAGCCCGCGCGGGCCGAACTCCCTCACCCGTGTGCGGCGGGGTCGACGAGCAGGGCTTCCATGGCGGTGTCCGGGTCGTCGTGCGCACGGAGGGCATCGAGTTCGTCCCGCCATGGTGTCGCCCAGTCCGTGCCTCTGCCGCCGGCCCTGACGAGCGCCAGCGCCAGTAGCCCGGACACGGGCGTCGCGCGGGCACGCAGGCTCCGCGCGGCGGCGAGCAGGGCCGTTCGCTCGCGTGCCCGACGGAGATCCAGGGGCGCGTAGGCGGCCGTCCCCGGCATGCGCCCCGGCCCCGCCTCGCACAGGCGCGCCAGTCGCTCCCACCGGTGCTCTTCGTGCCGGCCGCGCCGTACGGCGTCCAGCGCGGCCTCCCAGGTGAGTTGCGCGGCGTCGGCCTTCAGCCCGACGGCAGCCAGCGTGTCGGCCAGCGCGTCCAGGAGGTGCGGCCCCCTTCCGACGGCGGCGCCGGGCTGCACGACGCCGGAGCATGCGTGGAGCCGCCGCAGGGCGGCGACGCGGACTTGGGGGTCCTGTGCGCGGGCACGCTCCGCCAGTGCCTCGAAGGCGGCCCGGGCGGCGTTCTCGGCGCCGGCTCCCGGCGGGAACCAGGCCAGTTGACCGGCCGCCGCCTCCCACACGCGGCGGGACCTGTCCGGGTCCACCAGCGCCTCGGCGATCACCGCGGTCGCGTCGGTGGCCTCGGGAGTCAGCCAGATCGGCAGGGCCCGGACGGCGGCGACAGCCGCGTCCTCGCCGCCCTCCCGCACGAGCCGCACGAGGAACGCCGTGTACGGCTCGCCCTTCGTGTCGGGCACCACCCGCACGCGCGCGTGCACGACCGCGTCCCGTACGGCGGGTTCGTCCGCTGCCGCGAACAGCCGGTCCGCGATGCCCGGGCGGTCGATCGCGGGAAGCAGCGCACGGGCCAGGACGGCGCGGACGTCGGGGTGCTGGCCCGGAGCGTCCCAGGCCGCGACGAGCGCCTCGAAGGCGTTGTCGGCGTCGGCGTCGTGCAGGGCGCCGAGCGCGCGGGCGGCTTCCTTGCGGGCACCCACGGACAGGTCGGTGGCCGCCGCCACGGGCGCCAGCAGGGCGACGGCGTCGCGGTCGGGCACCCGCTCCAGGAGCCGTCGCAGCGTCGTCAGCGCGGCCCGTCCGCGCACGCCGCCGGCCGCAGCGTGCCGCAGCAGGAAGTCACGCACTTCCGCCTGACCGGTGGCGCCCGGCCGGTCGGCGACCTCACCGAGCGCGACGAGCGCCGCGGCGGCCACCGGCTGCGGGGCCTCGTCGGCGAGTGCCGTCAGCCGTGCCGGATCCCGCAGCAGCGCCGCCGCGTCCGCGCGGGCCCGCAGCGAGGCCGTCTCGTCCATGGCCACGCGCGCGTGGTGCGCGGACCAGTCGTCCCGCTGCCGGGGCAGCCAGCGCCCGGTGCGACCGGGGTGCACCTTGGGCGCCCAGGGGACGGCACGGGGCCGTACCCGCCCGGTGAACCCCTCGCGCACGGCACTGCGCACCAGGTCCAGGAGGTCCGTGCGGCGGGCCACGACGGTCGCCAGGACGAGGGGCACGGTCGCGAACGTGGCGTCCAGGGCCAGCAGTTCCGCGCAGCGCCCCTCCCGCACGTGTGGCGGCCGGACCCAGGCCGCCGCGGCCCGGGCGGCGAGGTCCGGGTCGTCGCCCGTCAGCGCGACCTCGCGGGTCCGGGTGTCCAGGTCGGGCAGGTCGGTGAGGTGGGGGACGAGGAGTTCGGCGAGTGCCGTGGTCACGTCCGGTCGGTTCCGTGCCGTCTCGGAGACGGCCGCCCAGATGGTGGCCGCCGCTGTCCCGTCCACGCTCAGGGCGGTCACCGGGCGCGCGGGCCGTGCCGTCAGGACGACTTCGCCGAGCAGTCCGGCGGCGAACGCGGCGCGGTCCGGGCGGCCGGCCCGTGCGGCGTGTTCGACCACGCGGCGCAGCAGCCGTTCGACGGCGGCCAGAGAGGCGCGCGTACTGTCGCGGGACTGGAGCGTGGTGAGCGCGGCGTCGCGCAGCACCCGGTCGGGCAGGGCGACGAGCAGCCGCGGTGCCGCGCCGGCGAGTTGCCGGAGCGCTCCGAGGCGGACCTCGTCCTGGTCGTGCCAGGCCCGTTCACAGTCGACCGCGATCCGGGCGAACTCGTCCGGGCTGCCCTCCAGTTCCGCGCACGCCAGCAAGGCGGGCCAGGCCACGGCTCTGTGGTGGGAGCGGTGGTTCGCCACGAGTTCCCGCAGCACGGGCTCGCCGTCGGCCAGGGGCAGGGCTGCGGCCAGCCGGGCCCTGGTCCAGGGGCTGCCCTTGTGCTTCGCCAGCCACGGGACGACGAGGTCCACACGATCGGACGGGGCGAGTGCGGCGAGCGTGGTGAGCGGCGCGCTCCGCAGCCGCCGACCGCCCACGACACGGCTGTCGACGACGCGCCGTCGCTCCGTGGGCGGCAAGAGGTCCAGCAGACCGTCGGGGTACACCTCGCGGCGTTCCGGCCCGCGGTCGCGGCTGCCGGCGGCCGGGCAGCGCTCGGCGAGGAACGACAGGTCCTGGACGGGCAGTTCGAGCAGCGCGGTGCGCACGGACGGCGGCAACGGCCCCGCCGGAACGGAGTGTTCCGTCGGCCGCCCGTCGTCGGCGGCCCGCACCGTCCGCAGGACGGCCAGCGCCTCGCCGGGGCGGCGCAGCGCCGAGAGGACCCCGGCCGGGGTGAGGAGCGACGGGGCCCGTTCCAGAAGGACGAGCGCCGCTCCGGGGTCGCGCCGTGCGGCGACCGATGCGACCGCGCGATGCCGGCGGACGAAGCGGCCCCCCTCCTGCTGTGAACTTCCCTCGTGACGTGCCGCCAGATACTCGGCCACGGCGTGAGGTGCGGTACGGGCCAGGGTGTTGAGCGTCCCCGGGGGCGGATCGACGCGGGGCAGCCAGGCCTGTGCCGTCTCAGCGGGGCAGGCGGGCAGTAGCGCGCCCACGTCGCGCGCGCCGTGCCGTTCGTACACCTGGGGCAGCAGCCGGGCGGCGAGCGCGTGGCGGCGGCTGAGCCGGAGAAGCCGGAAGGTCTCGTGGCGGGTGGCCCTGATATCACTCAGGGCCAGGCGTTCCAGGGCCTGTTCGGGAACGGGCAGTCGGAGGGCGGCCGAGCGGGCACGGCGTCCCAGCAGGGGGTCGGCCAGCGCCGCGGCAACCCGGTCCAGGTCACGGCGTACGACGGCCAGGAACAGGGCGGTGTGCCGCTCGTCGGGTTCACCGGTGTCGAGGGCGTGGTGGAGCGTCTGGTACGCGTGCGGGGTGAGGGTGCGGGCGTAACGTGCCAGGGCGCCCATGCGCGCCGGGAACGGCAGGGGATCGAAGTGGGCCCTCAGCCAGGCGGGCGTCAACGGCGCCGGCGGGGTCTGGGGCTGTCGGGACGGCGTCCGGGACGCCTCGTGTCGGGCCATCAGCGCTCACCGTGGAGTCGCTGGGCCTCCTTTCCATACGTCATGGCGGTCATGGTGGCGCTCCGGAGATCTTCGGCGCAAACGATTTGTGCCGCGCGGGAAGTCTGGGCGGGGACGTCGTCGCGCTGCAGCGGGCCAGGGATGTCGTCGCGCAGGAGGTTGAGTGCCCGGGCGCCGGCACGACTCTCCCTGACCGCACGGCGGCCCTGTGTTCCGACCTCATGCTGTTCTCACCTCGAGGAGCGGGACGCCCCGCCGCCCCCGGGCCGTACCGTCGGCAGGCCCGTGGGCGGCGATGTGGTCGACCCCTGCGCGCTCGGCGCGGACACATCGGGGCGGTGGCGCCTCAGCGGCCGAGTTCCTTGCGCGTGACGCGACGCAGCCTGCGCCGCTGCGAGGGGTCCAGCGTGAGGTACGCCGCCGCCGGAACCCCTACCACGATCAGGAACGACACCCACCAGGGCAGCCATATCAGCAGGATGAGTCCGACCGCCACACCCCCTGCGGCGATCTTCGCGTTCTTCGACATGTGCGTCGCCTCCTTCGCGGCCACTGCCGCTCTCTGATCTGAAAACGGGCCCGCGCTTCCCGCGGTTCCGGACCGCAACCCTGAGACGTCCCTGAGGCGCGACCCTTACTCGCCCCTGAGGCCGACGCCCGCAGTACACATTCGAACACTCGGTGAAGTGGCTCAGGTCACAGCCTAGTCATTCGAGGCCGTCCGTCCACGTGCTGTACCGTCGGCGACTCCGGACCCAGTAGTCAAATTTGAGGAGTACGGCAGAGCTGTGCAGAGGATCTCCACGGCACCACCCTCCGAGTTGTCCGAACTGGCCCACTGCTGCACTGTGTTCCTACCGGCCGACCCCGCTCGCGGCGGGCGCGTCGCCTTCTGGCGACCCGATGGCACGGCCCCGCCTGCCGCCGCGTCGGCAGCCCTCGACGAGCTGACCGTCCTGCTGCCGGGCGAGGACGGCGTCGAGCGGGTGCGCGTGCCCGCGGTCCTGCTGCCGGTGCGCACGGCCCTGCCGTTCCTCACGCGCGCGCGTGCGGTCCCGGACCCGCATCGGGCCACCTCGTTCTGGGGCACGGCGGCCGTGCTGGCTCTGCACTTCCTGGCCCGTGGCCTGCTGCTGCCCGGCCTGTCCCCGGGTGATCACGACGCATGGCGGGTGGGCCCGCTGTCCGCCCGGGACGCCGAACTCGTCCGCGAACTCGCCGCCGCCATGCCGCCCGAGGCCCACGCGGTCCCGGTGACCGACGCCGCCGCGACGGCCGACACCGAAGCGGTGGCCCATGCCGACGGGCCGCCTCGGATGCCGGAGCCGGAGCGACTGCTGCGCGCCTTCCTCGACGCCGTCGCCGACGCGCTCCCCCGCTCCCCCGCCGCGCCCCTGGTGACGGGCGGACCGGCCTACGCGGCGCCGGAGCCGCAGCACCTGCCCGGGCAGCGGGCGTGGGCCGACGACGTCGCCGCCGGCCACGACGCGGGCGTTCGGCTGTCGCTGCGCGTCGAGGTGCCCGGTCTCGAAGACGCGGTGGACGGCGTGAACGGCGTGATCGACGACGTCCCCCTCCGTTTCCGGGCCGTGCTCCAGGTGCACCACACGAGCGGGCTCGCCGTCGTCGCGGACGCGGCCGAGGTGTGGGCCGGATCCAGTCCCTCGGGCTCCGCCTTCGGCCCCCGCGCGCGGATGGACGTGCTGCTGGCGCTGCGCCGTGCGGCGCGCGTCTGGCCGCCATTGACGCCCCTGCTCTCGGCGGAGGTGCCGCGGTCCGTCGAACTCGCCGACGAAGAGGTGGCCGAACTGCTCGGGACGGGCGCCCGGGCCCTCGCCGCGGCGGGCATGGACGTGCACTGGCCGAAGGAGCTGTCGCGCGGGCTGTCCACCCACGCGGTCGTCGGACCACCACAGGAAGGCCCGGGACGGGACGGCCATCCCGCGCCCACCCCGTCGTTCATGTCGGCCGCTGCCCTGCTCGGTTTCACCTGGCGGTTCACGCTGGGCGGGGAGGAACTCTCGCGTGCGGAGCTGGACCGCCTCACGGAGGCCAGGCGTCCCCTGGTGAGGCTGCGCGACCGCTGGGTCCTGCTCGACCCCCAGGAGGCGCGCGTTGCCCGCGCGCGGCAGGACCGCCGGCTCACTTCGGTCGAGGCGCTGGGCGCCGCGCTGACGGGCTCCGCGGAGATCGACGGCCACCGCGTCGACGTCAAGGCCTCGGGCTGGCTCGCGGATCTGCGGGAGCGGCTCACGGACCCGCAGGCGCAGGAGGCGGTGGAACCGCCCGCCACGCTCGACGCCACGCTGCGCGACTACCAGCGGCGGGGCCTCGACTGGCTGGCCCGGATGACCTCCCTCGGCCTGGGCTGCTGTCTGGCGGACGACATGGGCCTCGGCAAGACCGTGACACTGATCGCGCTGCATCTGCACCGGCAGACGGACCCCACGGCCGCCGGTCCCACGCTCGTCGTCTGTCCGGCCTCCCTCCTCGGCAACTGGCAGCGTGAGATCGAGAAGTTCGCGCCCGGCACGCCGGTGCGTCGCTACCACGGCGCCGGACGCGGCCTGGACTCACTGGCGGACGGGGAGTTCGCCCTGACGACGTACGGCACGATGCGCCTGGACGCCCCGCGGCTCGGCCAGGTGCCCTGGGGCATGGCCGTCGCGGACGAGGCCCAGCACGTGAAGAACCCGTACTCGGCGACGGCCCGGGCGCTGCGGTCGATCGAGGCACGCGCGCGTGTGGCGCTCACCGGCACGCCGGTGGAGAACAACCTCTCGGAGCTGTGGGCGATCCTCGATTGGACAACCCCCGGGCTGCTGGGCCGCCTGGGCACCTTCCGCACCCGGTACGCGCAGGCGGTCGAGGGCGGCCGGGATCCGGACGCGGCGCGGCGGCTGGCCCGCCTCGTGGGGCCGTTCCTGCTGCGCCGGCGTAAGTCGGACCCGGGCATCGCCCCCGAACTGCCGCCGAAGACCGAGACCGATCGCCCCGTGTCACTGACCCATGAACAGGCCGGCCTGTACGAGGCGTTGGTGCGCGAGACGCTGGAGGCGATCTCCGCCGCCGACGGCATGGCACGACGGGGCCTGATCGTGAAGCTGCTGACCGGCCTGAAGCAGATCTGCAACCATCCGGCGCAGTTCCTCAAGGAGGACGGCCCGAGGATCACCGGACGTTCGGGCAAACTGGAACTGCTGGACGAGCTGCTCGACACGATCCTCTCCGAGGGGGCGGGCGTGCTGGTCTTCACGCAGTACGTGCGCATGGCCCGCCTCCTGGAACGGCATCTGACGGCCCGCGGGGTGCCCTCGCAGCTGCTGCACGGTGGCACTCCCGTCGCCGAGCGGGAGGAGCTCGTGCGGCGGTTCCAGGACGGTGAAGTGCCCGTCTTCCTGCTCTCGTTGAAGGCAGCGGGCACGGGCCTGAACCTCACCAGGGCCGAGCATGTGGTGCACTACGACCGCTGGTGGAACCCCGCCGTGGAGGCACAGGCCACGGACCGCGCGTACCGCATCGGCCAGACCCGGCCCGTACAGGTGCACCGGCTGATCGCCGAGGGCACCGTCGAGGACCGCATCGCCGCACTGCTGGGCCGCAAGCAGGAGCTGGCCGACGCGGTACTCGGCTCCGGCGAGGCGGCGCTCACGGAACTGACCGACGCGGACCTGGCCGATCTGGTGGAGCTGCGCGGGGAGGCCCGATGAACCGGTACGAGGACGACAGGGAGCGCACGTTCGCCGCGCTGCCGCCCGCGCGCGGGCGGGGTTTCGCGCAGACGTGGTGGGGCCGCGCCTGGCTGCGGGCGCTGGAGGACACGGCGCTGGACGGCGAACAGGTGAAGACGGGACGCAGGCTCGCGCGGGCGGGAGCCGTGGGCGCGGTCTCGGTGCGCCCGGGCCGGATCACGGCTGTCGTGCGGGAGAAGGGGCGTACGGCGCACCGGGCGGACGTCCTGCTGGCCGAGCTGCCGCAGGAGCAGTGGTCCCGGTTCGTGGACGTGGCCGTCGAGCGCGCCGGACACCTCGCGGCACTGCTCGACCGTGAGCTGCCCCCGCATCTGGTCGAGGACGCGGCGGCGGCCGGCATCGAACTCCTGCCGGGTCTCGGTGACCTGGAGCCGGAGTGCGACTGCGGGGCCTGGGACCACTGTGGGCACACCGTGGCGCTGTGCCATCAGGTGGCGCGCCTGCTGGACGAGGACCCGTTCGTCCTTCTGCTGCTCCGGGGCCGGGGCGAACGCGCCTTCCTCGACGCGCTCCACGCGCGGGGCACCACGCCTCTTCAGGCGCCCGATCAGGCCGCCGATCCGGCGATCGTCGAGCCGGAAGGCGTGGACGCCGCGGAGGCCTGGGCGGCCGTGGACATCCTGCCTTCGCCGCCCTCCCTGCCGGGTCTCCCCGACGCGCCCGGCACACCACCCGGTCTGGACGCCGAGACCCCACCGGCGCCCGGCGTCGACCCGGCGGCCCTGGAGTACCTCGCCGCGCAGACCGCCGCGGAAGCCCACCGGCTGCTCGCGGACGCGCTCAGCGCCGGTCCGGAGCCGGGGCCGGCCGAGCTGGAGTTGACGGCCGCTCAGGACGCCGTACGGCTGGCCGCGGGCGGCCCTGAGAGGGCCGTCCACGACCGGCTCGCCACGGGGTCGGGACGCGGCCGTGAGGGGTTGGCGACGGCCGTACGCGCCTGGCACCACGGTGGCGCGGACGCGTTGGCCGCGCTCGACGAGGAGTGGCAGGTGACCGGCGAAGCACTCGCACGCGCGCGTGCCGCCCTCGCGACCGCCTGGGACGAGGACGAACGACCGACGCTGCGGGCGACGGGCAACAGGTGGACGCTCCAGGGAGCGGGGATCCAACTGCGCCTGGGACGCGGGGGCCATTGGTGGCCGTACATCGACGAATCCGGCCACTGGTTGCCCGCGGGAGGCCCCGCACGGGATCCGGCGACGGCGCTGGCGACTGCCGGGCTCACGCTGGACGGCGCGTCACTCGAGTGCAATTGACGTTGCGTCATCCCCGGACTTGGCGACTCGACGACTCGTCACCCGACACCAAGGGCTCGTCACGGTAGCCCTTCCACGACCGACGAGTGGACGACGCCCCGCGTTCACCCGTCGGTCGCACATCGTTCCTTCGAGGGCCCAAATCTGGCCGCTGCCAACGCACTTGTGCCCAAGGAGGCCCGAATGTCCCCGCACCCCACCGGTCGGAGCCGAGTCCACCGTTCCCTCGCGACGGGGCTGCCGCTGGCCCTGGCGGTCGCTCTCGTGGCGGCCGGTGCGGCCTCGGCGGCACCGGCCGACGAAGCCGCGCACGTCACCCGCACGGCGACGCTCGGGGACATACCGCTGGGCACGTTCAGCAACGCCCTTCTGCCGGGCAGTGTCGACAACGACCGCGGCGTGGACCTGGGCGGCATCGGCAGCGACATCTACCCGGCCGGCCGCAAGGGCGAGTTCTGGACGATCACCGACCGGGGCCCCAACGGCCAGATCAAGGTGGACGGCAAGAAGCGCCGCACGTTCCCGGTGCCGGGCTTCGACCCGGCGATCGTGAAGATCCGGGTCTCCGGGGACCGCGTGGAGGTGATCGACGCGATTCCGCTGACCACCTCGTCAGGCAAGGGCGTCACCGGGCTGTCCAACCAGCAGGGCCGCGACGAGGCGCCGTACAGCTACGACGCGAAGACGCCGCTGTCGTACAACCCGAACGGCCTGGACACCGAGGGCATCGTGCGGGCCGCGGACGGGACGTTCTGGCTCGTGGACGAGTACGGCCCGTCGCTGATCCACGTCTCCGCGCGCGGGAAGGTCCTCACCCGTTACGTGCCCAAGGGACTGAACCTCACCGGAGCCGACTACCCGGTGGTGGAGGCGCTGCCGTCCGTCCTGCTGCACCGGAAGATCAACCGTGGGTTCGAGGGGCTGGCCCAGCTGCCGGGCGGTGACCTGGTGATGGCCGTGCAGAGCCCGCTCTCCCTGCCGAACGGGGACGCCGGGGACACGTCGCTCACGACCCGACTGCTGCGGTTCTCACCGAGGAAGCAGGCGGTCACCGCCGAGTACGCCTACCGGTTCGACCCGGTGAACGTCGTCGACCCGAGCGAGGACGACACCTCCGAGCTCAAGATCTCGTCCGTGGTGGCCGTGGGAGGTAATCGGCTGCTGGTCGAGGAGCGCACCGACAAGGCGGCCCGGCTGCAGCTGGTGAAGCTGGGACACGGGTCGGACATCCTCGGCGGCCCCTGGGACGACGACACGACGTCCCCGTCCCTGGAGCAGCTGCCCGACCCGGCGGCCGCGGGCGTCCCGGTGCTCGCCAAGCGTCTCGTCGTGGACCTGGGCAAGGTGAGCGGCGTGCCGGGGAAGATCGAGGGCGTCGCGCGTGTGGACCACGACACGCTCGCCCTGATCAACGACAACGACTTCGGGATGACGGACGGCACGGGCGCCTTCGACGCCCAGGGCCGGCTGGTGGACAGCGGCATCGAGACAACCGTGACGTACGTGCGGCTGCCCGACTGCATCTAGGCGGCGCGGTCAGGGCAGTTCGCCCACCAGGGAGGGGATGAGCGATTCGAGGTCGCTCGGCGCCTCGGTGGGCAGCAGGGACTCCCACCCGCTCGGCAGCTTCGACGGCAGCCCGCTGGGCAGCTCGGTGGGAAGGCCGAGGGACGGCCTCGGAGAGCCGCTCGCGCTCGTGCTGCCTTGCGCGGGCGGCTTCTCGTCCGGTGAGTCGTGGTGCCCGGAGGACATCAGCACCACCGTGAGGACGGCTCCCGCGACCGCGAGCACGGCCAGCACGGCGAACAGCGGGCCCCGGGGCCTTCTCGGCTCGTGAGGCTGCGTCGCCGTCCAGTCGACCGAGGTGGGCGGGCCGTAGTTTCCGGATCCTCCGTACGGCGGTCCGAAGCCGCCGCCCGGGGGCGGGGCGTCGGCCGGAGGTCCGGGCGGGCGAGGCGGTACGGGCGGCGTGACCATGCCGTCCAGCCTCGCCCCCTGGCGGGCAGGTGGCGACCTCCGCACCGAAGTTGATACCGACTCATGCTCCGGATCGCATGATTCCGGAGCGTTCCGTGCGAGGGCCGGTCAACCGATCACCGAAGTCCGGTCAATCGATCACCGTGCCTCGCGGTCAGCCCCGCGCACCCAGCAGGTGATCCATGGCCAGCTGATCGAGCCGCTCGAAGGCCATCCCGCGCGCGGCGGTCGCCTCCGCGTCGAAGTCCTCGAAGGCCGTGCGGTCGGCGAGCAGCGCCTGGAGTCCGTCGGCGGCGGTCGGCCTGGCGAGCTGGTCCAGCCGCGAGGCACGCAGCGCCTCCTGGACCTCCGGGTCGGCACGGAAGGCGGCGGCGCGCTCCTTCAGGATGAGGTAGTTGCGCATGCATCCCGCCGCCGACGCCCACACACCGTCCAGGTCCTCGGTCCGCGGCGGCTTGAAGTCGAAGTGGCGCGGGCCGTCGTAACCGGCGCTCTCCAGGAGGTCGACGAGCCAGAAGGCGGCGCGCAGGTCGCCGGCGCCGAAGCGGAGGTCCTGGTCGTACTTGATGCCGGACTGGCCGTTGAGGTCGATGTGGAAGAGCTTGCCCGCCCACAGGGCCTGGGCGATGCCGTGCGGGAAGTTGAGCCCGGCCATCTGCTCGTGGCCGACCTCGGGGTTCACGCCGTACAGCTCGGGCCGCTCCAGACGCTCGATGAACGCCAGCGCGTGGCCGACGGTGGGCAGCAGGATGTCGCCCCGCGGCTCGTTCGGCTTGGGCTCGATGGCGAAGCGCAGGTCGTAGCCCTGGGCGGTGACGTACTCGCCGAGGAGGTCGAACGCCTCCTTCATGCGGTCGAGAGCGACACGCACGTCCTTGGCGGCGCCGGACTCGGCGCCCTCACGGCCACCCCAGGCGACGTACGTCTTAGCACCCAGCTCGGCCGCCAGGTCGATGTTGCGGATCGTCTTGCGCAGGGCGTAGCGGCGCACGTCGCGGTCGTTGGCGGTGAACGCGCCGTCCTTGAAGACCGGATGGGTGAAGAGGTTGGTGGTGGCCATCGGCACGCTCATGCCGGTCGCGTCCAGGGCCTGACGGAAGCGCTTGACGTGGGACTCGCGCTCGGTGTCCGAGGAGCCGAAGGGGATCAGGTCGTCGTCGTGGAAGGTCACACCGTAGGCGCCGAGTTCCGCCAGGCGCCGCACCGTCTCGACCGGGTCGAGGGCGCGGCGGGTGGCGTCGCCGAACGGGTCCCTCCCCTGCCAGCCGACGGTCCACAGACCGAAGGTGAACCTGTCCTCGGGGGTGGGCTGGTAACTCATGCGGCGGCTCCTCGCTTGCTCCGGTCGCGTGCCCCGACTATTTCGTCATGGCGATTTACAAATTAGTATGCGCTCGCGTACCTGGGAAGGGACAAGATGTCCTCGTAGGGGTGACGTCCGGGTGGCCACTGCCTGGGCGCACCGGAAAACACCAGGTCAGATCGCATCTGATCGCGCGAGCCGCGGAAAAGGGAGTGCCCGATGTCAGCAGCCGAGGGTCCGCTCGTCGTCGGCGTGGACTCGTCCACCCAGTCCACCAAGGCGCTGATCGTCGACGCGTCCACCGGAGAGGTCGTGGCGAGCGGCCAGGCGCCGCACACGGTCTCCTCCGGGGCCGGCCGGGAGAGCGATCCGCGCCAGTGGTGGGACGCCCTGTGCGAGGCGCTGAGCCAGTGCGGTGACGCGGCGCACGAGGCGGCCGCCGTGTCGATCGGCGGCCAGCAGCACGGACTGGTCACCCTGGACGCGCAGGGCGAGCCGGTACGCCCCGCGCTGCTGTGGAACGACGTGCGCTCGGCGCCCCAGGCCCGCCGTCTGGTCGAGGAGCTGGGCGGCCCGAAGGCCTGGGCGGAGCGCACCGGCAGCGTGCCCGGCGCCTCCTTCACGGTCACGAAGTGGGCCTGGCTCGCTGAGCACGAGCCGGACGCGGCCCGCGCCACCGCGGCCGTACGGCTGCCCCACGACTACCTCACCGAGCGCCTGACCGGCCAGGGCACGACCGACCGGGGCGACGCGTCGGGCACGGGCTGGTGGGCGTCCGCGACGGAGTCGTACGACGAGGAGGTCCTCCGGCACGTGGGCCTCGACCCGGCGCTGCTGCCCCGGGTCGCACGGCCGGGCGAGGTGGCCGGGACCGTGCGCGACAGCCACGACCTGCCGTTCTCCAAAGGCACCCTGGTCGCACCGGGCACCGGCGACAACGCCGCGGCCGCGCTGGGCCTCGGGCTGCGCCCCGGCACCCCGGTGCTCAGCCTGGGCACGTCGGGCACCGTGTACGCCGTCTCCAAGCGCCGCCCCGCCGACCCGACCGGCACGGTCGCGGGCTTCGCCGACGCGCACGGCGACTGGCTGCCGCTGGCCTGCACCCTCAACTGCACCCAGGCGGTCGACCGCGTCGCGGCCCTGCTGGGCCTGAACCGCGAGGCCGTCGAGCCCGGCGGCTCCGCCGTCCTCCTGCCGTACCTGGACGGCGAGCGCACCCCGAACCTGCCGCACGCCTCCGGGCTGCTGCACGGGCTGCGCCACGACACCACTCCCGGACAGCTGCTGCAGGCCGCCTACGACGGCGCCGTCCACTCACTGCTCGGCGCCCTGGACCTGGTGCTCGACGAGGACGCGGACCGGAGCACCCCGCTGCTGCTGATCGGCGGCGGGGCGCGCGGCACCGCCTGGCAGCAGACCGTGCGACGACTGTCGGGGCGGCCGGTGCAGGTGCCCGAGGCCAAGGAGCTGGTCGCGCTCGGCGCCGCGGCACAGGCCGCCGGGCTGCTGACCGGCGAGGACCCGGCCGCGGTCGCCCGCCGCTGGAACACGGGCGCAGGGCCGGTGCTGGACGCGGTCGAGCGCGACGAGGCCGCGCTGGCCCGGATCTCCGGGGTACTCTCCGACGCGGCCCCACTGCTGGAGCGGGGGACGGACACCCGATGACCGACACCCCGCGCCGAAGGCCCGTACGTGACGCCGACCGAGGACTGACGGAGGCATGACCGCACCGCTGCACGAGTCCCGCCCGGCCGGTTCCGGCCGCGCCCTGCCCGACACCCAGCAGGGCATGCGCCGCCGCAACCTCGCCCGGGTGATGCACACCGTCAGCGCCGAGGGTCCGCTCTCGCGTGCCGCAGTCGCTTCCCACATCGGCCTGACGCGTGCCGCGGTGTCGACCCTCGTGGACGAACTGATCCGCTCGGGGCTGCTGGAGGAGCTCGGCCCCGAGCGGCCCGGCCGGGTGGGCCGACCCGGGTCGGCGCTGGCCGTCAGCGGGCACGGTCCGGCCGGGCTCGGGGCGGAGGTCGGCGTCGACCATCTCGCGGTGTGCGCGGTCGACCTGCGCGGCGAGATACGCGCGCGTGCCGTGCGGCACGGCGCGAACCGGGGCCGCACCCCGCAGCCGGTGGTCGAGGAACTCACCTCCTTGGTCCGCCGGGTGGTGGCCGAGGCGGAACGGGAGGGGCTGTGGCCGACCGGACTCGCGGTCGCCGTGCCTGGCCTGGTGGCGCGCGACGGCCGTACGGTCGTGCACGCCCCCAACCTCGACTGGCACGACACGGACCTCGGTGCCCTGCTGTCCACGGGCCTCCCGCTGACCGTGGACAACGAGGCCAACTTCGGCGCCCTGGCCGAACTCTGGCTCGGCGACGGCACGCCCCGCGACTTCCTGCACGTGTCGGCCGAGATCGGCATCGGCGCCGCCGTCGTCGTCGACGGGCACCTGTTGCGCGGCACGCGGGGCTTCGCCGGCGAGCTGGGCCACGTGCCCGTCCACCCGGACGGTCCCGAGTGTCCGTGCGGCGGACGCGGGTGTCTGGAGCAGTACGCCGGCGAGGAAGCGGTCCTGCGGGCGGCCGGACTGGCGCCGGGCGAGGATCTGGTCGGGCTGCTCGCGCGGCGGGCCGTCGAGGGCGACGAGGCCGTACGGCGGGCGCTGCGCGACGCCGGTACGGCACTCGGCATAGCTCTGACCGGGGCGGTCAACCTGCTGGATCCGGAGTCGGTCGTGCTGGGCGGCGCGCTGGCCGGCCTCGCGCCCTGGCTCCTGCCTTCTCTGGAGAGCGAGTTGGAAAGCCGGACGGCCGGACCCGCCTGTCCGGTGTCGGTGTCGCGGCTGGGTCCCCAGGGCCCGCTGCTGGGTGCGGCGCACTCGGTGGTGCGGGGGGTCCTCGACGATCCTGCGGTCGTGGCCGGACCGGCCTGAGGACGGACCGACGGGGCGGGCGCCCCGTCAACCGAGGAACGTCATCGTCGTCGTGACGAAGCGCCCGGGATCGTCGAGCCAGGGGAAGTGGCCGGCGCGCGGCTGTACGACGTACCGGGCGTCGGGGAACAGACCGGCGAACTCGGCCATCGCGGGTGGTGGGGAGTTGAGGTCGTATTCTCCGGCGAGCAGCAGCACGGGCTGCCCGAACGCGGCGAGTTCCGAACGGGTGAGGTCGGAATCGAAAGCACCCTCGGTGCCGAAGACGGCCGCGGCCTCGTCGTTGCGCTGCTCGCCCTCCGCCGCCCGATGGTCGCGCGCAGTCGCGTCCCAACGCCCGTAGAAGAAGGGCGCGACGGCGCGCCCCGAGTCGGCGGTCGCGCGGCCGGCGACGATGGCCTCCAGCGCCGCGAACGCCGCGGGGAACCAGGGCTCGTCCCGGCGCAGCAGCGCCGTTTCACGCCGCAGGGCTCCCGTGACCGTGATCCCTACGGCCATGACGCTCGGCGTGATCAGGAGGAGCCTGCCCACCCGGTCCCGGTGGCGCTCCAGGTAGCGCACAGCGAGATTCGCGCCCGCCGAATGCCCCAGCAGATCCAGTGCGTGGAGGCCCAGATGTGCGCGCAGTGCCTCCACGTCCTCGACGAGTCGGTCGCAGCGGTACGAACCGGTGTCCTCCGGCACGGCGGAGTCGCCGGTCCCCCGGAGGTCTGGCAGGATCAACTTCCGGTGCGCGGACAACCCGCCCAGATCACCGAGGTACGCGGAGGCCTGCATGGGCCCGCCCGGCAGACAGATCAGCGGAGGTCCGTCGCCGAGGACGTGGTAGGCCAACTCGGTTCCGTCGTGCGCGGAGTAGGTGGGCATGGGCCCGACCCTGACAGCAGGCGCGGGGCGGGACAACCGGATTGTCGGCAGAGCGGGTCTGGACGAGATCCCCCTACGAGCAGGGAGGCGTGCGTGGCGGACTGGGTGCCCCGTGAGGAATGGATCAAGAGTCAGCCCCAGGCCCTCCTCGCATCGTGCGTGCTGGTACTCGACGACCGGGACCGCATGCTGCTCCTGCGGTACGGAACCGGGCAGCCGTTGGCCGGGAGCTGGTGGCTGCCCGGCGGCATGCTCGACCACGGTGAGGACCCCTGGACGGCGGCGCGGAGGGAGATGCTGGAGGAGACCGGCGTCGAACTCGCTCCGGACCCGACGCTGATCGGCATCGATCACCGGGCCGACGTCCTCGGCACCGGGCCGGTCCTGGACTGCTTCTTCTACGGCGGCACCCTCGCCGGGGACACCCTCGTCCGGCTCAGCGACGAGCACGACCGGCACGGGCTGTTCTCACTGGACGAGTTGGCCGACACGACGCTCGCCGCGACCCTGCCCACGCTCACCGCGCTGCACTCGGCCGCCCTGTCCGGAAGCTTCGCGTATCTACGGGAAGGGGTGCCGCAGTGATGCCGGTTGCCCGCCCCTCCACCGCGTCTGCCCGCCCCTCCTCCGGGTCCGCCTGTCCTTCCTCCGGGTCCGCCTGTCCTTCCTCCGCGTCGGTGTGCCCGTCGTCCGTGTCCGTGTGCCCGTCCGCTGCGTTCGTCTGCCGCTCCTCGACGTCTACGCGCCCTTCTTCCACGGACCGACGGCGAGCTTGGCCGTGGTCCCCAGGTCGAGTTCCGGCGTCACCATCACCGGATGGGCGCCCGGTTTGGCCCACACCCTGACGTACGGGGCGTTCACGGGGGTGCCGGAGAGGACGGTGTTGCGCCAGACGAGACCGGCGTACGCGCGGTCGCCGGGCTTCAGGGCCAGCGGCCGGGGCGGGCCGTCGGCTCCGGTGCTCATGGCGACGGAGGAACCGTCGCGCAGCACCCGGACGGCGTCGATGACTTTGTGATCCTCGCCCAGGGGGCTGACGCGAGGGTAGCCGTCGAGCCGGTATGTGCGCGTGCCGCAGTTCTCCAGATGGAGTGTCACCACCCGCAGGCCCATCGCGGCATCGCCCTGGTCGGCGTACAGACGCACCCCCGAGGACGGGCAGGGCCCACCTTCGACCGGTGCCTCGTCGACGGGGACGCTCCTCACCTTCATGATCTCGACGCCCGACCACGCCGACGCCTCCGGCAGGTCCGAGCTGAAGTCGACGGTGCCCGTCACGGTCCGGCCGGGTTGGACGGACGGCACGATCCGGGTCCTGAGTTCCGGGGCCGCACCGGAGCCGGAGCGGAGCTTGAAGGTGATGGTGTAAGTGAACGGCTCCGCCTCGCGGTTGGTGACCCGGAAGACGGCACAGCCGCGGGACCCGCCGCCCGGATCCGTGATGCTGACGCCTCCCGTCTCTTCGCCGGAGGGCTGCCGGGAGGCGGCGTCGTCGGACTTCTGGGACGCGGCGCCGGAGGCCGACTGGGACCCGGTGGCCTGCGAGGACAGGGTGGGGCCACAGCCAGGGCTGTCGGACCGGTGAGACGAGCCCGGCCGCTGATCGCCGCAGGCGGTGAGAAGTAGGAGGCCGGCGACGGCGGCTGACAGGCCGAGAGGGGTGGCACGCATCCGCCGAGTCGACCAGGACGTGATCACGGGGAGCTATGACGGAGGCCACTCCTCCGGTCACAGGAACGTTACAGCGGAAACTCAAGTCGCCTGCGTGCTCGCCGAGTTCACCCGATCGGGTGGCCGAGTTGTCCACAGATCCGGCGCCGTCCACCGAACCACGCCACGCGCTTCTGCCCAACCGGCGAGCGCCGTACCGTGATTCACGCGAGGCGCAGCCGCCGGTCGCCGTGACGGAGGCATTGCCGAGGACGACAGCCCGCCCCTGTCCGTATGGATCGCGCCTGCGGCAAGCCTGTCCACGGCGTCCCGTGCTGATGCGACATCACCCCGAGCAATTCGCCTGCCCCCCTGGCGTCACCCCTCTTCCTCCCTTCCCCTCTCCTCCCCTCCCACCTCGCAGAAAGGAGATGTGCAGCATGACCACACCCCACATCCTGACCGTGCGTCCCGAACCCGGTGAGTTCGCCTGGACGTTCGGCGGTGTGCCGCCCGTGGCACGGATCGCGCCCGGCACGGTCCTCGACCTGTACACGGAGGACTGCTTCGGCGGCCGGGTGCGATCCGAGAAGGATCTCGTGTCCGAGGTCTGCGAGTTCCCGTTCCTCAATCCGCAGACCGGGCCCTTCCACATCGAGGGCGCGGAGCCGGGCGACACGGTCGCCGTGCACTTCGTGTCGATCGAACCGGCCCGCGACTGGGCCGCGTCGACCACCGTCCCCCTGTTCGGCGCGCTCACCTCGACGCACACGACGGCGACACTGCAGCCGCCGTTGCCGGAAACGGTGTGGATCTGGCAGCTGGACCGGATCCGGCGCACAGCACTGTTCCGGGCGCACGAGAGCGACATCGAGATCGAGCTGCCCCTGGACCCCATGCACGGCACCGTGGGCGTGGCGCCGGCCAACCTGGAGGTGCGCTCGGCGCTGGTGCCCGACGCACACGGCGGCAACATGGACACGCCCGAGATGCGGGCCAGTGTCACCTGCTACCTCGGGGTGAACGTCGAGGGGGCGCTGCTCAGTCTCGGTGACGGACACGCCCGGCAGGGCGAGGGCGAGACGTGCGGGGTCGCGGTCGAGTGCGCGATGAACACGGTGGTGATCGTCGACCTCCTCAAGGGGGTCGCCACACCCTGGCCCCGTCTGGAGTCGGACACGCACATCGTCTCGACCGGCTCGGCACGCCCGCTGGAGGACGCCTTCCGGATATCCCAGCTGGACCTGGTGCGCTGGCTGGTGCGCGACTACGGGTTCGCTGAGCTGGACGCGTACCAGTTCGCAACCCAGGCGGTGGAATCGCCGTTGGCCAACGTGTGCGACACCCACTACACGTGCGTGGCCAAGATCCGCAAGGAATGGCTGCCCCGCCGCGAGGCATACCGCGGGCTGCACGCCCGGCTGCGTGAGACGGCCGAGGCACTCCGGCGCTGACCGAACTCCGAGGCTTCACCCCCACACCGAAAGGCACACCGACATGGACCGGGCACGACCGCTTCCCAGCAGGCGACGGCTCCTCAAGGGCGCCGCCCTCGCCACCATTCCGTACGCGCTGCTCCCCGACGCGCGCGCCGGAGCAGAGCCCGAGGCCGTCGACTACCCACTCGCCGAGTGGCAGGCGGCGAGCGGCTCCAACTACACCGCCTCCAGCCGTCCCGACTCCCACACGATCGACCGGGTGGTCATCCACGTCACGCAGGAGTCGTACCCGGACACGCTCTCGATCTTCCAGAACCCCAAGAAGCAGGTGTCGGCGCACTATGTGGTCCGTTCCGCCGACGGGCACGTCGCGCAGTGCGTCCGGGAGCGGGACATCGCCTGGCACGCCGGGAACTGGGACTACAACACCCGCAGCATCGGCATCGAACACGAGGGGTGGGTGGATCAGCCCGACTACTTCACCGACGCCCTGTACGAGGAGTCCGCGAAGCTGACCGCGGCGATCTGCTCCGCGTACGGCATTCCCAAGGACCGCCAGCACATCATCGGGCACTACCAGGTGCCCGGGACCGATCACACCGATCCGGGGCCGCACTGGGACTGGGTCCGCTACATCAGACTGGTCAACTTCGCCTGACCGGAAACCGGCGCCCGTGGCCGGTGCGGTGTCCGTCGTTCGGGCGAGGCCGGTCGAAACGGTTGTCGGCGCGAACACCCCGAGTGACGATGTCCCCAGCCACATCGTCTTCCGGGGAGGCCGTGTTGACCGATCCGTGGGTGGCCCTGGAGCCGGGGGCCGACCCTGCCGAGCGCGTCCGTGCGCTGCGCCGAGCACACGAGACGTTCACCACCGCCGGTGTCGTGCCGCGTCCGGTGCGGTCGGTGGTGGCGGACTCGTGGCGGCGTTCCGCGCGGGCGGGCGTGGGGCCGGACTGCACCGCGAGCGTGGAGCTCGCGGACGGGGATCTCGGCGCCTACCGCGCGGAGCATCCGCTGGCCCGGGTGATGCCGCTGTTCCGGGAGCTGCTGGGCTCGTTCGCCGCCGACGGCGAGCATCTGCTCGCCGTGTGCGACGCGCACGGCAGGCTGCTGTGGGTCGAGGGCCATCCGTCGACCCGGCGGAAGGCGGACCGGATGAACTTCGTGCCGGGCGCGCGCTGGGCGGAGACCTCGGTCGGGACGAACGCGCCCGGCACGGCGGTGGCCGTCGACCGGCCGGTGCAGGTCTTCGCGGCGGAGCACTTCATCCGCCGGGTGCAGCCGTGGACGTGTGCGGCCGCGCCGGTGCACGATCCACGCACCGGCCGGGTGCTCGGCGCCGTCGACATCACCGGTGGCGACGGACTCGCACACCCGCACAGCCTGGGCTTCGTCCAGGCCGTGGCGCGCGCGGCGGAGTCGCAGCTGGCGCTGCTCGCCCCGCCGCCGCCCGCCGTCGGCACGCCCGCCCTGACCGCACTGGGCCGGGACGAGGCCCTGCTCCTGCTGGACGGGCGGACGGTCAGGCTCAGCCGCCGGCACAGCGAGCTCCTGGTGCTGCTGGCCCGTCACCCGGAGGGTCTGACCGGCGACGAGCTGCTGTGCGCGCTGTACGAGGACGAGTCGGTGACGCCGGTGACCCTGCGCGCCGAGCTGGCCAGGCTGCGCAGGATCCTCGGGCCGGGGCTGCTCGCGTCAAGGCCGTACCGGCTGACGGCCCCGGTCGAGTCCGACGTCGCCGTCGTGGAGCGGCGTCTGGAGGCGGGTGCGATCTCCGCGGCGTCGGCGGCGTACACCGGTCCGCTGCTGCCCGGCTCGCAGGCACCGGCGGTGGTGCGGCTCAGGCAGCTCCTCGCCGACGGGCTGCGTGCGGCCCTGATCGCCTGTCGCGATCCCGACCTGCTGGCGGACTGGGCGCACGCGCGCTGGGGCGAGGACGATCTGCAGGTGTGGCGGGCCCTCGCGGCGGTGCGGCCGACGGCGCCGGTAGGAGCGCACCTGGCGGCGCTGGAAGCGGAGCTGGCGGCGCCCGCGCGCCGGACGCCTCGCTGACCCGCGGCGCAACGTGGTTGCAACGTCCGCCTTCCTACCCTCCCCGGCGGGAGCTGCCCAACGGCGGGCAGCCCGCTGAAGGAGGCAGACCAGCATGACCCGTTACGCGGCGCCCGGCACCGAGGGCGCGATCGTCTCCTACCAGGCGCGTTACGACCACTTCATCGGCGGCGAGTACGTGCCGCCGGCCCGCGGGCAGTACTTCGAGAACCCGTCGCCGGTGAACGGGCAGCCGTTCACCGAGGTCGCGCGGGGTACCGCGGAGGACGTGGAGCGGGCGCTCGACGCGGCGCACGCGGCAGCTCCCGGCTGGGGCCGGACGTCGGTGACCGAGCGCTCCGACATCCTCCTGAAGATCGCTGACCGGATGGAGGCCTACCTCGAACCCCTGGCGGTCGCGGAGAGCTGGGAGAACGGCAAGCCGGTGCGCGAGACCCTGGCGGCCGACATCCCGCTGGCGATCGACCACTTCCGGTACTTCGCCGGGGCGATCCGCGCGCAGGAGGGGTCGCTCGGCGAGGTCGACGACGACACGGTGGCGTACCACTTCCACGAGCCGCTCGGTGTCGTGGCCCAGATCATCCCGTGGAACTTCCCCATCCTGATGGCGACATGGAAGCTGGCGCCCGCCCTCGCCGCGGGCAACGCGGTCGTCATCAAGCCGGCCGAGCAGACCCCGGCGTCGATCCACTACTGGATGAGCCTGATCGCGGACCTGCTGCCGCCGGGCGTGGTGAACATCGTCAACGGCTTCGGCGTGGAGGCGGGCAAGCCGCTCGCGTCCAGCCCCCGGGTGGCGAAGGTCGCGTTCACCGGTGAGACCACGACCGGGCGGCTGATCATGCAGTACGCCTCGGAGAACATCAAGCCGGTCACGCTGGAGCTCGGCGGCAAGTCGCCCAACATCTTCTTCGACGACGTCTGGGCGCACGACGACGACTTCCGCGACAAGGCGCTCGAAGGCTTCACGATGTTCGCGCTCAACCAGGGCGAGGTCTGCACCTGCCCGTCCCGGGCCCTGGTCCAGCGCGGCAACTACGCCGAGTTCCTCGAAGCGGCGGTCGCCCGCACCCGTCTGATCAAGCCGGGGCACCCCCTCGACACCGACACGATGATCGGCGCCCAGGCCTCCAACGACCAGCTGGAGAAGATCCTCTCCTACTTCGACGTCGGCCGCCAGGAGGGCGCCAAGATCCTCACGGGTGGTGAACGTATCGAGCACGACGGCGAGCTGAAGGGCGGCTACTACGTCCAGCCGACCATCTTCGAGGGCGACAACCGCATGCGGATCTTCCAGGAGGAGATCTTCGGCCCGGTCGTCTCGGTGGCCTCCTTCGACGACTTCGACGACGCCATCAAGATCGCCAACGACACGCTGTACGGCCTCGGCGCCGGCGTGTGGACCCGGGACATCAACACCGCGTACCGCGCGGGCCGGGCCATCCAGGCGGGCCGCGTCTGGACCAACTGCTACCACGCGTACCCCGCGCACGCGGCGTTCGGCGGCTACAAGCAGTCCGGTATCGGCCGCGAGACGCACAAGATGATGCTGGAGCACTACCAGCAGACGAAGAACATTCTTTGTAGCTACTCCCCCAAGAAGCTCGGCTTCTTCTAGAACGAACAACACGGCCGCCCGGCACGAGGATCAACCACCGGGCGGCCCGGCTCCCGCGCAGCGCCGAGGTCCGGCGCGAGGGACGGCGGCAGGCGTAGTCGACGGCTGCGCCGGCTCATGCGGCGGCTTCGGCGGTCTGCCGCCGCAGGGCCCGCGCCTCGACCTCGCCGAACCGTGCGGGCCCTCGGACAGGCCGCAGAAGCAGGGTTCCATACGCCCGTCGGGCAGGCGCAGGTTGTCAGCGAGCAGGTCGTCGTCGATCGCGCAGTTCCGCGCGACGTCGGCCGTGGTGGTCGTGCAGCGGGCGCGCCACCCGGGCTTCCTCCCGGCGCGGCAAAGGGCGTCTGAAGAGGGCAGATGCCCGTCAGGCGCCCTCCTCGGCGCACATCCGATCGGCGAATCGAACCACGCCCCAGCCTGGATGTTCTCCCCGGCATCTCAGCTCCGACCTGTGGTTCGGGTGCTTTACCGGCCCAAGATTCTCTGCCGAGCCGGGGAATCGTGGATGCGGAAACCCGAACCAGTCGCCTGCACGCGGTCCGCCGGTGAGATCTCTGGTGAACGGTTCGGCGTGGAGCGACGCGAAGGGGAGCACGTCGAGGGCATGGCGCGCGCCCCGGCGGCGCCCACCTGTGGCGGCCGTCGGACGCGACCTGGCAGGTGCGGCGAGCAACTGCCGAAACGCACGTCAAAACGCTCATTCGAGCATGTGTGCACCCCGGTCACACGACAATGCCGCGCCGGCAACGACCAAAACGAGAGCGGGTGCACAACCCAGGGGGTTCGAATTCTGCATATTATCCGAGCTTCGCGAGGCCTCTTGCCTTGATCTCACACTCAGCAGCTAGCTATTGCTGCGCCCGTTTCCTGGCCCGGGTTCCCGATGAGCCCTGGGCCGACCGACAGCACATCGGCCAGTCCCGTGGGCCGTCGGTCAGGAGATGGGTGGCAAACCTGCACGTGAGGAGTAGTCATGAAGAAGGCCTATGAAGCGCCGACGCTCGTCCGGCTCGGTACGTTCCGGAAGGAGACGGGGCTCCTGGGGCGCCACGGCAACGACCGGCTGATCCTGAGCAAGAACTGACGATCGCCGGTCATCGACCGACGTCATGACTGAACTGCACGAGAGTGCGGGGACGGGCCCCGGCGACGCGCACTTCACGGTCTTCACGGACCGTGCGGACGCGGCCGCCGCGGCCCGCTCCTTCGCCCGCCCCGGAAGCCGGACCCTCGCGCATGCGTCGGGCCGGCCCTGGCTGGTCGGCCACTGGCACGACGACGAGGTCGTCACGGCGCGCGCCGGCGGCGCCTCCCTCGCCGTCGTCGGCTGCTGCCCGATCGACGCCGACGAACTGCGACGCCGGGCCGCACGGTTGCGTGATCTCGCGGAACTCGACGCACTGTCCCGATCCCTCCCGGGCAGTTTCCACCTCGTCGGCGCCCTCGACGGACAGATCAGGGTGCAGGGCACCGCCTCCGGACTGCGACTCGTCTTCCACGCGGAGATCGACGGCGTGCGAGTGGCCGCGACCCGCGCCGACACGCTGGCCACCGTCCTGGGGCTGGACCCCGACGTGGAGGAACTGGCCGTCAGGCTGCTGTGGCCCGCCCCGTACCCGCTGTTCGAGACATCAATGTGGCGTGCGGTCACCGCCGTTCCTCCGCAGGCCGCCTTGGTCGTCGCCGCGGACGGACGCACCGTACGGCACACTCGGTGGTGGACGCCGCCGGAGCCGGTCCTGCCGCTTGCCGAAGCGGCGCCCCTGATCCGGACGGCACTGGAGGAGGCCGTCGGCGCGCGTACCCGTCAGGGCGGCGTGCTGAGCTGCGACCTGTCCGGGGGCCTGGACTCCACCTCCATCTGCTTCCTGGCCGACCGCTCCCCCGCCCGCGTGGTGGCCAGCACGTGGCCGGGACGGGATCCGGCGGACACCGACCTGACCTGGGCCGAGCGGGCGATGGGGTACCTGCCGGACGTCGAGCACGTGGTCTGGGACGCCGACGCCTCGCCACTGGTCTACGAGGACCTGCTCGGCATCGACGACCTCCTCGACGAACCCACCATCGGCGTCATGGACCGCTCCCGCGTCCTGCACCACCTGCCCGGACTCGCCGCACGCGGCAGCCGGTTGCATCTGACCGGCATCGGCGGCGACCACGTGGCATGGTGCTCCGAGGCGTACTACCACCGGCTGCTGCGCACCCGACCGCTTTTCGCCCTGGGCCAGTTGCGCGGGTTCCGGGCGCTGTGGCAATGGCCGCTCGGCGGCACACTCCGCGCTCTCGCCGACTTCCGGCCGTACGGGAAGTGGCTCGCCGACGCCGCCGGTGACCTACGTGGCCCGTTGCCCCCGTCCGTCGCAACGGGTCTCGGCTGGAGCATGGCCCCGCGCCTGTTCGACTGGGTGACTCCCGAGGCCGAGCGGATGGCCCACCGGGCACTGCTCGATGCTGCGGCGACGGCCTCTCCACTGCATCCGGACCGTGGACTCCACACCGACCTGGAGCAGATCCGCTCGTGCACCCGCATCATCCGGCAGTGGGACCGGATGGCGGCCCGCGTCGGCCTGCCGATGGCCTCTCCCTTCCTCGACGACCGCGTCATCGAGGCGTTTCTCGCCGTACGCCCGAGCGAGCGTGTCACGCCCTGGCGGTACAAGCCCGTCCTGAGCGCCGCGATGCGCGGGATCGTGCCCGAGGAGTGCCTGCGGCGCAGTAACAAGGCCACGGCCTCCATGGACGCCTCCAATGGACTGCGTGAACACCGCGCCGACCTGCTGGCCCTGTGGGAGGACTCACGGCTGGCGGAGCTGGGCCTGGTGGACGGCGCCGAGCTGCGTCGGCTCGCCCGGCGGCCGGCCTCCCCAGGGCTCTCCGACGCCATCCTCTACTCCACGATCGCCGCGGAGGTGTGGCTGCGCGGACGTGCCCACGGCCGGACCCGTGTCCCACAACCCTGACCGCGTCCCCTGTCAAACACGTCAGAAAGGCCCTCACATGCCCCTGCGGTTCGGCGCCAACGTCTCCACGGCCGAGACCGACTACGGCACGGTACTGCTGGACGAACAGGCCGGTGCCTATTGGGAGTTGAACCCGACGGCCACCTTGGCGGTGCGGACGCTGCTGGACGGCGGCGAGGAGGCGGACGCGGCCGCCGCCCTGGTCCAGGAGTTCGACATCGACCAGGCGCAGGCCCTTCAGGACGTCGAGACGCTCGTACGGGAGCTGCGCGACTCGGGGCTCGCCTCATGACGACGCCCAGCGCGCTGGAGCGGCCCACCGATGTGCCCCTGGCCCGACGCCTCGCCGCCCGCCTCGTCCTGCTCCCCGCCGTCGCCTTCGCCCTGCTGCCGCCCCGCCACATCCGCGCCGTGCTCGGCGTCCTGCGGCGCGGCGCCGCGCCCGCGAGCACCGCGCAGGCCCAGAACGCACGCGACGCCATGTGCGCCGCCAGCCTGCGCTGCGCCGGACCGAAGGGGTGCCTGCCGCGCTCCCTGGGAGCGGCACTGCTGTGCCGACTCGGCGGAACTTGGCCGACCTGGTGCACCGGTGTACGGGTCACCCCGCCCTTCACCGCGCACGCCTGGATCGAGGCTGAAGGCCGTCCCGTCGGCGAGGGAGTCCCGCAGGGCTACTTCGCCCGGCTGGTGGCCGTCGACCCGCTGCCACGGCCTAGTGACCGATGACCGGAGCGACGGTCCCGCACGGCGGCCGGGCCGCGGTCGCCGAAGCCGAAGCCGAAGCCGGAGCCGGAGCCGGAGCCGACAAGTCCACCCTGGCGGCGGTGGCCACGATGTACCGGCTCACCGCCGGGCATCGGAGCGCCATCGCCGTCGCCAGCGTACTGACCCTCGTGGGCTCCGCCCTGGGACTGGCCCAGCCGCTCGTCGCCAAGCAGGTCGTGGACGCGAGCGGCCGCGGACAGGTGATCTGGCCGCTGCTGGTACTCCTGGGCACGCTCTTCGTCGTCGAGGCGGCGACGGGGGCCGCAGGACGCTTCCTTCTGGAACGGATGGGCGAAGGCGTCGTACGGCAACTCCGCCACGGGCTGGTGGGTCGGCTGCTACGGCTGGAGATGAGGGAATACGACCGCCACCGGGGCGGCGACCTCATCTCCAGGGTGACGGCCGACACCACTTTGCTGCGGGAGGTCGTCTCGCAGGCCCTGGTCGATCTCGTGACGGGAAGTCTGGTCGCCGCCGGGGCGATCGCCCTCATGGCGTGGCTGGACCTTCTGCTTCTGCTCCTGGTCGCCATGACTGTGGCAGCGGCGGCCGTGGTGGTCGCTTCGCTGCTCACGGGCATCAGGAACGCGTCCGAACACATGCAGGGCTCGGTCGGTGCCGTCGCCGCCGATATGGAACGCGCCCTGGGCGCCCTGCCGATGGTCCGCGTGCACCGCGCCGAGGAGCGGGAGGCGGCCGGCATCGGCACCCGTGTGGATGCGGCCTACGGCGCGGGGGTGCGCACCGCGAAGCTCGCCTCCGTGATGAGTTCCGCCGTCGAACTCGCCGTCCAAGGCTCATTCCTCATCGTCCTGGTCGTCGGCGGCCTGCGTGTAGGCGGTCGTGCCGGCTCCCTCGGTGACCTCGTCGCGTTCCTGCTGTACGCCTCGTACCTCGTCCTGCCGCTGTCCTCCGTCTTCCGCGCCGTGGGCCTCGTCCAACGCGGGATGGGCGCCTACCAGCGCATCGACGAGGCTCTCCGCCTTCCCGTGGAGCCCACCGCACCCCAGATCCCGAAGGACCGCACACCCGCACTGCGGCCGACCGGGCCGTCCGGCACCCGCGGACAACCCGTCCTCGCGCTGCGCGACGTCCACTTCGGCTACGTCCCGGAGCGGCCGGTCCTCCGCGGTGTTTCGTTCGCTGTCCCGCATCGCGGACACGTGGCCCTGGTGGGCCGGTCCGGCGCCGGCAAGAGCACGGTGTTCGCCCTGGTGGCGAGGTTCTACGAGCCGGATGCGGGCACCTTGCTCTTCGATGGGCGGCCCGCGACCGAACTCACCCGTGGCGCCTGCCGTCGAGGCATCGCCGTGGTCGACCAGAACACCCATGTCGTCCACGGCACCTTGCGCGACAACATCACCTACGCCGTGCCCGAAGCCACGGAGACGGAGATCCGGCGCGTCGTCGAACTGGCCCGGCTCGAAGAGGTCGTCGACCGGTTGCCCGGGGGCCTGGCCGCTGTCATCGGTGAACGTGGCAGCAACCTCTCCGGCGGCGAACGTCAACGCGTCGCCCTCGCCCGCGCGTTGCTGGCCCGCCCCTCGCTGCTCCTGCTGGACGAGCCCACCTCCCACCTCGACGCGATCAACGAATCGGCGCTCACCACCGTCATGAAGGATGTCGCCCAGGAGTGCGCCCTGCTGGTCATCGCCCACCGTCTGTCCACCGTGCAGCACGCCGACCACATCGTGGTGCTCCAGGACGGCCGCACGGCCGTCGGCGGACGCCACGAGGAGTTACTGGTCAGCAGTGCGCTCTATCGCGAGCTGGCCGCGAGCCAGATGCTCCGGGCGGGCGGGGAGCCGGGGATCGGCAAGCGAGGGCGGACGGACGGTTGAAGCGTTCCGTTACGCCGTGTCCGTCAGTTCCCTCGGTCCCGGGTCGCGCCGCGGAGTGGCAGGTCGCAGGCGCGGTAGATCTCGTCGAGGACGGTCATCGTCGCCACGGCGTCCCTGGCCGAGGTGAGGACCGGGGCGCCGTCCAGGATCGCCGCGGCGAATGCCGACAGTTGGCAGGCGTAGCTCGACGGGGTTCGGGGCACGTGTTCGCGCCGTACCACGCGGCCTCCCGCTTCCCGCGGCGTGCGGATCGTCAAGCGGTGGTAGAGCTGGGGCATCACGAAGTTGGTCACGTCCAGTTCGCCGTCCGTACCGACCGCGCGGGCGCGGATCGACAGCACGCGGCGCGACCACATGGACGCGCGGACGCGTCCGGTCACCCCTTCCGGGAACGCGAGTTCAGCAGACATCGCGCGGTCGATGCGGGGGTCCTTGCGCAGTGTCCGCATCCGTGCCGCCGTCACCGCCGGATCGCCGCCGGCGAGCAGCCGGGTGACGTGCACCGCGTAGCAGCCGGCGTCCATCGTCGCGCCGCCCGCCAGTGCGTAGTCGTAGCGGATGTCGCCGAAACGAGGCAGCGGGAAGCACACGTCGGCCTCCACGTGGCGCAGCGTGCCGAGTTCGCCGCTGTCCACGAGCTGCCGCATCCGCGCGGCGAGCGGGTGGTGACGGTAGTGGAAGGCCTCCATCACCACCAGGCCGCTGCGTGCGAAGGCCGCGTCGGCTGCGTCCGCGACGTGCTCGGCCTCGGCGCGATTGGAGGTGAAGGGCTTCTCGCACAGTACGTGTTTACCGGCTTCGAGAGCCTTCAGCGTCCACTCGGCGTGCAGCCCGTTCGGCAGGGGCACGTAGACGGCGTCCACCTGTGGGTCGGCGAGCAGCGCGTCGTAACTGCCGTGTACGACGGGGACTTCGTGTCGGCGCGCGAATTTCTCGGCGCGTGTGCGGTCGCGAGCCGCGACCGCGGTCACGGTGACGCGCGGTACCTGCCGCGCGGGCCGGATCAGTGCGCTCGGTGCGATGGCGGCTGCTCCGAGCAGCCCGACCCTGAGGCTCGTGGACATGGCGATCAGTGTGCCAGCGCCATGTCCCCGCCTGCGGGGCGGCCCGGGACCGCTACTTGTCGATGTCGAAGATCTTGTTCCGGAAGGAGATCTCCATCCGGTCGCCGGGCCGCAGGGTGTACGGGGCACACCGAGACCGGCGTCATCTTGATACGTGTCTCTGCCGCATGGCGCGCCGGCCGGCCGGCCGAGGCCCTTCCCCGCCGGGACGCGCGATGTGCGGGAGTCTCCCTACGCTCGTAGGGAACGGGGATTCCCTTGGACCGTGCAGTGACGGTCCTGGAGGTGACAGCCATGCGAGCCTCGCTGATCCAGCTCTCCGTGGACGGGTCGGAGTCCGCCGACGACCGTCGGCGCAGGGCGGCGAAACTGGTCCGCGACCGGGCGGGCGACGATCTGGTGGTCCTGCCGGAGCTGTGGACGGCCGGTGCCTGGTCGTACGACCGCTGGGAACACGACGCCGAAGGAGTCGACGGCCCCACTGCCGAGGTCATGTCCGCCGCTGCCCGTGAGGCCGGGGCATGGCTTCATGCCGGGTCGATCGTGGAGCGGGACGCGGACGGGACTCTGTACAACACCGCTCTGCTCTTCGACCGGGCGGGCGAGCTGCGCGGTCGCTACCGCAAGATCCACCGGTACGGTTTCGACACCGGCGAGGCGACGTTGATGGGCGGCGGCCACGACATCGTCACCGTGCCCACCGACTTCGGTGTGATGGGCCTCGCCGTCTGCTACGACCTGCGCTTCCCCGAGCTCTTCCGGGGTCTGCTCGACGCGGGCGCGGAGCTGATCGCGGTGCCCGCCGCCTGGCCCGCGGCCCGTCTCGGCCACTGGCGGCTGCTCACGCGCACGAGGGCCCTGGAGGAACAGGTCTTCCTCCTGGCCTGTTGCGCGGTGGGTACCCATGGAGGCATGCGGCAGGGCGGCCACAGCGTGGCCGTCGACCCGTGGGGAACCGTCCTCGGCGAGGCCCGTACCGCGGAGGAGACCGTGACCGTGGACTGCGACATGGCCCAGGTCGCCCGGATCCGCTCGGAACTCCCGGTCCTGCGCGACCGCGTCCTCGGCATCGAGGCACCCGCGAGACGGTGAGGTCTCGCCTTCGCCGAGGCCGGCTGGTCGGCGGTTCCCGGGACCGGCAGGACCTTCTCCTCGGATCATTCGGATCATGAGGAGTGGCGGATCAGGCCGGTGCGTTTGACGGTCGCCAGGAGCGGGGTGGTGTCGATCGCGGTGATCCCCTCCAGCGGGCCCACGGCGTCGGTGAGGAAGGTGTACAGGGCGTCGAGGTCCGTCGCGGCGAGGGCGACGACGAGGTTGGCGGGGCCCGTGGTGGCGGCGCAGAACCGGACCTGCGGGTGGAAGCTGAGGGTCTGTGCGGTCTCGCGCAGTGCGCCCGGTCGCACGGCGATCCACAGCAGGGCCTCGGCGTGCGCGCCGAGGAGCGCGAGGTCGACCTCGGTCGCCAGGCGCAGGACGTGGCCGCGCACGAGTGCGTCGAGTCGTCGGCGGGCGGTGAGCGCGGTGGTGTCGGCGCGGCGGGCGAGGTCCGTGTAGGTGGCCCGGCCGTCCTCGGTGAGTGCCGTGATCAGCGCGGTGTCGATGCCGAGGGGCGCGGGAGGCGCCGTCGGCGGTGTCGGGGCGGGGTCGAGCTCGGCCAGTTCCTCCGGTGAGAGCAGGCCCGCGGTCCAGCGGAACGCCGTGGGGAAGACGCGCAGCAGGGTGTGGGCCGTCCAGGAGCCCACGGCGTCGGTGGCGGGCAGGTCGCGCAGCAGCAGGGTGTTGCGGGCTTCGGGACCGTCGAGGAAGAAGACCGAGGAGATCTCGTCGCCGCCGCCGAGGATGTCGACCCAGACTGTGTCGGTGCGGCGTGCCAGTGCGTGGGCGACCTGCCGGATCTTGTTGGGGCGGCAGCGGACGCGCAGGGCGATGGGGATCAGGTGCGGGAAGCGCGCCGGGTTGCGGACGATCGTCGCGCGCAGGGTGCCGTCGGCGTACAGCGGTGCGGCACGGCGTACGACGGTGCGCTCGGACAGACCGAGGCAGCGGGCCACGTCACGCCAGGAGGCGCGTGGCGAGGCGAGGAGGGCGGCAGCGATCCGGCGTTCCGTGTCATCGAGTGCCTGGCGCATGATCTGCATGATAGGCCGCTGTCTTGGCACGCTTCCTGCGCCGACCGCCGCCGAATATCCGCGAATCGGCCGACGGCTCGTACAACGGTTCGGTCAGTGGACGCGGCGGGCCAGCCGTCCGCCGAGCGCGGACCCGGCCACCCGCGACCGCTGCCCCGCTCCGAACGACGACTTCCAGATGGTGGTGGAGAAGACCATGACTGATCACGGAGCCGACCTGCTGATCCGGGCCGCCGCGGTGCACACGCTGGTGCCGGGCCAGGCCCCGCAGCGGGCGCTGGCCGTGCGCGGCGACCGCGTCGCGGCCGTCTCGCCCGACCCGGAGGGTCTCGACCACATGGTGAGCGCGCGCACCACGGTCCACGACCTGCCCGGCGCCACGGTGCTGCCCGCGTTCGACGACACCCACACCCACCTGATCCACGCCGCGTTCGGCGCGCACGACGTTCCCGTCCACCGGGCCCGCACCATCGCCGAGTTCCTGGACCTGATCCGGCGACGGGCCGCGAGCACGCCGGAGGGTGAGTGGATCCGCACCACCACCAACTGGCAGGAACTCAACCTGGCCGAGCGGCGGATGCCCACCGCCGCCGAACTCGACCGGGCCACCGACCGTCACCCGGTCCTGGTCAAGCGCGGCGGCCACAACGACGTCGTCAACACCTACGCGCTGCGCCTGGCGGGCATCACCGAGGACACCCCCGTACCGCCGGGCGGTGTCATCGGCCGCGACGCGGACGGCAGGCTCAACGGCCGGCTGATCGACAACGCCCTGGGCCTGGTGGAGCGGCTGGTCCCGGCCCAGGACCGGAGCCGACGCATCGACGGACTGCGCCTGGCCAGCGGCCGGTACGCCGCAACCGGCATCGGCACCGTACGGGACTGCGCGGTCACCCCCGAGGACTACCGCGTACTCCTCGCCGCCCGCGAGGCGGGAGCGCTGCACACCCGGGTGCGGACCCTGATCTCAGCGCTCGGCATGACCGGCGCGGCCCAGGTGGAGGACCTGCTCGACGTCATGGAGGAGTGGCGCCACGGCTCGGATCCAGGGCTGTGGGTGTGGGGGGTGAAGTTCGGCCTGGACGGCGGGCTGGAGGCCGGTGCCACCGAGGAGCCGTACGCCTGTGACCACTCCTACTCCGGGACGTTGATCTGGGAGCCCGACGCGCTGGTCGAGGCGGTCGAGGCCGTGGTGCGGCGCGGCTGGCGGGTCGGCACGCACGCCTACGGCGACCGAGCGGTCCGCGTCCTCCTCGACGTCTACGAACGTGTCCTCGCCCGCAATCCCGGGCTGCCCGCCGGCACGCTGGTGATGGAGCACGGCGGCCTGGCCGGTCCCGAACAGCGCGCCCGCGCGGTCGCCCTGGGTATCCCCGTCACCATCCAGCAGCCGCTGCTGCACGACACCGCCGAGGTGGAAGAGGGCTTCTGGGGCCCGGAACGCGTCGCCGCGCTCTTCCCCGCCCGGGGCTGGCTCGACCAGGACGCGCAGGTCAGCGCCGGATCCGACTTCCCCGTCGGCCAGTTCGGCGCCACGCGGTCCCTCTGGGGCATGACTACCCGGCAGACCGTCATCGGCGTCAAGGGCCCCGAGCACGCCATCACCTACGACGAAGCCCTCGCCCTGCACACCACCCAGGCCGCCCGCCTGCTCGGCGAGGAACATCTGCGCGGCACGCTCACTCCCGGCCGCTTCGCCGACCTCACCGTCTGGGACCGGGACCCCGCCGACTGCCCGAGCGACCTCCTGCGGGACCTCGACCCCACCCACACGTTCGTCGGCGGCCGCCTCGTCACGCCTGTCGGCCGGTGAGCGCGGCCAGGGCGTCCCGGAGAGGGGCGTCGGCCGGTGGGGGGTCGGGCCAGCGGGCGGCGATGTGGCCGTCGGGGCGGACGAGCAGTGCTCCGCGCGGGCCGAGTCCGCAGAGGTCGGTGTGCTCGGCGGGGAGGGGCTCGATGCGCAAGGGCCGTCCCACGGTGGTGTGTTGGCCCCAGTGGACGGGGTCCGGGGTGAGCAGGGTGAACCATTCGCCGAGGGCGTCGAGTGTGGAGCGGTCGCGGGTGAGCCAGAGGTGGGGCATGCGATGTCCGGGTTCCGCGCTGGGGACGTAGTCCGTGCCGTCGCCGGACGGCTCGGGCGGGGTGGTGTGGCCGGTGAGGACGGCGGCGGAGCGGTAGGTGACGCCGAGCACGAGGCCGAGTTGGGCGAAGTACCGCTCCGACCAGGGCAGTTCGACCCGGGCCGGTGCGGCCTCGCCGTTCCGCAACTGCTCGTGGCGCCGGTTCAGCACCTGGACCATGAGGTGGGTGTTGGCCACCGCTTGGTGCAGGGTCCGGTGGGCGACGGGGCGTCGTTCCGCCTCGTAGGTCTCCAACAGGCCCGGTCCGGCCCACCCTTGGAGAACGCCCGCCAGTTTCCAGCACAGGTTGTGCACGTCGGCGAGGCCTGCGTTCATGCCCAGGCCACCGATGATGGGGACCGCGTGCGCGGCGTCGCCGGCCAGCAGGATCCGGCCCTGGCGGAAGCGTTCGGCGACCGACGCGTTCATCACCCAGTGCTGGGCCCGCACCACCTTCGCTCGTACGTCGGCGCCGGGGCCGAGGGCGCGCGAGACGAGGGCGGACCAGTCGGTGTGCGCGGCATCGTCGGGTGTGGGCCCGAACCAGGCCCAGTCTCCCTCGGGATGGACCGGGGCGAAGGAGCCGTGCGCGGTGAAGTAGATCCCGGCGGGCTGCCGCTCGCACCAGCCGGTGAGGTCGGCGTCGAACACGACGGTGGTGAAGTCCCCCAGCGCTCCTGGGCCGACGGTGTCGATCCCGAGCAGCCGGCGGACGGTGGAGTTCGCGCCGTCGGCGGCGAGGACGTACCGGGCACGGACGCGGGTCTCGTCACCGCTGTGGTGGTCGACGAGCCGGGCCACGACGCCGTCGGCGTCCTCGGCCAGGTCGGCGAGTTCGACGCCGAACCGCGCGGGCGCGTCCGCCGCGGCGAGCAGAGCGGGTTCCAGCCGGTCCTGCGAGGTGACCACGCCGATCACCGGACTCTCGGGCACCGGCGCGTCGACCGCGACCATCGCCGCAGTGGCGAAGTCACGGTCGTACAGGGTGTCGCGGAAGCGGATGCGGCCGTACTTCGGCGCGAACGCCTTGGCCGCGATCCCGGCGGCGAGTCCGAGCTGGCGGTAGATCTCCATCGACCGCACGTTGACCAGCCGGGACCGTGGAAACGGTGACAACGCGCGGTGCTTCTCGACCAGCAGGACGCGTACGCCCCAGCGCTCCAGCAGCGCTCGGGCGGTGAGCCCGACCGGCCCACCGCCGACGATCAGCACGTCCGCCTCGGCCTGGGCCACGGACGGGTCGGGTGCTGGGGCCATGACGAGCTCCTCGGTACGGCCGTCCGTGGGGCCGGCCCTGACGTCAGTCTTCCCAAGCCGGCCGCCGGCCGCACTGTCCGCGCTTGTGGGTGCACCCGAATGTGCGCAGGTGACTGCCGCGGTCAGAAGGAGAAGTCGGTCGTTCTCAGCACCCGCGCCGAACCGATCCGCCCCAGCAGCGTCGGCAGCGGCCTGCGCAGTCGGCGCCGGTCGGCGTCGAGGGCGGCGTCCAGATCCTGGCGGGTGTAGAGGCGCCCGCGTGTGACGACGGCCTTCAGGCCCTCCGAGGGATCGGTCCGCGCGGTGGGATCGGTGTCGTAGAGGAGCAGGTCGGCGGGCGCGCCTGGGGCGAGCGTGCCGAGCGCCGGCTCGCCGAGGCCGGGGCCCAGGACCCGCCCGGCACCACTGGTCGCCGTGCGCCACACCTCCGGGGCGGGGACGCCGGCCCGCGCGAACAGCCTCATCTCGGCGTGGAGGGCCTGCCCGGGGACGGTGAACGGCTGGCTGTCGGTACCGATGTGCAGGGTCACGCCCGCATCGTGCAGGAGCCCGACCAGGCGCAGTTTGAGGCGGAGGCTGTGCGCGACGCGGTCGAGCCGGGCCTCGTCGTCGATGCCCCGGTACACCGGGAAGCCGCGCCGCGGGTGCCAGAGCCGGTCCGCGTACAGCGGGGGCAGCACGCCGGTCCGCGCGGCGCGCCGGGCCGACTCGTAGTCCCGGTAGCCGAGCAGGGCCTCGGTGGCGACCAGGGTCGGGGTGTGGGCCAGGCCGTGGGCGAGGCTGTGCCGGACGACCTCCGCCAGGCGCCGGTCGGTGACGCCCTGCCAGTCGGTGGACCGGCACAGCACGGTGTCCGCGCCGAGGTCGCCGGGGTCGGCGACGCCGAAGAGGTGCTGGGCATCGGGGAGCAGCGACTGCTCGTGGCGCAGGGAGGTCGGCACATGGCCCATCACTCCCAGGCCGCGCCGCTCGGCCGCGGACACCAGGGCGGCGATGTCGGCGGTGTCGAGACCCTCGTACGACTTGATCCAGCGATGCCCGGCGTCGGCCGCCCGCGCCACGATCTCGGCGGCCTGGCCGGGCCCGCCATCTGCACGCTGTTGGGCCAGCGCGTCCGGCCGCGGGTGACGAAGGACCCGGCGGTCGACAGGCGCGGTCCGGGGTGGCCTCGTTCGATCGCGTCCCGCGCGGCGGCGCCCGAGCTGCCGTCGGCGTCGCCCGCGTCCCGGACGGTGGTGACTCCGTGGGCGATGTGGAGCAGCAGGACGGATTCGGTGAGGTGGAGCGGGCTGCGCGGGGGCAGGTGGGTGTGCATGTCCACGAGCCCCGGTACGACGTAGGCGCCGCGGTACTGGTCCAGGACCCTGCCCCCGCCCTGGTCGGCGGTGGCGATGCGGTCGCCGCGCACATGCAGCTCGCGGTGCGGGGTGGCGGACTCGGCGGGCTGGACGAGGGTGACGTCCGGCAGGGTGAACGGGCCGGTGAGCGAGTCGGGCGGGTTCACCGGGCGGCCTCCCGTGCCGCGGCGGAGCTGAAGGAGTTGGCGGTCAGCCGGGCGCGGAGCTCCGGGACGAGCGCCGCGTCGACCGCCGTGCCGGCCAGGGCCGCGGCGCCCTCCCGGACGGCCCGGTCGGCGACGGGCGTGACGGTGTGCGCGGCGAAGTCGGCCTGGTGCGGGACGGCCGGGAAGGAGTCCAGGCCCAGGCTCGGCTGTATCGCCGGGATGACGTGGGAGACGTTGCCGAAGTCGCTGGCGCCCGCGGCCCGTCGGACCAGTGCCGGGTCGAGGTCGGGGAAGGTGCGGCCGACGGCGATGGCGTTCGCCTTGTAGAGGGCGAGCAGTTCGGCGTCCTGGCGCTGTTCGGCGTACGGCGGGTGGTAGGGGCGCAGGTCCAGGGAGGTGCCGGTGGCCAGGGCACCGGCCTCGAAGCAGTCGCGCACCCTGGCCTCCAGGGCGCGGAGTTCGTCGATGTCGGCGGCCCTGACCATGTACTCGGCGCTGACGTGGTGCGGGATGACATGGGGGGCGTCCCCGCCGTGGCGTACGACGCCGTGCACCCGGTCGGTCGCGCGCATCTGCTGACGCAGCAGTCCGATCGAGACCTGGGCGCTGGTGAGGGCGTCCAGCGCGTTGAGCCCGTTCTCCGGGAACATCGACGCGTGGGACTCGCGCCCGCGGTACTCGACGTCGAAGTGGGACATGGCCAGCGTGACGGTCTCCGCCACGTCCAGCGGTCCGGGGTGGGCCATGAGCAGGGCGTGCACGCCGTCGAAGGCTCCGCGCTCCAGCATCAGGATCTTGCCCCCGCCCAGCTCCTGGGCCGGGGTGCCGATGACCTTGACGGTGAGTCCGAGTTCGTCGGCGACCGCGGCGGCGGCGATGGCGGCTCCGGCCGAGGTCGCCGCGATGACGTTGTGTCCGCAGGCGTGCCCGATGCCCGGCAGGCAGTCGTACTCCGCGTCGAAGGCCACCTGCAGCGGGCCGGAGCCGTAGCTCGCGACGAAGGCGGTGGGCAGGTCGCAGACGCCCCGCTCGACGGTGAAGCCCGCCTCGGTGAGCAGGTCGCCCAGCCAGGCCGAGGCCCTGTGCTCCTCGAAGCCCGGTTCGGGGTGCTCGTACAGGGCGTGGCTGAGGCGCACGAGGGAGGCGTGCGCGGCGTCGAGCCGCTCGGCGATGCGCTGTTTCGGATCCATGGGGACTCCTTTGAACTTTCATTGAACCGATCGGTTCACTCTCGGGGGTCCCCACACCATCCGCCTTTGAACCGATCGGTTCAAGCGGTCGATATGATGCATCTCATGGACGACAGACAGGAGAGGGCGGAAGCCGTGCGCGCCCGGCAGGAACCGCGCCGGCGCGAGCTGCTCGACGCCGCCATGGCCTATGTGATGGACAACGGGCTGGACGGTCTGTCGATCCGCCCGCTGGCGGCGGCCCTGGGGATCGGCCACCGGACGCTGCTGTACTACTTCGGCAGCAAGGAAGAGCTCGTCGCGGAGATCTTCGTGGCCTTCCGCGCGCACGACCGGCACGTGCTGGAGGTGAACTCGGCGGTGCTGGCCGCCGCCGAGCCGAACCGCGCGATCGAGGCGGTCTGGGACGCCATGTCGGCCCCGGAGCAGACCGGCTACTGGCGCTTCTTCTTCGAGGCGTACGGCTACGCGGTGCGCGAGCCGGAGCGCTACCGGGAGTTCCTCGACGGGATCGTCCACGACTGGCTCGCCCTCATCGGCGACCAGCTCGTCACCGCCGGGATCACCGACCGGGAGCGCGCTCCCGCCCTGGCCACCCTCACGCTCGCCGCCTTCCGCGGGCTGCTGCTGGACCTGGTGGCCACCGGCGACCGCGACCGTACGACGGCTGCGGCGCGCGCGCTGGCGACGACGCTGGCCCCGCCGCGGCCGGGCTAGGCGACAGGAAAGCGGAACGCTCCCGTCCCGCTGCCCAACGTCAGCCAGATGTGGCCCTCCTCCCTGACCAGCCGCAGGGCGATGTACGCGCAGCCGGGGCAGCGGGCGGTCAGGCCGGGCTCGGGTCCGTAGACGTGCAGCTCGGCGAGCGGGCCGGAGCGGGCGCACTCGGGGCAGCGCCACCACGCGGTGGTGGGTTCCACCGAGAGGATCTCCGAGAGCGGGCCGGCGAGGCAGTTGCCGTCCAGGTGAGCGGCCGTGTCGGGCATGGGCTCCTCCCAGGGTGGGTCAGCCGAAGCGTTCGGTGCGGATGGTCGCCGGGTCGCGTCCGAGGCCGGTCAGCAGGTCGCCGACGGTCTCGACGAAGCCCGTGGGGCCGCAGACGTACGCGGGACTGGCCGGCAGGAGCCGGGACACCGGCCCGGTCAGGTCGGCGTCCGTGACCCGGCCGGGTGCGCGGTCGCTGCCGGACGGGGCCTGCCGCGTGTACACGAAGTCCACGTCGAGGCCGGGGTCGTGGTCGTGGTCGGTGAGGCTGTCGCCGTACCAGACGTCGTCCGGGGTGCGCACCGAGTACAGCAGGTGGAAGGCGCTGCGCGAGTGGGCCTCGCGGTGGGCGCGGATCATCGCGGCCAGGGGGACGACACCGGAACCGCCCGCCACGAGCAGGACGGGGTCGGTCTGCCCGGGGCGCCAGACGAACCAGTTGCCGAGGGGGCCGCGGATCTCCACCTCCGCGCCGATGGGGAGGACGTCGGCGAGGTAGGGCGAGACCTCGCCGTCGGACACCGCCTGGACGCCGAGTTCGATCCGGGAGCCGTCGGTCGGCGCGGCGAGGGAGTAGCTGCGTACGGCCTGGTAGCCGTCGTCGGCGGTGAGCCGCACGTCGACGTGCTGGCCGGGCAGGTGGCCGGGCCAGTCCGGCACGGTGAGGACCAGGGTGCGGGCGGTGTCGGTCTGCGGCCGGCGCTCGACGAGCCGCGCCCGGTGCCAGGTGAGGGACATCGTCAGTCGCCCCAGTTGCGCTGCTCGCGCCACGGGTCGCCGTAGTTGTGGTAGCCGACGCTCTCCCAGAATCCGGGCTCGTCCTCCAGGGTCAGGCGCACCTCGCGCACCCACTTGGCCGACTTCCAGAAGTACAGGTGGGGCACCAGCAGGCGGGCGGGGCCGCCGTGCTCCGGGGACAGCGGGTAGCCGTCGTAGGTGTGGGCGATCCAGGACCGGCCGTCGAGGAGGTCCGCCAGCGGGAGGTTCGTGGTGTAGCCGCCGTAGCTGGTGACGAGGGCGTGGTCGGCGGCCGTCTCGACGTCCTCGAAGAAGGCGTCCAGGGACACGCCCCGCCACGCGGTGTCGAACTTCGACCAGCGCGTCACGCAGTGGATGTCCTTGACCGTCTCCTGCTGCGGCAGGGCCATCATCTGGTCCCAGGTCCAGCTGTGCGTGGCACCGAGTTCGGTGGTGATGGTGAAGGCCCAGGTCTCCGTGGCCACCTTGGGGGTCGGGCCCGCCGACAGCACCGGAAACTGCTCGGTCGGGTACTGGCCGGGGGGCAGCCGCTGCGCCAGTTGGCGACCGCGGCCCCGAAAGCCTGGTGAGAAGGAATTCACGGCGTCATCTCCTGAGCACGGACACCGCCGTCACGTGCGGGGGCTCGGCATTCAGTGTCGGGCGGCGAAAGGCACCGCACCACTCGGAGCTCCGGGCTCCGGCGCGAGGCCGCCGCGCGGACGCGTTCCGCAGGGCACGCGTCCGCGCGGTCGGCCGCGCCGTTTGGTCAGCTCGTCGCGCCGACCGCGTCGCGGATCAGGCCGGCGACCTCCTGGGGCCGGGAGACGGCGACCGCGTGCGAGGCGCCCTCGATCTCCACGACGGTCGCCCCGGCCCGCTCGGCGGCGAAGCGCTGCACCTCGGGGTTGATCGCGTGGTCGGCGTCGGCCACCAGAGCCCAGGACGGCTTGGTCTTCCAGGCGGCCGCGGCGGCCTTCTCCTCGAAGACCGCGGCGGCCAGCGGGCGCTGCGCGACGGCCAGGACCTTCGTGACGTCCTCGGACACGTCGGCGGCGAAGACCGACGGGAAGGCGTCCTGGGCGATGGTGACCTCGACGGCGGGGTCGGCGCCCGGGACGGGGTACGTCCACTGCTTCAGGTTGCTGACCAGCGGGGAGTCGGGGAAGCGGCCCTGCAGCTCACCGAGGCTCTCGCCCTCTTCGGGGACGTAGGCGGCCACGTAGACCAGCCCGACGACGTTCTCCGTGGTGCCGGCGACGGTGATCAGCGCGCCGCCGTAGGAGTGGCCGACCAGCACGACGGGGCCGTCGATCTGGGCGGCCACGGAGGCGACGTACGCGGCGTCGGCGGCGAGGCCGCGCAGCGGGTTGGGCGGGGCTATGACGGGGATGCCGTGGGCCTGCAGTTCGGCGATCACGCCGGACCAGCTGGTCGCATCGGCGAAGGCGCCGTGGACGAGGACGACGGTGGGTACGGAAGTGGTCATCTCGCGTTGTCTCCTCGGTCTCAGGCGGTGTGCAGGGCGGCGCGCAGGGTGGCGACGGCCTGGGCGATGGCGGCTTCGGCGGCGTGCGTCCCACGCAGCGCGTTGAGCATCACGAAGTCGTGGATGATGCCCTGGTAGCGCACGGCGGTGACCGCGACGCCCGCCTCGCGGAGCTTGTTGGCGTACGCCTCGCCCTCGTCCCGCAGCACGTCGGCCTCACCCGTGATGACGAGGGCCGGGGGCAGGCCGGTGAGCTGCTCGGTGGTGGCGCGCAGGGGGGAGGCGGTGATCTGGGCGCGCTCGGCCTCGTCGGTCGTGTACTGGTCCCAGAACCACTGCATGCCGTCGCGGCGCAGGAAGTAGCCCTCGGCGAACTGGTGGTAGGAGCCGGTGTCGAAGGAGGCGTCGGTGACCGGGTAGAACAGCACCTGCTGCACGAGGGGGACGTCCCCGCGCTCCTTGGCCATCAGGGTCAGCGCGGCGGCCATGTTGCCGCCCACCGAGTCACCCGCCACGGCCATCCGGCTGCCGTCCAGGCCCTTGGTCGCGCCCTGCTCGACGACCCAGCGGGCGACCGCGTAGTTCTGCTCGATGGCGACCGGGTAGCGGGCCTCGGGCGAGAGGTCGTACTCGGGGAAGACGACGGCGGCGTGCGCGCCGACGGCGAGTTCGCGCACCAGCCGGTCGTGGGTGTGGGCGTTGCCGAACACCCAGCCGGCGCCGTGGATGTAGAAGATCACCGGGAGGGTGCCGGTGGCGCCGGCGGGCTTGACGATCCGGGCCCGGGCGCTGCCGGTCGGGCCGCCGGACACGGTGATCCACTCCTCGTCGACGGCCGGCTTCTCGATGTCGCCGGACTGCACCTCGTCGACGGCCTTGCGCCCTTCCGCCGGGGCCAGGTCGAACAGGTAGGGCGGATTGGCGGTCGCCTCCGCGAAGGCGGCGGCCGCGGGTTCCAGAACCGGCGTGACCGGCTCGACGGCGTCGGACATGTGCGTCTCCTGCTGTTGCTCGATGTGTGCGTTGTCGTGCGTCGGCCACGCTAAATCCGGCGGGCGGGCCCGAACTGTCCATGAGTGCACTGTCGATGTTCCAACGGTGCACCGAATTCGAGTGCGCTGCGGGGAAGTACGGAGTGCGCTGACGGAACAGAACTCCCCTTCGCCCTGGCCTACGTTGATGACGAAACGACCCCGGCGCATTCCCCCGGGCTCGATTCACTCGATTCGGGAGGGGTTCAGAAACGTGTCAGCAATGCCCGTCGGCGGGCTGGTTCCCCGGGCCACGGACAACGCCGCCGAACTCGTCGTGCGCAATGCGCGGATCCACACCCAGGACCCGCGGCGCCCGCAGGCCGGCGCTCTCGCCGTCCGCGACGGGGTCATCACGGCGGTCGGCGACGACAAGGACGTGGCCGCGCTCGTCGGCCCAGCCACGAAGGTGGTCGACGCGCTCGGCCGACGGGTGGTACCCGGCCTCAACGACGCCCACCTGCACGTGATCCGGGGCGGCCTCAACTACGTACTCGAACTGCGCTGGGACGGTGTGCCCACCCTGCGGCAGGGCCTGGCGATGCTGCGCGAGCAGGCCGCGCGCACCCCGAAGGGGCAGTGGGTACGGGTGGTCGGCGGCTGGTCGGCCGAGCAGTTCGCCGAGCGACGGCTGCCGACCGTCGCCGAGCTGAACGCCGCCGCGCCCGACACCCCGGTGTTCGTCCTGCACCTGTACCAGTCCGCCGTGCTCAACCGGGCGGCGCTCAAGGCCGTCGGATACACCAGGGACACGCCCGACCCGAAGGGCGGACAGATCGTCCGGGGCCGGGACGGGGAACCCACGGGCATGCTGCTCGCCGCGCCCAGCGCCCTGGTGCTGTACTCGACCCTGGCCAAGGCGCCGGTGCTGGAGGGCGAGGACAGGAAGACCTCGACCCGGCATTTCCTGCGGGAACTCAACCGGTTCGGACTGACCTCGGCGATCGACGCCGCGGGCGGTTTCCAGAATTTCCCGGAGAACTACAGCACCGTGGTGGAACTGGCGCGCGCCGGACAGCTCTCGCTGCGCATCGCCTATCACTTGTTCCCGCAGACGGCCGGCCAGGAAATCGACGACCTCACCCGGTGGATCGAAATGGCCCGCCCCGAGGACGGCGATGCCTGGCTGCGCCTCAACGGCGCCGGTGAGAATCTCACCTGGGCCGCGGCCGACTTCGAGAATTTCACGCAGCCGCGTCCGGAACTGGCGCCCGATTACGAGGCGGAGTTCGAGAAGGCGGTACGGCTGCTCATGGAGAACGGCTGGGGCTTCCGGCTGCACGCCACCTACGACGAGACCATCCGCCGTGATCTCGCGGTGTTCGAGAAGCTCGCCGCCGAGGGGCTCTTCCCGGCAGGGAACCGCTGGCTGTTCGACCACGCGGAGACCGTCTCCGCGGACAGCCTCGACCGCATCGCCGCGCTCGGCGGGGCGCTGTCCGTGCAGAACCGTCTGTCCTTCCAGGGCGAGGCGTTTCTACGTCGGTACGGTCCGGGCGCGGCCGCGGACGCCCCGCCGATCCGGGCCATGCTGGAGCGCGGACTGGCGGTGGCCGCCGGCACGGACGCCACCCGGGTCTCCACCTACAACCCGCGGGTCGCGCTGCACTGGCCGGGGCCGACGGCCTGTCCGCGCTCGCCTCCGTCGTCTCGCTCGCGGCGTTCCTGCTCGGGGCGCTGGCGGGCGGCCGGCTCGGCACCCGGCACGCGGCGCACCGCGGGCATCTGCTGCGGACGGCGACCGCCCTGCAGACGGCTCTGGTCGCCGTCACGGTGGTGGTCGCCGCGGTGGCCGACGGCCGGGTCGGCACCGGCGTGCAGTACACGCTGATCGTGCTCCTCGGGCTGGCCATGGGTCTGCAGAACGCGGTCGCCCGGCGGCTCGGCGTCCCGGATCTCACCACGACCGTGCTGACGCTGACCCTGACGGGACTGGCCGCGGACTCCACCCCGGCCGGAGGCGCCGCACCGCGGCCCGGCCGCCGGATCCTGTCCGTCCTGGCCATGTTCCTCGGGGCGCTGGTGGGGGCTCAGCTCCTGCTCCATGGGCACCTGGTGGCGGTACTGTCCCTGGTCCTGCTGCTGCTCGCGGTGACGTCCCTGACCGTCCACCGCCTCTCCGGTGCCGAGGCCACGTGGATTCGCCCGCGGTCCTGAGGGTCCGAAACGGCTCACAAGGGTTCGCACACACGTCGAAGTCCCCCTCACCGAGGGGGACTTAGGCATGTACGGCGTTACTCGGGACGGGGCCGGGCGCTCTCTCGCCACTGGCGCGGGGACATTCCGTAGGCGGTCCGGAAGACTCGGCTGAAGTGCGTGGCGCTGGTGAAGCCCCAGCGGGCGGCCACGGCCGCGACGGTCGTGTTGTCGCGGGCGTGCGAGCCCAGGTCGCGGCGGCACTCCTCCAGGCGCCGTCGCTGGATCCACCGGGCGACCGTCGTACGTTCGTCCTTGAACAGCTTGTGCAGGTAGCGCAGGGAGATGTGGTGCGCGCGGGCGATGACCTCGGGAGACAACTCCGGGTCGGTCAGGTGCAGTTCGATGAACTCCAGGATCCTGGGCACCAGCGGCGACGACGGGGTGTCGTCCTGCCCCGCCCCGGCCGCGCCCAGCTGCTCGGTGGCGAGCGTGGCCAGGAGGTTCACCGCGTTCCAGGCGAGCATCTCACCGACCTGGGGCCGGGCCGCCGAGGCGGTGTCGGCGAGGTCGGACAGGAACGGCGACAGCAGGGTGCCGAGCCGGGACGCCCCCGGGACCGGGGCCCGCGAGAGGTGCTCCACGTCGGGCGCCGACAGGCCGAGCAGCTCGCGCGGGACGAGGAACACCTTGCGGCGGACCCGCTCGGGGAAGTCCAGCAGCGCGGGGCGGCACACGTCGTAGAAGCAGATGTCACCCGGGGCGAGACGGACCTCGGCGGGCTGTGCGGCGGACGGCGCGCCGCCGCCCCCGCGCAGGCCGACGAAGAGGTACTCGCCGCTGTCGCGGGCGACCAGCCGGTCCGGCCGTCGGACGGCGGACGGTATGACCGTCTTCGTGTACGGCCGCTTCTCCCAGGGAAGTCGCGCGGGCGCGGTGTCGTCGATCACGATGTCGACGCCTCTGGGCATCCGGCGCGCCTCGTCCCGGTGTTGGGGTGCGCGCGGGGCGCCGACCTCGCCGACGCAGGCCTCGATCGTGCTGCTGATGGACATGTTCCGCCGCCTCCGGGACAGATCGTCGTCTCGCTTGATCGGACCGTAGGTCGGGGCATGTGCAAAAAGAGTGACGGATGAGTGAGGGCGGCTCGTCACACCGGGCTACGGGGCCGCCTCGTGGAGCGCGGTGAGTTCGGCGGCGAGGACGCGCAGCAGGTCGTGCAGTGTGTAGTGGCCCGGTGGGTGCTCGGTGACGAGGTGGGCGTCGGCGAGTTCCCGCAGGGCCGGACCGACTTCGTCCGGTGGCAGGCCGGCGAGGGCCGCGGCCCCCGCCACCGTGAGGTCGGGGCCGGGGTGCCGGGGCAGCAGCCGGAACAGATCGGCGGCCCGCGGCGACAGGCGCCGGTAGGAGCCGGTGAAGGCGACGCGGGGGTCGGCGCAGCCCGCGGCGGAGGCGAAGGCGTCGAGGGTGTCGGCGTGGTGGCGCAGTTCGGTGGCGATGGCCGCGAGGGGGAAGTCCGGGCGCGCGACGGCCCGGGCGGCGACGACGGCGAGGGCCAGGGGCAGCCGGCCGCTGCGGGCGACGAGTTCGTCGGCGGCCCCCGGCTCGGCGGCCAGGCGCTCTGCACCCACCCGGAGGGCCAGCGAGGCGAGGGCGTCCGCCGTGGAGGGCAGGTCCAGGCGCAGCGGACGGGCCCCGGAGGCGACGAGTTCGGGCAGCCGGACCCGGCTGGTGACCAGCGCCAGGCAGCCCGGCGACGCGGGCAGCAGCGGACGTACCTGCTCGGCGTCGGCGGCGTCGTCGAGGAGGACCAGGAATCGCCGCTTCGCCAGCAGGGTGCGGTACAGCCGCGTCCGGGCGTCCAGGCCGTCCGGCACGCGGTCGGGCGGTACGCCGAGGGCGGCGAGCACGCAGCGCAGGACGTCCACCGCCGCCGGTGGCCGCCCCTCGGGGTCGAAGCCCCGCAGCTCGATGTGGAGTTGGCCGTCCGGGAAGCGCGGGGCGGCCGCATGCGCCCAGCGCACGGCGAGCGCGGTCTTCCCGATGCCCGGCATACCGGTGATCAGGATCGTCCCGGCCGTCCCGGCCAGTTCCGTCAGCTCGGCCAGCTCGGCCCGTCTACCCGCGAAGACAGCGAGGTCCGGC
>NZ_JADDRL010000219.1 GCF_021538895.1 Streptomyces olivochromogenes | reverse complement strand
GTTCCCGGAGGTCGTAGCGGTGGCGCTGGCTGTGGTGGACCTGGGGATGCGGCAGGTGGCCGCCGGGGACGGAGCAGGGGTGCGAGATGCTCCTCGGACAGGGGCCCGCCGGCCGCGGTGGCGATGCCGTACCGGTCTTGGAGCCACCGAGCGAACTGGGCACTCGTGGGCTCGAATCCGAAGGCGGCGATCCAGTCCTGGTAGGCGTGGGCGAGGTGTTGGGCGCTGCCTTCGTCCGCGCGGCCGTTCGGCGGCTCATGGTGTGCGGTTCGCGGCTGCTCCACCTGCTGAGGCTGCGCGCCGCGTACCTGCGCCAGTTCCTTCTCCTGTCCGACGACGGCCCCGAGTTCGGGGCTCTACCGCGGGGCCGGAACCGGGATCCCCGCGATGCTCTCTCTGACTGTGGAAAGGTCGTGGGTGTAGTCGAATTCGGGATTGCGGATCACGGCCCGCGGGTCGTGAACGGTGACAGTGGCGCCGGCCTGCTGAAGGGCGCGGGCCAGAGCGAGGGCCGGGGATTCACGGACGTCGTTCGTGCCGGGCTTGAACGCGGCGCCCCACACGGTGACCCGGGCACCCTCGATGGGGCTGCCTTCCAGGGCGCGGGTGATAAGGCCCAGGGCAACGTCGTCTGCTCGGCCCGCACCGCGGCGCTCGTGCTGCCCGCGCGTCGGCGGGCCTCGGGTAGTGCGACTCGAACTCGCGCAGGGCATGGAGCGGATGACGCTGGTCCAGATGAGGGTGCGGACCGGAGAGGACGGACCGGGAGGTGCCGGAGGCCGGTCCGCCCCAGACACCGAGGTCAGCCGGTCTTGCTCAGCTGCGCGATGGCCTTGGCGAGGCCGTTCACCCAGAGCTGGTTGACCCGGGCTCGCTCCGTGGAGTTCGGGTACCGGTTGGTGCAGGACGGGCCGGGGCCGCCACCCGACATCAGCTCGCTGCACGGGCCGCTGTAGTGGTCGGGGAGGCCCAGCACGTGACCGGTCTCGTGGGCGGCGACACGGATCGAGTCGTACTGCCGGTTCTGAGCGTAGTCCAGGAAGATGTAGCCGCTGCCGTGGCCGTTGGTCGATGCGTAGGATCCGCGCGAGTCGTTGCCCTCGTAGTAGGCGAAGTCCGCGCTTCCCGAGGTCGCCTGGAGCTTGACGTTCGACACGGAGCTGTTCCAGATGGCGGCGGCGCTCGATATCTGGGAACGGAAGCTCGGCGCCTGTGAGGCGTTGTAGTAGACGGTCACCACTTTCAGGGAGGGCTGGGCGGCCTGCCGCTTCGCCACTGACTTCACAACGGCGTCGAAGAACGCCTTGTTGCCGGTGGTCTCGGCCGTGCCGACGTAGCCGGCACCGGAGGTCCGGGCCGGGGTCTCGACGGTGCTTCGGGCGCTCGCCGGGGTCGCGGTGCCGAGCGCGGCGGAGACCAGACCCAGGCCGAGCGCGAGGGCCAGAAGTCTCCTGGAGTTCTTCGGCCTGTTGGGCATGGGGAACGAAGCCATGTGGGGGGCTCCTTCTCGTCCTGTGGGGTTGAACGATCGGTTGCCCGTGAGTCTCCTTCAGTCCAATGGGATGACGGGTGATGGCAGTTGGGGATAGCGCGGTGCTATCTGCGGCCGGCTCACCCAGACGCGTCGGCCGGCGGAATCGACTCGGCCGACTCGTCCCTACTCGTTGGAACTTGAACATCTGGTGTGCCGACCCGCCCCGCCCTACGCTCCCTTCATGGAGTTGGAGGTGAGGCACCTGCGCGTTCTCTGTGCCATCGCCGACACCGGCAGTCTGCACAAGGCGGCACGGCAACTCGGCCTGGCACAGCCCTCGGTGAGCACGCAGCTGCGACGCATCGAGCACGCGCTGGGCGCCCAGCTCTTCGTGCGCGCCCTGACCGGATGCCGGCCCACCCCGCTGGGACTCGCGGTACTGAGCCGTGCCAGGCCCCTGGTGGCGGAGTTCACGGCGATCGTCACCGAGACCAGGGCGGCGGCCGCCCGCACAGCTGGGGGGTTCCAGCTGCGCATCGGCGCCACGGCGAGCCGTGCCATTCCCGGCTGGCTACGCCTGCTGCGGGCACGGGTCCCGCGGATCGAACCCACCCTGCAGATGAACGTGTCCGCCAACTTCCTGCTCGGCATGGTCGCCGCGGGACGGCTCGACATAGCCTTCGTGCACGAGGTCGAGGGCAGTCCGCTGCGCATTCCGCCCAGGCTCAACCTGCGCGTTCTCGTCGAACGCGAACCGCAGTTCGTCACCCTGGCAGCGGACCACCCGGCGACGGCGCGGCGGCAGGTACCGCTCGCCGACCTGGCCGGCGACCGCTGGATGGTCGATTCCACGGTCGACGGGGAGTGGGACGCGCTGTGCCGGGCGCTGCGCGCGGCAGGTCTGGAGTGCGAGATGCTGCACGGCGACTACCTCACCGCGTACTCGCTGGCCGCCACCGGCGAGGTGGTCACGGTGAGCCAGCCCACCGCGCATCCCCATCCCGACCTCGCGATCCGCCCCCTGGAGGGCGACCCGATCGGTGTACGCCTCTTCCTTGCCGCCCGCACGGAGGCGGAACTGGACGACGTCTACGAGGAGTTGGAGGAGTCCTACTGGACGGTGGCCCGCGATGCTCCGGCCTACCGGGAGTGGCTGGAGCGGGCCCACCGGCCGCTCGTACCGCGCGACGGGCAGCCGACTTCCCTTCGCACCGTGCTCGGCGCGGACGGTGTTGGTGTGCTCGAACTGAGCATGGGTGAACAGAACTTCTCCGCAGACCCCGAACGTGACCTGCTGGGCGAGGTGGACCGGTAGGGTGTTGCGCGTCGGTGAGGCCCCCGCGCACCCGTGCCGGACAGCGGGCAGCAACTGCCCCAGCCTGGATGACGAACAAGGCACTACGTCCACGACCAGCCGCGCCCCCTCGCGCCGGGACCTCGCCAGCGCCTGCGGCGCGAGGTGCCCGACGCCGGCAGCCCCGCGTCCGGCAGCGGGCCCAGCAGCGGGTTGCGACCACGGCCGGTATCTTCGTCTCCACCCGCGCCCGGTAAGGACCTGGGGCGCGGTGACTTCGCGCTGTCCATGGTCGGCCTCTCCCTCAGCGCCGACACCACCACCGGGCGCTTCCTGACCATGCTGGAGAGGCCGGACCGGGACCGGATGACCGCAGCGTACGCCGCTCTGCCCACGCTCACCTCCGGCGCGGTCCGCGGCCAAGTCTCCAGCCCCCCGCTGCGCGTGCAGACGTACAACGTCGGCCGGGCCCCGGCCGTCGTGACCCACGTACTGGCCATCGGCGAACACAACCCGGACGCCGCCCTCAGCGTGAACGACCTCGGCGTCGTCGCCGACTCGCAACGGCTCTACCTGGTGTCGCTGTCCACCGGCCAGCCGATCGAGCCCTCCGTCATGAACGCCGTCGAACTCAGCAACGCCACCCACCCGCTGGCCCGCTTCGTGTGCGAACTGCACCGCTCACACACCGCCGTCCTGCTCCCCTTCGCCTGGGGAGCCGCAGCCCCGTTGCCGTTCCTGCCCTAGGTGCGCGTCGGCCGCACCATCCTGTGCACCGCCCGCTGGCGGCTGAGCATCCGCGACCTCGACGGTGGCGGCCCCTGGTCCTTCCGCTTCACCACCTGGCGCGCCCGCTACGACGTCCCACGCACCGTTTGTCTCGGCAGCGACGACCGTCGGCTCCGGATCGACCTCGACGTTGCTGCACATGTGCAACTGCTGCGCGCCGATCTGGAACGCCACGGCTCCGTTGTGCTGCACAAAGCGCCGCCGGAGGACGCCTTCGGCTGGGTGGGACGCGCGCACGAGGTGACGGTCCCGTTCGCCGCCGACCAGACTCCCGCTCCCGCGCCTGCCTGCCACCCCGAGTCCGTGGTGAGCCGGGACTCAGGCAGGATGCCGGCCGGCTCACGGTGGGCGCACCTGAAGCTGTACGGCAACCCTAACCGGGCCTCCGAGGTGCTGTCCCCCATCTGCCGCGCCTGCTACTGCAGTTCGGCTCGCAGGCGGCGGACGTGTGGTTCAGCCGCTACGCCGATCCGGACAACCACCCGCGGCTTCGCTTACGCCTGCCCTCACCCGAGGCCTTCGGCGAGGCCGTTCAAAAGACCGCAGCGTGGGCGGACGAACTGCGTCGTGAAGGACTCATCCAGCAGGTGCAGTGGGACACCGACACACCGGAGATCGGGCGGTACGGCACGGGGCCCGCCCTGGAGACCGCCGAGCGGTACTTCGCCGCTGACTCCGCTGCCGTCGTCGCCCAACTTGTCCTGCCCATCCCAGACGACTCCAAGCCAGCGGTCACCGCCGCGAGCATGGTCGACATCGCCACCGCCTTCCTCGGCTCTCCCGAGGCCGACCGGGCGTGGCTGACGACGAACTTCCTCAAGAACGAGGGCGCCGCCAGCTCCCGGGACTGCAAGAACCGGCCGTCCGCCTTGCGGGGGCAAACCCCGACGAGGGGGCTGCCGCGCTACGGGAACCCCCGCGCGGCGCCCACGTGGCCGGGGTATGGGCGCTGCGCCGCAGGTTCCTCCACATGTACCGGCAGGCACTGGAAGAGGCCGGCACCGACCCCGCCGGCGTGCTGCCGTCCCTGCTGCACATGCACCACAACCGCGCTGTGGGCATCGATCCGGACGCAGAAGCCGCCTGCCGCCGTCTGGCCCGCGCCGCCGCACTGTCCTGGACCGCCCGCGCAGAAGGAGCCACGCGGTGACCACCGCCCCACCCGACACCAACCCCGTCACCCGGCAGTCCCTGGCCCACGGCCCGCTCGGCACCGCCCTCCTCGACATCGAGCGCGCCCATGCCGGACTCTGCACCTTCCACGTCGCGCACCGCAAACTCGCCGCAGCAGGCCCACTCATCGACGGCGACGACGCCAACCTCTTCCTCGGCGCCCCCGCGATGGCCTACGTCATGCACCTCGCCGCCGCCGGCAGCGACCGGTACGCCGGAGCACTCCACACCCTGGACAACGCCGTAGCGGCCCACACCCGGCGCCGCCTGGCCGCCGCACACGCACGCATCGACAAGGGGCACTTCACCACCTTCGCCGAGTACGACCTGTTCCGCGGCCTGACCGGCGTCGGCGCCCTCCTTCTACGCCGACAGCCCCACGGCCAAGAACTGCGACGCCTGCTGGAGTACCTCGTCCGGCTCACCGAACCGGTCACCGGAACTGAAGGGAAACGCTGCCCGGCTGGTGGGTCGGCCACGCCCCGGCAAACAACCAGGCAGCCACCCCCGGCGGTCACGCGAACGCCGGCCTCGCCACGGCATCACCGGGCCCCTCGCACTGCTCGCCCTGGCCAAACGCCACGGCGTCACCGTGGACGGCCACGAACTCGGCATGTACCGAATTCTGCAATGGTTAGACAGCATCCGGCAAAGCGACCACCACGCAACCCGCTGGCCCCGCTGGGTCAACAAGAACGGCCCAGCCCCCACGCACAGCGCCGCACCGTCCTGGTGCTACGGCACTCCCGGCATCGTCCGCGCACAGCAGCTCGCCGCACTCGCCCTCGGCGACAATGACCGCAGACGCACAGCCGAACGCGCCCTGCTGTACTGCCTGGCCGACTCCCGGCAACTCGACCTGCTCACCAACCGTGGCCTGTGCCACGGCGTCGGCGGACTCATCCGCACCGTTCAACGCGTCGCGCAGGACGCCGAGACCTCCCTGCCGTTCAACATCTGGTTGCTGAGCGCCTGCGAACGCTTCCTTTCCGCCCCCGCACCGGAACAACCCGACTTCCTCGAAGGCACGGCCGGAGCCACCCTCGCGTTCAGGAGTGCCGAGCCCGACGCCGCGTGCGCCACCCACTGGGACGCCTGCCTCCTGCTGATCTAGGAGATGGCCCATGCAGCAGCACCACATCCACCCCGGCGAGGAAGCCGTCCTGGCCGTCCTCGGCGGCACACCGATCGAACAGGCCGCCCGGCGGGTACCGACATCACCCGGACAGCTCGCCGAAGCAGTCGAACGCTACCGGGCCGCCGGCCGGACCGCCCTCGAACACCCGACAGCGGGCTGGTACCAGGCGTACGTCACCTTCGCCGACTACCCGACCGCCGCACGGGCCTTCCGCGCGCACCTTCAGCCAGCTCTGCACAGCAAAGCCGTCGGCGCCTGGTGGTTCCTCCGCAAGTACCCCTGCTGGAGACTGCGCGCACAACCGGCAACGGGCGCCTCTTTGGAAGACAGCATCGAGCACACGGCGCAGGCACTCGACTCGGCCGTCTCCTGGGGCGTCGTGAAGCAATGGCAGCCCACCTTGTATGAGCCGGAGACCATCGCCTTCGGCGGCCTGGACGGCATGGCGATCGCCCACCGAATCTTCCACACCAACAGTCTGGGCGCGCTCATCTACGACCAGCATGCCGACGATCGCAGGGACGGGCTTCTCGACGCCAAGACCGCATCCCTGCTCGTACTCGCGGTCTTCCTGCGCACCGCAGGACTTGAATGCGGCGAACAAGGCGAAGTCTGGGCCCAGGCCGAGGCCAAACGGGCGTTGCCCACAGACGTACCCCCGGACAAGTTCAGCAGCATCGTGGAGCCGATGCGAAAGCTCCTCACGCTAGACACTGGCCCCGCCCTCTCCAATGGTCCACTCAAACCGTTGCGCGACTGGATGGCTGGCATGGGAAGCGGTGGTCAGGCCCTCAAGGAAGCCGAGAACGCGGGCCATCTCTGGCTCGGCCTACGCGGCATTCTGGCCCGGCATGTCGTCTTCCACTGGAACCGCATGGGCTTCAGCGGCAGGCAGCAAGCCATCTGGTCCCGCGCAGCACGTGAAGCCCTCCTGGGCCACTGACCGCGCCGGCCTCGATCGGCGAAACGGATTCGGCTGTTCCCGCGCTTGCTCCGCCTCGAGGAGAGCCTTTGCGTGATCACGTTCCTCACGCCTCTGCTCCGCAGTCGCCTCCATCTCCATCCGCTTGGTGCGGTCCGCGCGACTCTGCGTCAACAACGAGGCACCCAAGGCGCCAACCAAACCAGCCGGGCGGGTTCTCCCGCTTGCTGCTTGCTGCGCAGCAGCGCCCACGTGTGTCTCTATTTCCCGGTCGTCATCGCCGGTGTACGAGGTGATGACAAGTACGGCTCGCTGCTGGAGCTGAGCTCGTCATCGATGCTCTCGATGCTGCAGTTCCGATGGGTCTGGATACTTCGATTCGAGCAATCGTCCCCGGGGGGGTGCCCCTATGGGTTTCGTCAAGCTGATGGGGCGGGTTGGGGCTGG
>NZ_JADDRL010000218.1 GCF_021538895.1 Streptomyces olivochromogenes | reverse complement strand
GGGAGCGCTGGCGGAGCGCTCCGCGCTCCGCACAACCCGTGAGCTTCGCCCACGGGTTGACACTCCGTCCGCTCCGCTCCCGGAGTAGCGGAGCAAAGCCCCGCACGGCCCTCCGCTGTGCTCCAGGCCTCACGCGAGTCCGCTCCGCTCCCCCGCATAAAGGCCCTGCGGGCCTGCGCCTGCCAGAAGGTGCTGGGGGGGGCGGTGACGGCATCGGGTATGCAAGCCGGGGATGGGATGGTGACGGTCCGCGAGGTGGCACGTCGGGCGCTGAGGCGGGCGTGCAAGACGAGGCCGAACTCCTCCAACAATCGAGCGTGAGGTACGCGAAGGGTCACGCTCGGGTGGGGTGCCGGCGCACGGTGTGTAGTTGATGCAACATGTAGTTCTGGGGGAAAATGGCACACACTCCTAACCCATACTTAGTGCACGATCATGTGTTTGAGGGCTAGCCACCTGTTCTGAGCAACTTTTATCGAAATAGACCATTGGTTGGCGAGCGTAAAACTTCAACCCTAGAGCAATTACTCCAATTCCTGAAAACAGATACCGAGTCGGCGTGGTGGTGGATGCGCGCCAGCGAGTCGCGGCCGATCACCCATATCGCGCGGGGCTGGCATGGAGTCGTCGGGGCCAGTCGAATTCCGCATCGATGCTGCTGTCGCCGAAGACGATGGAGCGGGAGTTGGAGTTTGGTGCGAAGTGCGCGCACATCTGGAGCAGGTGCAAGGCGGTGGGATGGCTCCGGCGATCTGGCCTCGGCACTGACGAGTACGTCTCGGGGAGGAATCAGCAGTTCCTTCTTCTCCTCGCGGGTGAGCACCGCGGTCTCGACGGAGCGGTGCCCGGGCTCCAACTGCGTTTGCGGAAGGTGACGATGGTGCCGCTGCCACCTGCGGGAAGCAATCTCGGACTCGCGGACGGCTTCATCGAGATCTGGTACGGCGAGTTCGCCGACAAGAAGCCGGAGATCGACCTGGTCACGGATGCGGTCGCCTGCACCGCCGCGCGGGAACAAGGTCTGTCCGCTGGAGTCGGAGTCCGGTTTCCGCGTTGTCGAACATCAGCAGCCAGCGAGAGTACGGCCGTCCTTCACGGAGCGCCTGGTGCACCGCGGGACCGTCGGTGTTGGCCTCGGTGATGGTCGCCAAGCCCGGCCGCTTGGCTGGGATCCACCACTCGATGTCGTACTCGGGCTGGTGCCGGTAGATGTACTCGATAGCTAGCTGGGTCTTGCCGACACCGCCCACGCCTCGGGTGACTTCGGTCAGCACAGTGGTGGTGCCGCAGCCGACGCCTGTTCAGCTGCTCCAGCCGACAACCCTTGAAGGGCGCGAGCAGGCGGGCTTGCTGAAGACGGTGACGGTCACGCTCATCGTCCCAGCCTCCATACGGATCAGTTTCGAGGGTGACCACTGCATTGCCTCGGCCACCTTCCGCTCCGTGAGCCCCGCCTCCTCACGCGGACCAGACTGGGGGTGCGTCGTAGACGGCCGCCGGGTCGTTGCGGACGTCGACCGTGCACAGGATGCCCGAGAAGAGGTGACGTTGAGGGGCCGGTTAAGCAGGTCGATCGCCTTCAGCACCTTGTCGTGGCTACTGCAGCAGGCGCGGTAGCGGCGGTGAACGTCGTTGGCTGCCTTGTCACCATCCAGCAAGACGCCGACTCCGATGCCGAATGCGCCGAGCAGCTCGCAGAACCGCTCGACGAGCGTGACGCCGTTGGTGTGGATGCGCAGATCCAGTACGCGAACGCCCTGCGCCGCCCTGGTGTCTTGGCTTTCCTGCAAAGACGGATCCGTGCGGCGAGGAACGGTTTGCCGCCGTGCAGGACCACTGGGAAAACGTCGAGGCCATGGACGCCGGCATGCTCGACTATGCGGCTGTCCGTGACACGGAGTACTTCGTCGAGCACCGGGCAGGGCAGGTCCCGCCAGCTGTGATCCGTGTGCCAGCAGGCGTAGCAGTAGTGGCAAGCGAGATCGCAGCGACTGTGCACCTTCAGCACGAACTGACTAGGCGCGGGGTCCTGCGTGGAGACAAGGCTCTGGCCTCAACCTCCCGGGATGTCCCAGGAGGTTGAGGCCAGAAGGGCCAGCGGTCTGGTGCTCTGAAAGCAGGCGGAGGCTCGCCTGACAGCAGACGTTAAGTCAGGCGCGGCGCCATCCGGCGCGGCGCATACGGGCACGGTGCATCAGCAGGAGCACGAAGATCCCCACTACTGCGCCGCTGGCGACCAGGGCCAACGTCCCATATGCGCTGGCCGCTTGGGGATGGTTGGTCACCACGTTCAGCGCGCAGAGCGCCAAGACGATGACCACGAGAACAGCGATGCAGAGGAGCACGAGGAGGAACGTGTCGAGGCGCTCTGCATTGCGCTGCAGGTCATCGGGCGTCTGGATGAACCGGTACCAGCGCCGTCGGCCTGCCTCGCTCTCCAGCGCCTTCCTGATCTTTTCCCGCTGGATCGGGTCGTCGGGATCGGGTGCTTCGGTCATTGGTCCTTCCTCTTGATGTAGCCACTGTCGTCTGGCCGCTGAAGGCAAGTCGTGGGTGGATGCGGGTGGCCCGCAGGCGAGGTGAACGCATCCCATGCCGGGTGGAAGCAGCACGAGATTCCTGTCCCGCAGGCCGGAGTGAAAGGGAACCTAGCGCAACAGACGGCTCTTCACCGACCAGAACGTCATGGTCCCTTCCTCGACACTCTAGAGGCGTCAGGTCGCCGAAGCGCCCGGCTCTGACACCGCCGAAGCATGGCACAGAAGTTACCTCCCCGTGAGCAGGCCTTGCGCTGCCGGTCCGCTCCCGTCCTCGATCCTGGGAAAACCTTCGAGAATCCACGAGAGATCGAGGGCGCGGCGTATGGATGGGGGATTCTCTACGACCGAGGAATAGGCGCTGGTTACTCCCGTGGTATTTGAAATTCTCTCGACCTGGGTCAGATTAATTCTCCGCAAAAAGAAAGCGCTTGCCCTTAGAATGTGGGAGGCCCGGCCGGGCACAGACGGAGGCCCTGGCTGCGAGCGCCTTCCACCGCGCCCCGCCAGGGCCTCCGTTAGCACCCTCTCCCAGACCATCGGTGAGCCTTCAGCAGCCAGACGACGCGAGGAAGGGCGCCTTCGACCATACAGCCCGCTCCGGCCCGAGACCTGCTGTCCTTGCCCCGGGCCCCTTGACTCCCGGCGCTTCCGCGATACAGAACCCCGATCCACCCGCATGCCCCCACACCGCCGCCCTCTCCTTGAGTTCTTCACTCCAAAGAATATAACCTCTCCTGAGATACTCGGAATCGAAGATTTCAAAGAAGGGTCCGGGTCACTACCGGGCCTGGAGGAGGCCTCTTGCCCACGATCAGCCTGCACTTCGACCCTGCCGTCTTCGCCCACCTGGCCAGCGCGAGCGGCAACGACACCATCCACCTCACCCTGTCCCTTGGCGACGACACCGAAGGCACGCCCGCACCAGTGCCCGTGGTACCCCGGGGCCCCCTCGCCGAGCTCATGCAGGCAGACCTGCTCGCCGCAGGCGCCGTTCTCACGTTCCACCAGCGCCGCGCCAATCGCCGAGGCCGAGCAGTCGTCACAGCCGAAGGGCAACTCATCGTCGACGGCCACGCCACGCCCTTCCCCTCACCCTCCAAAGCAGCGGAAGCCATCACCGGCAACGTCATCAACGGCTGGACACTGTGGCACCTGGAAGACGGACGCACCCTGGACGACCTCCGCCGAGAGCACACGCACACCGGCGCGCAACCAGCCTGACTTCCACCACGACACAACCGTCCGGGAAGGTACCGATGTCCACAATCCAGCTCCGCGAACATCAGGCAGAAGCTGTCACCCGCATCCGCAGATGGGCCGGCTTCCCCATCCGGACACCGGTGTCCCCCCAAGGGCTCCGCGGCACGGTCGTATCTGCCACCGGTTCCGGAAAGACGATCACCGCCGCCTGGGCCGCGCTGGACAGCTTCCGCAACGGGCGAATCCTCGTGATGGTGCCCACCCTGGACCTGCTCGTGCAGACCGCCCAGGCCTGGCGGAAGGTCGGACACACCACGCCGATGGTCGCCGTGTGCTCCCTGGACAAGGACGACGTCCTGGAGCAGCTGGGCGTGCGCACAACCACGAATGCGATCCAGCTGGCGTTGTGGGCGGGGCGCGGGCCCGTGGTCGTATTCGCTACGTACGCCTCGCTCGTGGAGCGCGAGGACATCGATGCACCGACGGGCGAGCGGAGAGTCCGCGGGCCGCTGGAGGCCGCACTGGCGGGCGGAGTGCGGCTGTACGGACAGACAATGGACCCGTTCGACCTCGCCGTCGTGGACGAAGCCCACGCAACCGCCGGGGACATCGGCCGGCCCTGGGCAGCGATCCACGACAACCAACGCATCCCCGCCGACTTCCGGCTCTACCTCACCGCCACCCCCCGCATCCTCGCCCCACCCCGCCCCGTACGGGGCCCGGACGGCCAGGAGCTGGAAATCGCGACAATGACGTCCGACCCGGACGGCCCCTACGGAGAATGGATCTACGAACTCGGACTGAGCGAAGCAGTAGAGCGGGGCATCCTCGCCCCCTTCGAGATCGACGTCCTGGAGATCCGCGACCCCTCCCCCATCCCGGGACCGTCGGAAGAAGCCCTGCGGGGCCGGCGCCTGGCCCTGCTGCAGACCGCGCTCCTGGAACACTCGGCCGCACACAACCTGCGCACCGTCATGACCTTCCACCAACGAGTCGAAGAGGCCGCGGCATTCGCGGAGAAGATGCCGCAGACCGCCACGGAGCTCCACCGCACCGAGGTGTCCAACGAGGCCTTGGCCGACGCGGAGAAGCTCCCCGCATCGTCGATCGACGCACAGTTCTACGAACTCGAAGCCGGACGCCACGTACCCCCCGACCGGGTCTGGTCGGCATGGCTGTGCGGCGACCACCTCGTCACCGAACGCCGCGAGGTCATCCGCCAGTTCGCCAACGGCATCGACGCCGACAACCGGCGCGTACACCGCGCCTTCCTCGCCTCCGTACGCGTCCTGGGCGAAGGCATCGACATCGTCGGCGAGCGAGGCGTCGAGGCCATCTGCTTCGCCGACACCCGCGGCTCCCGAGTAGAGATCGTCCAGAACATCGGCCGCGCCCTGCGCCCGAACCCCGACGGCACGGAGAAGACCGCGCGGATCATCGTGCCCGTCTTCCTCGAGCCCGGCGAAGACCCAAACGACATGGCCGCCACGACCTCGTACGCGCCGCTCGTGGCCGTATTGCAGGGCCTGCGCAGCCACGACGAGCGCCTGGTCGAACAGCTCGCCAACCGGGCCCGCACCAGCGGCCAGCGGAAAGTGCACGTCCAGCGCAACGCGGACGGACGCATCATCCAGGCGGACGCCACCTACGAAGGTGAGGGCGAGGACCAGGAGGACGGGGCCGGATCGACGCTGCTGCACTTCTCCACCCCACGCGATCCCGCCACCATCGCCGCGTTCCTACGCACCCGCGTCTACCGGCCCGAATCCCTCGTCTGGCTGCAGGGCTACCAGGCCCTCCACCGCTGGCGCCGAAGGCACCACATCACCGGCCTGCACGCCGTGCCCTATGAGACCGAGGTCCAAGTCGGCGTGACCAAGACGTTTCCGCTGGGCAGGTGGGTCCACGAACAGCGCAAGGCACTGCGGACCGGGGCTCTGGGAAGCCACCGCAGGGAGCTGCTGGACGCCGAAGGGATGGTGTGGGAACCCGGCCAGGAAGCCTGGGAGAACCGGCTCGCCGTACTCCGCTCCTACCACCACGCCCACGGACACCTCGCCCCACGACAAGACGCCCAGTGGGAAGGCCCCGACCCCAACGGACCAGACGGCACCAGCATCCCCATCGGCCAACTCATCACCAACCTCCGCCGCCCCCACGGACTCGGCAAAAACCCCGAACACGCCGCCACCCGGGCCGCACAGCTGACCGCCATCGACACCGACTGGAACTGCCCCTGGCCGCTCGACTGGCAACGCCACTACCGCGTCCTTGCCCTCCTGGCGGCCGACGAGCCCGACGGTCGGCTCCCCGACATCGCACCCGGCGTGATGTTCGACGGAGACGACCTCGGGACATGGGTCCTGCGGCAACGCCGCAACTGGACCGAACTATCCGAGCAACAGCAGCAACGGCTGACTGCACTGGGCGTCGATGCCGTACAGCGGCCGGTATCGGTTCCGGCGGCCAAGGGGCATGGGGAGGCGGCCGGGAGGCCTTCGGCCGCCTTCCAAAGGGGTGTTGCCGCGCTGGCGCAGTTCATCGCCCGCGAAGGGCATCATCGTGTGCCGCGAACGCATACAGAGACGGTCGTTGTGGAGGGTTCCGGCCAGGAGGAGAGCGCGTCGGTATCCGTACGGCTGGGCGTATTCATGAGCAACACCCGCAGCCGCCGCGACCAGCTCACCGAACCCCAGCGGGTCGCACTGGCCGAACTCGGCGTCGGATGGGCGTGAGTCGGGACAGCCTCTGTGTTGGCCTGCCGGGGGTGATGCGCCGCTCAGCGCCCAGAGGTGCTGTCGGACGGTAGGCGCGTGGGGCGTCGCTTAGCGGGTGGGGCTCTGGTCGAAGGTCCGGAGTCGATGATCACAAGAGTGCTGTTTGCGGCATTGCACCCGATAGGAGGGGGTAGCGATAGGCGCGGTGCTGCACGGCCGATCACCGGGGTACTGGAGGTTCGGGTGGCAGCCGGAGCGCGGGATGTGAGGGGGTCTGTTGCGTGGGGTGATGCGGGTGGCGCCCGTCGCGCACGAGACGACGTGGTCATTCCTGCACCGGGTGGCCGCCACCTCCCGGCTGGGCGTCGAGGATCTGCTGGCCGGCTGGCGGTGGGTGAACCCGGTGAGGGCGCACGCCGCGAGCCGGCCGGATGGCGAGGTGCTGCTCGGCGCACTCGCACAGGCCCAGGTGGCCGACCGGTGCGGCACCTCACAAGCGCATCTGGCGTGGGCGCTGCCGTCATGGACATCCGGCCCCGGCGACGTCGGTACGGCACGGGATCGCGCCGGGCGTCGGCGCGGTGGCGGGCGGCGGTGCGGCAGTGGGGGCCGGTGGTGTTCGCCTGCGGGCTGTGTGCGGCGAGGCGGGGTGCGGGCGGGCGGCGGGTGTGGCTGTATGCGCCGCGGTGGCGGCGGGTGTGTGCGCAGCACGGGCGGTGGCTGCTGGATGCCGGTGAGGGGCATCCGCTGCAGTTCCTTGATGTCTCCTGCATGGTGCGCGAGCTTGCGCAGGGGCGGTGGGCGCGGGCGGCCGCGGCAGGGTGGAATGTGGGTGAGGTGTTCGCGTGGGCGCGGGCGGTGGTGTGTTCCTGGTGGGAGCGGGCCGAGTTCGGTGAGCGGGTGGCCGTGTGGG
>NZ_JADDRL010000217.1 GCF_021538895.1 Streptomyces olivochromogenes | reverse complement strand
GGTCGGGGTGGACGGCGCCTCTTGAAGAGGAACCGGCGGCGAACAAAAAACGGGCCGGTCCGTGGGGGGGAGACGGACCGGCCCGAGGGGGGGTTTCCACCATAACCCTTCGTAAGTGATGCTGCGTGCATCGGCGTGCCACAACTACTCTCCGGAGTCGTGCGGCGACGCCCAGGTGGGCGCGAAAGTCCTTGTTCAGAGCCGATACATGGCTGATTCACAGCTGATTCTCGGCGAATCGGGGCGTCCCCCCGATGGGCTACCCGTGTCGCGAACGGCGACTTGACGGGGGCGCAGGTGGTTCCCGGCACCGCGCAGCCCCCTCCGCTGCGCGATGCCGCCCGCGTAGCTTTGCTGACGCGAATTACCTTGGTCTGAACTTACGTGAAGAGTGCAGGCGATGCGAGCCGCTGGCGATAACGATGTGGAAACCCCGTGGAGATGGAAGGGGCTGGAGTGACCACCTCGTTCGCTTATGCGCAGATCGCCCGATTCACGGGACAGTGACCAGGTGCCGAACGGCAGTTCCCGGCCATTTCCCAGGAGGGGCGCCTACGGCGGTCGTTCAGCGGCCGGGTTTGCGGGCGTCGAAGAGGTGTCGGGTGCTGTGGGCCACGAACGGACCCTCCGTCCGGATCCGCTCGTGCAGGGCGCGGAGCCGGGGCTCGTACTTCTCGACGGTGAAGTCCGGGACCATCCAGATCACCTTGCGGAGGAAGTGGACGACGGCGGCGATGTCGTGGAACTCCATGCGCAGCCGCTCCGCCCGCAGGTCCACGATCTCCAGCCCGGCCGCCCGGGCGTCGACGCGCTCGCGGTCGGGGTGACGGGCCGTGCGCGTCTGCTCCGACTGGGGCCCGAGGAAGTACTCGACGAGTTCGACGACACTGCTGGGCCCGACGTGCTGGGCGAAGTACGTGCCGCCCGGCCGCAGCACCCGGACGATCTCGTCCCAGTGCGGCCGTACCGGGTGCCGGCTGAGGACCAGGTCGAAGGTCCCGTCGGCGAACGGCAGCGACGCGTCCTCGTCCGCGGCGACGACCACGACACCGCGCGGGCGCAGCAGGGCGGTGGCCTTGATGACGTTCGGCGGCCAGCCCTCCGTGGCGGCGAGCAGCGCGGGCCGGTCCGGGGCCGCCGTGTTGAGGGAGAAGTCCAGGACCTCGCCCCCGCCGGTCTGGATGTCGAGCGCGGCCGTGGCGTGCGCCAGCCGGTCGGCCGCCGAGCGCGCATACCCCCAGGACGGACGGGCCTCGGTGGCCCGGCCCTCGAACCAGGAGAAGTCCCATCCCTCGGTCGGAACGGCGACGCCCTCGACGACGAGGTCTTCGAAGGTGCGGTCGGCTGCCATGAGGTGATCATGACAGGACGCTGTCGGTGCGCGCTGCTAATTTTCGGCGGCATGACGACACGTGATGAAGGTCCGGGCATGCCGTACGCCGGCGGCGAGAAGGAAACCCTGCACGCCGGCCTCGAACGGCACCGGGACGCCGTGCGGTGGAAGCTCGACGGGCTGGACGACGAACAGCTCCGCCGTCCCATGACTCCGTCCGGGACGAACCTGCTCGGGCTGGTGAAGCACCTGGCCTCCGTGGAGTACGGCTGGTTCGTGGAGACGTTCGGCGGCGAGGTCGAACCCTTCTGGTTCGACCCGTACCAGGGCGAGGACATGACCGTCGGCCCCGACGAGACGACGGACCGGATCATCGCCTTCTACGACCGTGCGCGCACCGCCGCCGACGGCGTCATCGCCCGGCTGTCCCTGGACGACCTCGGCAAGCCCGCCTGGCGCGACCATCAGGTGTCCCTGCGCTGGGTCCTCGTCCACATGATCGAGGAGACCGCACGGCACGCCGGTCACATGGACATCGTGCGGGAACTCCTGGACGGCGCGACGGGAGACCACCCACGCGACACGAACCCGGCCTGAGCCGGTCTCAGCTCTTCTCCTCGTGGAGTACGAGCAGGACGTGCTCGTCCTCTCCGTGCCGGAGCGTGCCGGCGCGCTCGAAGCCGTGTCTCTCCAGGAGCCGGACGGAGGCCGTGTTGCGGGAGAAGGGGTCGGCGTACAGGGGACGGGTGAGCTCCTGCTGGAGGAAGAGGGCGAGGGCCTTGGTGCCGATGCCGCGGGCCCAGTACGGGCGGCCCAGCCAGTAGCCGACGAACCGGCGGTCGCCCTCCGTCCAGGAGCCGAGGTTCCCGGCGGGTTCCCCGTCCACGGTGACCGTCCGCACCAGGCAGTCGGGATCCCCGAGGATGCGCTCCCTCCAGTGGGCCAGGAAGGCGTCCCGCGGCCGGGGAGTGAACCTCGACCGCCGGACGGCCTCCGGATCGTGCTCGAAGACGAAGAAGACCTCCAGGTCGTCGTCCGTCACCTCGCGCAGCCGTACCTCTTCGTACGCACCGTCATGCATCTCGGTCATGGGGCCGAGTGTGTCAGCCGCCACTGACAACGGGTCCCGCGCTACGGCACGAGGGGCCGGACCTCCTCGGCCGCGAACCGGACGAATCCCTCGGGGTCGGGCTCGTCCCCCGTCGGCTGCAGGACCACGGTGTCGGCGCCCGCCTCGGCGAGCCGCTGAACCGCCTTGGCGACGGCCCCCGCGTCTCCGGCGACCCCGAGCTCCGGGACCGGCTCCAGCCCCTCGTCGACCAGCTCGGCACGGAGCCGGGCGGCGGCGTCGGGGCCGGTGGCGGTGAGGAGGTAGACGACGACGGGGTGCGTCCCCTCGCGCCCGGCGGCGCGCCGCCCCTCCTCGATGAGCCGCCGCGCCCGCCGCACGCCGTCCGGGGGTGTGGCGGCGGTGAGGATCGTGCCGTCGGCGGCCTCGCCGGTCAGACGCAGCGTGCGCGGTCCGGTGGCGCCGGCGAAGACGTCGGCGCGACCCTCGGGCGGCCAGTCGAGCGCCACGTCGTCGAGCTTGACGTACCGCCCGTCCACGGTGAGCCGCTCACCGGCCAACAGGGCGCGCAGCGCGTGGAGATGCTCCCGGAGCAGGGTCAGCGGGGACTCGGCACGGGCGCCGACCTGCCCCATCCAGTCCTGCACGCCGTGCCCGACGCCCACGATCGCGCGCCCCGGGAACATCCGGTGCAGCGCGGCGGTCTCCATCGCGGTGATGGCGACATTGCGCAGCGGCACGGGCAGCAGCCCGACACCGACCCGAACCCGCTCGGTCCAGGCGAGCGCGGCGGCGGCCGTCGAGATCCCGCCCTCCAGGAAGCAGTCCTCCCACAGCCACAACTCCTCTAGCCCGCACTCATCAGCAAGCCGAGCCACACCCCGCAACCGCTCAGCCGGAAGCTGAGGCCGAAAGACAGCACCGAGTCGAGTCATGCCGACCTTCGTAGCGGGCGAGGGGATCCGGGACAACTCCTTTATGGATACGGTCACCTGGACAGGGGAGGTGGACCGGCGATGGCACGTTGGCGGGACGGGCGAGGGAAGCTCGTGGTGCACGGTGACGGCAGCCGCGCCGCGGTCGCCGTGCCGCTGGAGATCGCGACCTCCTATCGCGCCCGGACGAAAGGCCTGTTGGGGCGGGACTCCGTCGACGGGGCGATCCTGCTCTCCCCCGCAGGCGGCATCCACACCTTCCGCATGCGCATCCCCATCGACGTCGCCTACCTCGACCGCCACCTCACCGTCATGGCCGTCCGCACGATGAAGCCGGGCCGCCTGGGCCTCCCCCGCTTCCGCTCCCGGCATGTGCTGGAGTCGGAGGCGGGGGTCATGGCCGGGTGGGGTCTGGACGTCGGTGTGCGAGTCGCCGTGGAGGTGGAGTCGTAGGGCCCTACTGCGGTGCCCGGAAGCCGCCGATCCTCCGCTCCAGCAGTTCGGCCAGCCGCAGCGGGGTGCGGTCCTCGAACATCGGGCCGATGAGCTGCACTCCCACCGGCAGGCCCTCGGGGGACCGGCCCGCCGGTACGGCGGTGGCGGGTAGACCGGGCATGGTGGCGACACCGGCCCAGACGAGCTGGTCGAGGTACGGGTACGCGACGCCGTCGATGTCGATCTTGCGTGCTCTCAGATCGGGATCGTGGTCGTGCGGGAACGCGGGAGTGGGCGTGACGGGACACACCACGGCGTCGAACTCGGCGAAGAGCCGCCGCCAGCCGTGGCGGTGGAGTTCGCGACGGTTGTTCGCCGCGACCCAGTCACGGTGGCTGAGCACGATGCCGCGCAGCCGCGCCGCGTCGAGACTCCGGTCGTCCGCGCTCAGCCCGGCGGCGTGAGTCCGCAGCTCCTCGTACACCTCGACGGGGAAACTCGCGGCGGCACTCGAAAACCACAACTGCGTGTAGAGCGTCGCGGCTTCCGCGAGATCGGGCAGCAGCGGACTGTGCCGTTCGACGCGGGCGCCGCCGTCGGCCAGCGCGTCGGCCACCCGGTGCACACCCGCCCGCACGGCGGACCCGGTCGGAATGAGCGGATGCTCGTCGAGGACCAGGACCCGGAAGTCGCGCAGCCGCTCGTGCCGCGCGGGCGGCAGCGTCAGTTGGTACGCCACACCGAGCGTCAGCGGGTCCGGTCCGGCCATGACGTCGAGCAGGAGCGCGAGGTCGCGGGCGCTGCGCGCCATCGGACCGACGACGGCGAGGTCCAGGTCGGCCGGCAGTGCCGGCGCGGACGGCGGGACCATACCGCGGTGCGCCGCCAGCCCGAGCGTCGGCTTGTGCGCGTAGACACCGCAGAAATGTGCGGGGGTGCGCAACGAACCGCCGATGTCGGATCCGATGGACAGCGCACCGAATCCCGACGCCAGGGCCGCCGCCGATCCGCCGGAGGATCCGCCGGGGGTGCGAGCGTGGTCCCACGGGTTGTTGGTGGTGCCGTAGATCTCGTTGAAGCTCTGCACGTCCTGCAGCCCCAAGGGCACATTGGTCTTGCCGAGCACCACCGCGCCCGCGGCCCTGAGCCGCGACACCTGCACCGCGTCCTCGGCCGGTATGTAGTTGCGGTGCGGCGGCATGCCCCAGGTCGTGGGCAGCCCGGCGATGTCGTACGACTCCTTGACCGTCACCGGTAGGCCGAGCAGCGGCCGGTCCTCGCCGCGGGCGCGCGCCCGGTCGGCGTCGCGCGCGGCGGTCCGCGCACGGTCGAAGTCCGGTACGCAGATCGAGTTGATCGCCTTGTCGTCCCGCTCGATACGGGCGATCGCCTCGTCGGTCAGTTCCGCCGAGGTCACTTCACCAGCACGTAAGGCAGCCGAGAGTTCTTCGGCCGTCGGAAAGTTCGACTCCATGAATCCGACCGTAACGGCCTTTGGAAGAGGTCACGAAACACCGATTCGCGCAACGGGGCCCGGCCGGCTCCCGCCCCGCTTCACGCCCGTGGGAAGGACACCTCCACCCGCCTGTTCTTCTTCCGCCCCGCCTCCGTCGAGTTGTCCGCGATCGGGTACTGCTCGCCGTAGCCCCGCACCTCGAACGTGATGCCCGGGTCGTTCAGGTCCTGGTCCAGGAATGCCTGTACGGCGTTGGCCCGTTGCCGGGACAGCACGTCGCCGTGGGCGGACGAGCCGAGGTCGTCCGTGAAGCCGAAGACGCGGATCCGGGTCGCGTTCTGCTTCTTGATCTCCTCGGCGATCGCCGAAATGCGGGACTTCGCCTCGTCGTTGAGCTTGGAGCTGTCCTTGCCGAACAGCACCTCGGCCTGGAGCGCGAACTTCACATCCGCGTTGGTGTCCTCGCGGCGCTCGTCACCGCTCTGCTCCTCCACGACCGACTTGATGTCCAGCACCTTGGCGGCGGCGAGGGTGGCGCCCTCGGGCAGCTTCAGGTCCGGGTCGGTGGGGTCGACCTTGACGGGGGCGGAGGCGGAGGCCTCGGTGCCCGGGGGAACGCTGGGGTCACTGTCGTCGGCGTGTGCCGGGCCGGCGGCGTAGAGGGTGGTCGCTACGAGGAGGGCGGCGGTGGTTGCGGCCAGGGGGAGGCGGGTTGTCGTGGTCACAGGGGCCTCACCCGGAGATCTTGATGGTGCCGGATGCGAACGTCGGCAGCTGGAACTCCACCTCGGTCGCGTTCGCCGGAGGCGCCGGGAACTGCATGAAGACCGCCAGGGTGTCGCCGGCCTTGAGCGTCGAGAAACCGGTGGTGGTCAGCGGGCGGCCCTCCGTGTCACGCAGGACGTAGTACCGCTTCTTGCCCTGGGGATCGACCAGCGTGGCGCCGCCCAGTGACCTGCCGTTCCGGATGATCTCGGTCTCGTTGCCGCTCAGGGCGGAGGGGATGACGACGCTCTCACCCCCGTCGTTCTTCAGGGTGCCGTTGACGGTGACGAAGCCACCCGAGTCGCGTTGAGCGGAGGTGATCTGCAGGAGCAGGCCGTCCGAACCCTTCAACTCGGCCAAGGGTTCGTCCGACTGGCCCTCCTGGGCACTCGGCTGGGAGCCACCTGCCTTGGAGGCCGACGCCGAAGTGTCCGGCTTCTTGTCGTCGCCACCACCGCCGCCGCAGCCGGCCACACCGATGGCCAGACCAGCCGCAACGGTCAGCGCGACCATCCCCCTGCGGGCCTTCGCCGTGAACCGATCGCTCATCACTCTCTTTCCTTCATCACTCGTGGTTCGCCAGGTGAACGTCGAAGAGGTCCTGGGGTTTCGGGAGGTCGGTGAGGTCGTCCGGGTCCAGGTCCCATTTCCGGTCCTGGTCCCCGTCTTTGCAGGTGAGCTGTGGCAGGGTGTGGTCCCCGGCGTCCTCACCAGGCGGATCGAACCCACAGAGCGGCTCGATCACGGCGATGGCGGTGGCCGTCGAGTACACGTTCTCCGTTCCGGGGACGACGGAGTCGCCGACCGGCTTTTTGTTCACGACGGTGACCTTGTAGGCCAGCAAGCCCTGCGACGCGCAACCGGCGTCGGCGTCGTTCCTGTCGGCGAGCTGTACCGCCCGCGCGCAGGGATCGCCGATGTCCGTCCCCTCGCCGTCGAAGATGCGCTGCCACTGTTTCGGGTCGAGTACGTCCGTCACCCACTCGGCCGCGAGCTTGTCCCGCTTGTCCTGGGCCGCCGCGAGCGCCGCCGCGTCCGCGGCCGTCTGGGCGCCGCTCCGGTTGACCGCGGCCTGGCCGACCGCGAGGTAGGCGAACGTAAGGAAGAGCAGGCCCGCCACCACCGTGATGTAGATGGGGAAGGCCTGCCCTGCGTCTCGGTCCGTACGGGGGGCGATCAGCCGCCGGTGACCTCGGCGATCTTCGCCGTGATCGCGTCGTAGATCGACTGGCCGATGCTCGTACCTGTGATCGCCAGCACGATCGCCACGACCACCGCGATGATGCCGAGGTACTCCACCGCGGTCTGGCCCCTGTCGCTGCGGACGACACGGGTCCGCAGGTACGCGACGGTGGTGTTGAACCAGTTGCTCATGGTGTTCCCCTCCAGGTTCGCCTCCGATCCGGAGAAGGTACGCCGCGCGCTCCCACCCGGC
>NZ_JADDRL010000216.1 GCF_021538895.1 Streptomyces olivochromogenes | reverse complement strand
TTCGCCCGCGCACCACGGCGCCCGAGCGGTCGCCCTATCCCGAGGACTCCCCGGACGCCCTCCCCCAGCTCGGTTCGCTCCGCCCCCCGGGCCGCCGCCGCGGCGCCGCCCGGCGACTGCACGGCCGCCCGACCGGCACCATGCGCGCCCGCGACGTGCACGACCTCGCGCTCGTCCCGAGCCTCGTCGAGGCGGCGAAGTCCCGTCTGCTCCACCCGGAGCTGCGCGCGGAGCCGCTCGCGCTGCGCCCCGTCGACCTGCGCCAGTACCGCCGCCGCCCGGAGGCCGCGCACGCCCTGGTCCTGCTCCTCGACCACTCCTGCCGCGACTGGGACCCGGCCGCCGCGCTCGCCCCGCATCTGCGCTGGGCCTACGAGTCCAACGCCGCCGTCACCGTCGTGGAGTTCGGCCACGCGAACGCGGACCTCGACCTGTGCGCCGAACGCGTCCGTATGCCCTCGCTGCTCGACCCCGCCCTGCTCGACACCTTCGCCCGCGCACCCGGCACCGCCAGCCCGCTCGCCCACGCCCTCGACCTGGCCGTCCACGAACTGCGCCGCTTCCTGCGCAAGGGCCGTGCGGTGGTCGACGAGGCCCTGTTCGTGGTGGTCACCGACGGCCGGGGCAATGTGCCGCTGGACGCCAGCCTGCGCGGGACCCCGCCGAGCGGCGTGCGCCGGGAGGGCGTCGACGACGCGCTGCGGGTCGCGGCCACGGCCGCCACGCTGCACCGCGTCCGCTCGGTCGTCATCGCACCGGACCTCGACCAGTACCCCGAGCTGCCCGTCGAACTGGCGGAGGCGCTCGGCGCGACCCTCGTGGTGGCGGCGGGGCGGGTCCCGGGGGCGCCGGCATGACCACCGAGCCGATGAACCTGCGGAGCCTGCTGCACGCGGACGCGCACGCCCAGGCGGGCGCGGGTACGGACGCCCACCCGCCCGGCGCGGCGGCGGTCGGCGCGCCGCGCACGCCCGCGTACGACCTCGACGGCATCGAGGAGGCCAGCCCCGCGCAGGGCTTCGACCCGGAGGACGCCGGCCTCTCCGCCGAACTCCCGCCCGACACCGCACTGTTGTGCGTCAAGGGCACCACGTACGCGGGCGAGCCCAGCTTCGAACTGCACTTCCACCACCGGGGCCGGGTCTTCGCCGCGAACCGCTCCACCGACCTCGCGCACCGCCGTCAGCCCGGCCTCGGCCTGCCCCGGCTCGTCGAGCGGGCCGAGCGGAAGGGCTGGCGCTCCACCTACCGGCACGTTAAGGGCTGGTGGCAGACGGAGACGGTACTGGCCGCCTGGGTCGACCGGCTGAAGCAGGGGGACGCGCCCCGGCTGATCGTCTGGGACCAGACACCGCACGAGATCCCGTGGGAACTCCTCCACCGCCGGTCGGCCGGCCTCCACCGGCCCCCGCGCCGGAACGGGGACGGGAACGGGGGCGGCGACGGAGGAATGGGTGCGGGCGCGGGCGCCGGTGCCGGCGGCTGGCTCGGCGCCACCCTGCCCGTCATCCGCTGGACCACCGTGTGGGACGGCGCCCGCGCGTGGCGGTACGACGCGCGCCCGCGGCACTGCAGGGGCGGCGTACTGGTCTACGAGGACCCGGAGTTCGCCGTGGCCGTGGACAGCGTCGCCAAGCACGAGGTCGGGGAGCGGTCCACCACGATGGCGGACCTGCGCACCCGCCTCGGCGACCCGGCGACCGCGTTCGGTCTGCTCCTCATGCGCTGCCACGGCAAGTACTCCGAGGACATTGAGGAGTTCAGGCTCGGCGGCGTCCCGCTCCCCGAACTCTCCGAGGACTGGGAGATGGACGCCCTCCAGGAAACCGGGGCCGCCGTCCTCATCAACTCCTGTGTCTCCGCCCGCCCGGTGGTCGACCGGCGCTACAACGCCGCCGTCCCGCGCAACTTCGCCGAGGTCTTCCTCAGATGGGGTGCGAGCGCCGTCATCGCCACCGTGGCGGAGGTCAGCAAGGCGCACGCCCACGACTTCGCCGCCCGGCTGGTCAGAAGCGCGCAGCACGGACCGGTCAATCTGGCCGACGAACTGATGAAGCACCGCGCGTACTACGCCCGCAGGGCCGAGCGCGCGCTCGCCGCCGGCGACGAGGCCGGGGCCGAGGAGGCGCTGGAGGCCTTCTTCACCAGCTTCATGTACGCCTACTTCGGTCACCCCGGGACCACGCTCACACTGGAGGCACCCGGCCGGGAAGGGGGTGACGGCACGTGAGTCCCTCGTCCGTGCCCCTCAGGCCCCTGGTCAGCTGGCCCGAGGAGGTCGAGACCGGCCGCAAGTACCTGGTCACCGTCGACATCGAGATCGCCGACCCGGAGTCCGGGGCCTGGCCGTACGACACGGAGGAGTACGCGGTCGGCTGCATGCTGGAGGGCGAGCCGGGGCTCGCGGTGGAGTCGGTCGGGGACTCGACCCTGGTGCTGCACCGGTTCGGGGGGACGTACGGTCCGGCGCGCTTCGTCACGTACGCGGTCGACGCCGCGGCCGTCAGCGACACCGCGCTCAGGCTGACGCTCATCACGGCGGGCGGGGTGCCCTTCCGCAGCGAGCGGTTGCGGGTGCGCGTGGGGGCGGGGGAGCAGGTGCCCGCCCCGCTGCCGGAGGTGGAGGTGCCGCTGCCGACGGCGGCGGCGGAGCCGGCGGCACCGGTGGCGGTGACCGAGGACGAGGGGAACGAGGGGGAAGCGGTCGGCACCGTGCCGATCGTGGTGGGAACCGGCCCGCAGTTCTGGTCGTTCCGCCGTCGGCTGACGGGGGAGGTGCGGCGGCAGGACTACGGGGCCTATCAGGCGGAGATCGGCCGGCTCTCCGGTACCCGGTGGCAGGTGGCCCTCGTGCTGAACACCGTCGGCTGGCGGAACAGCGCGGAGGATCTGGCGGCGATCTGCCGCGAACACCGCGTTCCCATCATGGTGTCGGTCGTGCAAGGGCGGGGGGTGCCGGGCAGAACGGACCACGGTGACATCGTCGTGGCGAACGGAGTGGACGTGCACCCGCGGCAGTCCGGGCCGTCCCGCCGCCTGGAGTCGGTCGCCCAGGACGTTCTGGGGAACAGCGCGCACTACGACACGGTGAGCAGTTACCCCAGCGGCGGCGCGGCGGTCGTGAGCGGGGCCGACGTCGCCTTTCTCCAAGCCGTGTACACCGTGCCGGGCATCGAGCACCTCACCGTCTGTGCCGTCGGGGAGGCGGCGGTGGACCGCGCGGTGGAGGCGGTGGTGGCGGTGCTCGGCGCCCTCGAACCCGCCGTCGATCCGCTGGCGTTGCCGTCGGCGCCCGAGCGGCTGGTCGGGCGGGACGAGGAACTCGAACGGCTGGTGGGGCTGCTGGACCCGGCTGCCGGGGAGCGGGCACAGCCCCATGTCACGGTGGTGAGCGGCATGCCCGGGATCGGCAAGACGGCGCTCGCGCTGGCGGCGGCGCACGCCGCGACGGCGCGCGGGTGGTACCCGGGAGGCGTGTACTTCATCCCTGCCGGGACGGACGCCCACGCGGCGGTGGAGCGGGTCAGGGCGAGGCTGCCGGACCGCCACGGGCATGTGCTCGTCGTGCACGACGGGATGGAGCCGTACGACGCGGCCCCGTGGATCGCGCCCATGAGCGACCGCTTCCATGTGCTGATCACCGCACGGCGCGGCTCGGTCGCCCGCCCGGCCACGGGCAGGCTGACGCTGGGGCCGCTCCAGTCGGCGGACGCGCTGGAACTGCTGGACCCCGACGGTTCCGACCACGAGGCGGCGGGTCGGCTGGGCGAGCTGTGCGGAAGAGTGCCGCTGGCCCTGCGGCTGGCCGCGCGGTCCGACCTGCCGCTGTCGTACCTCCTCGGCACCGTCGAGCGGGAGGGCGGGATCTTCTGCGTCCTCGACGCGCTCAGGGACACCTACGACGCCGAATACCGCCGCCTGACCGCCGAGGAGCAGCAGGCGCTCCAACTCCTGGCGCTGGTCCCCGGCCCGGACGCCGGCCCCGAACTGCTGAAGGCCTTCGGCGTGGTCCGGCTGACGGAGACCCTCGACGCTCTCGGGGACACGTACCTCGTCGAGCCGGTCGGGACCACCCCGCGTCGGCAGCTGCCGCCGCTGGTGCGGGCGTACCTCCACCAGATCCCGGGGCGGGACGGGGCCTTCCGGGACTGGAGGGAACAGGCACGGCAGCTCCTGCTGGACTTCTGTGCCGACCGCACGCGGGAAGCCGTTCAGGGTCTCGGGCTGGGCGGCTGGGAGGAGTACACCGAACCGAGCGGACTGCCGACCACGGCGGTGCGCTGGCTGGACGGTGAGCGCGAGACCCTGAGCGCGCTGGCCCTGGGGGCGGCCGGCGACCCGAACGGCCGGAAGGCCACCGACCTGCTCCTGTACTTCGGCGCCTACCTCAACTGGCGTCGCGACTTCGACGTGTGCCTGCACCTGTGCGGGACGGCGCTGGCCCGGGAGACCCGGCAGACGCAGACGGCACACCTGTGGCGCCTCAGCGGCATCGCGGAGCGCGGCCTGGTCCGGCTCGACAAGGCGGCCGACTCCTGCCTGCGCGCGCAGGCTCTGTACCTGGAACTCAACGACGTCTGGGGCCAGGCCAAGGCGCACGACGACCTGGGGCTGGTGTACGCGGCGATGGACGACTGGGACAGGGCCCGGGAGCAGCACACCATCGCCTGCGACGAGATGTTGCGGCACTCCGACCGGCGGGCGCAGGCCGAGGCGGTGATGCATCTGGGCAATGCGCACCTGCGGCTCGGTGACCGGGAGGAGGGGCTGCGCTGCCTGGTCCGCGCGGCGGATCTTTTCCAGTCCCGCGGAGACATGCTGGGGGTGGCCCGGGCCGCGCTGAGCCGGGCCGAGGCACTGAGCCGGACGGGCAACGCGGAGTCGGCCGCCGGGATGGCGGAGGAGATCGTCCGGGACTTCGCGGAGCTGGGCGACCTGTACGGGGTGGCGCGGGCCTGGCAGGTCCGGGCGCGGGCCGCGGAGCACCTCGGGTGGCTCACCGACGCGGAAACGTCCTGGAGAAAGGCGGAGCGCGCGTTCGCCGGCAGCGGAGAGTCGGAGGCCGCCGAGTCGGCCCAGGAGCGGGCGAGGCTCGCCGGGCGACGCGCGACCGAGCCCGAAGGCCGGATCCAACTGGTCGTGGAGGCCCTGCGCTTCCGCTCGGCCTCCTTCCGCTGGACGCTTCTCACCGTGATGGCCACGGGCGAGCGCACCGTGCGGGTGCAGGGCGCGGGGAGCGGGCCGGAGTCGCTGGGCAGGAGCGTGCCGGGGGAGTTGTGGACCGTGTCCGAGTCCACCGGCTTCCCGTTCGCCTCCGCACCGCTCGAAGTCTTTCTGCCCCCGCGGCAGTTCGACGTGACGCCGCACCTCTGGGCGGCCGGCCCCGCGGGGGAGGTGTCCATCGGCGAACAGCGCCCGGTGACGATCCGGCAGACAGGGCGGGATCGCTCGGACCCCCGCTGGACCAGGCGCTGGAACGAGCTGCGCGCGAGCGGCCGATTCACCGCCTGGCACATCCCGCTCACCCGCAAGGAGACCGCACCGCCCGTCCCGGCGGACGCGATCCCCTTCGTCTGCGGTCCGGTGGGCACCGGCCCGGGCCGGGCCATCATGTCCCGGTTGCTGGGCCAGGGCCACGGCGTCGTCCTGTGGTCGACGGAGAGCCACCCGGCGCGGTGCGGCCCCCGGTGCGAGGAGCTGTACCGCCAGGTGCGGGCGCTGGTCTCCGGGGTGAGCATGCTGGACGAGCTGCCCGACGAACTCTGGCACCTGCGCACGCAGGACCCCGGCAGCACCCTCTCCCCCCTCTCCCCCCTCTCCCTCCTCTTCGACGCCCCCGAAGACCCCGAAGTCCCTCTCGATCACCCCTGAACCAGCCACCGCCCGTCAGCAACCAGCCGCGGAATCAGCCCTTCCTGTCCCCTTATGAGGGATCGTTTCACCCGTACGGATTAAAAGGGCTCAAGGTGGAAGAAGGACCCATGCCGTGCCGCCTACGGTCGCACGGGTGACGAGCAGCAGTCCGCAAACCTCGACCCGCACCACCGGCGCACACCGGGCGCACCGGGAGGCGCGCGACCGCGCTGCGGCGCGCACGCTGGCGCAGCGGCCGTCGGCGCGCTACGAGCCGTATCTGGACGGCCTGTTCACCTACTGCCTCTCGGTGCTGTGCGACCACGACGCGGCCACCGCCGCGCTCGGGGACGTCCTTGCGCTCGCCGAGCGGCGCGGGCAGCGCCTCCCCGAGGCCGCCGACCGGCGGGCCTGGCTGTACGCGCTGGCCCGCTGGGCGTGCCTGCGCAAGCTGGCCGAGGCCAAGCAGAAACGTCAGGCCACCCACGCCGCGGGCCGCCACGGTGCCCACGGGCAGCGGGCCCCGCAGGCCGCCGACCCGCCCGCCCCGGAGGAGATCCAGGAGCAGCGGCGACGCGAACTCGCCCTGCTCGCCTGGCCGGAGGCCGCCGGAACCACCCCGGAGCAGCGCGAGGCGCTCGAACTCGCGGTCCGGCACGATCTGTCCGCCCACGAGGTCTCCGCCGTCCTCGGCATGGACCCCGTCGTCACCCGCGAACTCCTCGCCTCCGCCGCCTGCGAGGTGGAGCGCACGCGGGCCGCCCTCGCCGTCGTCGAGACCGGCGGCTGTCCCGGCGTGGCCCTGCTCACCGGGGACAACCAGCTCGTGCTCAGCAGTGCCGTACGGCGTGAGCTGGTCCGGCACGTCGACGACTGCCCGCGCTGCCGCCGCACCGCCGAGCGCGCCGTCCCGGGGCGGTGGCCGGGTGCCACGGTCACGCCCGCGAAACTGCCCGTTCTCCAGGCGCCCCGCCCCGCCCTGCACATCGCGCTGGCCCACCAGCCGCGCGCGCGGGGAACGGCGGCCCCCCGCTTCGACCGGCGTGGCTTCCCCATGGACCCCAAGGACCACGCCGCCCGCCGGGACCGGCTGCGCTCGCGTGTCGTCACCACGACCGTCGTCGCCACCGTCGTCGCCGCGCCGGTGCTGGCGCTGTGGGCCGCCTACCGCGGTTCGCCCGCCGCGGAGGGCCCGGACGGCCCCGCCGCCACCGCGCGCGAGGCGCACGACCCCGGCAGCCTCGCCGGCGATCCGGCCGGCGGCTACGAGAACGCCGGGAACGCCAGCTCCAGATCCGGCGCCCGCCCCGGAAAGGACGGGAGGGGCGGCGCGTCCGACGTATCCGTCGAGGTCATCAGCGTCTCCGGCACCGGGAAGAAGGGCGCGGGACAGCTGGCGGTGACGGCCGGCAACAGCGGCGACACCACGCTCGTCACCCTCACCGCCTCCGGCCCCTCGCCCGTGCGCTGGTCCGCGTCCACCACGGCCGGCTGGCTCTACCTCAGCCAGTCCTCGGGCATCCTCCGGCCCGGCGAAACGTCGACGATCAAGGTGTACGTCGACCATCTGCGCGAGCCGGCCGGGCGCTGGAGCGCCCGGGTCGCGGTGTCCCCGGCGGGCGCCGTCGTC
>NZ_JADDRL010000215.1 GCF_021538895.1 Streptomyces olivochromogenes | reverse complement strand
GGCGGTGGGCCAGGTCGCGGGCGATGGCGAGGCCCAGGCCGGTGCCGCCGTGGTCGCGGGAGCGGGCGTCGTCGAGTCGGACGAAGCGTTCGAAGATGCGCTCGGCGTCTTCGGTGGGCACGCCCGGTCCGTCGTCGTGCACCGTCAGGACGACCCAGTCGTCCTGGTTCCGGACGGTGATCTGGATGCGGTGCGCGGCGTGGCGGGCGGCGTTGTCGAGGAGGTTGCGCAGCAGTCGTTCGTATGCGTCGGGGTTTCCGTGTACGTATGCGGGGGCGGTGCTGTCGCAGCTGAGGGTCAATGGCCGTTCGGTGGGAGGGGATTGCTCGGTCAGCCGGGAGGCGAGGGCTGTCAGGTCGACGGTTTCGGGGCTGGCTGTGGGGGTGAGGGTGTCGAGGCGCGCGAGGAGCAGCAGGTCTTCGGCGAGCGCCTGGAGGCGGCGGGTCTGTCGTGCGGCGGTGGTGACCGCGGCGGGCCAGTCGGTGCGTTCTGGGTAGGCGAGCGCCACTTCCAGGCTGGCCAGCAGTGTGGTGAGGGGGCTGCGCAGTTCGTGGGCGGCGTCCGCGACGAAGCGGCGCTGCTGGGCGGCGGCGTTGTCGAGGCGTTGGAGGGTGGTGTTGATGGTGGTGGCGAGGGCGGTGATCTCGTGTCCCGCGGCGGGGACGGTGACGCGTTCGCGGGGGTCGCTCGCGGTGACCGAGGCGGTGAGGACACGGATGGCTTCGACCGGCCGCAGCGCGATGCGGACGGCGAAGTAGGTGACGGCGGCGATCAGTACGAGGCCGACGAGCCCGGCCCGCAGCAGCAGGCGGTCACTGGTCTTGGCTATTGCCTCGGCTGTGTGCGGGAGCACCACCACATAGACCCGCAGCTTGGCGTCGGCGGTGACGCCCAGAGCGGCGACTTTGTCGCTGCTCAGTTCATCGGCTCTGATATCGGCGGAGAAGACACGATAGGTCCCGCCGGCCATATCGCCTCTGATCCCGGGGTTGTAGTCGCGGTTCACAGGAAGGCGGACGAAATTGGGCGACCCATGCCCGGTCGGGGCGGGCAGCACATGGCGGGTGCCGGGATCGAAGGCGACCATGCCTCCGCCGTAGGCGACAGCGGTGCGCCGGCCGGTCGCGACGACCTCGTACGGCACGGCGCTTGTGCGAACGGGAACCACACCCTCCTTCAGCTGATCGCGTAACGACCAGAGCTGTTCCAGGGCTTGTTCTTCGGCGATCTGCGTGCTCTGGCGGTAGACGTCGTGGTGTACCCACCAGCCGATGCCGAGCAAAATGAAGGCGGCGGTCGAGGCGGCGGCCAGGGCCGCGCGGGCTCGTACCGAACGCGGCCACCAGCGGCGTCGCGGCTCAGTCGCGTTCACGGTCGTCCACCAGGCGGTAGCCGATACCCCGCACGGTCTGCAGAGACTGCCGGTCAAACGCGGCGTCCACCTTCTTGCGCAGGGCGCTGACGCGCGCCTCCACCAGGTTGGGATCCCATGCCTCGTCGGGCCACGCGTGATAGAGCAGATCCGCTTTGGAGACCGCCTGGCCCGCCCGGCGGGCCAGCAGCTCCAGCACGGCGAACTCCCTGGGCGTGAGTTCCACCCGGACCCCGGCCCGGCGGCATACCCGGCCGGCGACATCCAACGAGAGGTCGCCCACGGCAAGGACGGGCGGGGCGACCGCGGCGGCTCGTCTGACCAGGGCCCGCAGCCGTGCGACGAGCACCATGTAGGAGAAGGGTTTGGCCAGGTAGTCGTCGGCCCCCGTGTCCAGGGCCTCTGCCTGATCCCACTCCCCGTCCTTGGCGGTGAGTACCAGGATGGGAGTCGCGTTGCCCTCCCGGCGCAGCTGGGCGCAGACCTTGTAGCCGTTGAGTCCGGGCAGCATCAAGTCCAGTACGACAAGGGCGTATTCGCCGGTCCGGGCCATCCACAGTCCCTGCCGGCCGTCATGGGCGAGGTCGACGCTATAGCCCTCGGCGGTCAGACCGGTGTGCAGGGTGTGGGCAAGGTCCACCTCGTCTTCGACCACCAGGATGCGCATGGGGTGCAGCCTCGCACAGCGCTAGCCCACCTTCCTGATCGGCCGGTCAGGTTGGGTCAGCAACTGGTCAACGAGGTCCCGGCACGCTGGCGGAACGTCTTCGCCGCTGCTGAAAGGCCCTGTCGCCAATGTCCGTTGCTGAACGTGGCCCCGCCGTGGCCCGGGCGGTTTCCCCTCCCGTACCCGCCCGTCGACCCTCACCGAGCCCGGCCAAAACCGTTGTCGTCATCGCGCCCTTATCGCTGACCATCGCTCTGGGGCTCTGGGGTATCCGCCGGCAGAACACCATGTGGGGGGACGAGTCCGTCACCTATCAGCTCGCGCACCGCGATCTTTCGCAGATATGGCACACCGCCCAGCATGTTGATCTGGTCCATGCCCTCTACTACGCCATGATGCATGAGATCTTCGGTCTCTTCGGTGGCGGACTGCTGACATTGCGGCTGCCGTCTGTGCTGGCAATGTCCATGGCAGCGAGCGGAGTCGGGCTTCTGGGGCTACGCCTGGTGGGACCCCGTGCCGGGCTGCTGGCCGGGCTGGTGTTTCCGCTCCTTCCCCAGGTCCAGAAGTACGCGCAGGAAGGCCGCTCGTATGCCATAGTCTGTGCCCTGGTCACCTGGGCCACCTACGCGCTCCTGGTCAGCGTCCCTCATCGCGCCCGGTGGCGGTGGGCGGTCTACGGCTCCACCATGCTGCTGGCCTGTCTGCTCCATGAGTTCGCGGTCCTCGCCCTGGTCGCACACGGCGTCACCCTGGTCGTCTCCCGTGTTCCACGACCGGTGCTGAGGGCGTGGAGTGTGGCTGCCGCGGGCGTTGTGGCCGGGCTGTTGGCACTGGCGATCCGCAGCGCGGCACAGTCCGAGCAGGTGTCCTGGATCGGCGGACCGGTGCGGCTTCAATATTTCCTGGTGGTGGCGGTCATGGGCGTGGCGTGTGCCCGAGCGCCCCTGGCAGTGAGGGGGCCCGTACGGCTTTCCGCGCTGGCGGTGCCGATTCTTGTGCTTCCGGGCCTTCTGCTGCTGATCACCTCACTCGTCAAGCCCCTTTTCGTCGACCGATATGTGCTCTACAGCAATCTCGGAATCGCCTTGCTGCTGGGCGCCTGGATGGACTACTTCCACCGGCGGCAGCGGTCCTCCCGCACCCCGTGGATCGCGGCGGTCGCCGTACTGGCCGCGCTCGTCCAGCCGAGTCTCTCGCTGAGGACCCCCCAGAGCCGGAGCAATGACGCCACCGCCATCGGCGCCGCGGTACGCGAGGAAGGCCGTCCGGGCGACGGGCTGCTCTATCTCCCCGGCCAGCAACGGACCTTGACCGCGGCCAACCCCGAGGACACCCGTTTCCTGACAGATCTCGTCCTGGCACAGGATCCCGTTTCGTCGAACACACTTGCAGGTACCGAGCTTCCCGCCCGGGACATAGCGGCATGCATGCTGGAATTCGACCGGATCGTCGCGGTCCGCGCGGTGGGTGTGAACTCGCCGACCAACCCGCAGGAGGAGGCGAAAACGAGCACCCTGCGGCGCTACTTCCGTGAGTACGGAACAACCCATGTCAACGGGGCGCGAGTCACCGTCTATGTCCGGGACGACGGCCCGCCTCCGAAGGCGGGTCCTCGAGCCAACAGCCCGGGAGCGAGCGGTGGGGTGACGAGGTGACCGCGACTGGTGCCGGCCGGGCCGGCACCACCGCCGTCACGCTGTCTCGACCTGGAAGCCACGGACCTTGACTTGCCGGTCACTGCTGCCGGGGGAGGCTGCGGCTGTTCTCCGCCCCTGCCCAACTCATCGCAACCGCACGCGGGCGGCGCCTGCGATGCGCCCGCCACTGGCCATGGACGGAAAAAATCACCGACACGATCAGTCGGCTCGGCACCTTCCCGAACCCAGGCTGACCGGCAACAGCCCGGGGGAAGACCCGGGACGTCGGGGATGTCGGCGTCGTTGATCTCCTCGAACCCCGACGAGCAGCGGAGCAGTTCCTCGCGCTCGGCGTTGACCTGCTCCAGTTGCTCGGTGAGCTTGTCGGCCAGCGCGTCCAGCTCGGCGCGGCGGGCGGTGATCCTTTCCAGCATCCCGGGCTCCTCCCCCATCGCCGTGGCGTGACGCTCCGGATACGGATCGTAGGGAGCCGACGGGCGAGAGGCAGGCGAAACCGGGAAGTGCCCGTGGCGGCCTGTCAGATGATCTCCGGCGTGGACTGTCGCCGCCGACCGGGGCCAGTACGCCTACCGCCGTTCATGCCAGACCCTTTGAGCTGCTGTTTTGAGGATGTGCAGTTCCCAGTGATCTGAGAAGTGCCTACCGGGTAACGGTCGCCGGAGTCGGGAGGGGCCCGTGCGCGCCCTGCGCATGGCGGCCGACACCACCGTCGTGGAGCTCGGCTTACCCGAGGCCGGTGCGTACTGCGCGATTGGCGATCACATCGCAACGACCGGCGTGGTTGATCAGGGTGTGTACCGCCGACGGGCCGTCCTGCACGTGCACGTGCATGGAGACGGACACGGGAGCGGGCTCGCGCAGAACATCGCCGCGTGGGCGCTGGCGTGCGCATGGCGAGGCAATGGCCCTGTATCCGGTCCACGAGCCGGTCGTCGTCACCGGACGTGCTCAGGGCGGGGGAGTGGCCGCGTTGGACGACGACCTGGCCCAGCGGGCGCACGCGGTGGCGCAGACCGTACGGGAAACAGTGGGGGACTGGCGCGCACGGCCGCCGGCTCAAGGCCTCTCGAGCACCCACCGAGCCCGAGCAGGGGCCGGGTCCGGCGCGCTTGACGGTCGGCTCAAGAGGCACAGAGGTGTCGGCCTGTTCGGTGCAACGCTGGTCAGCGGCGGGGTAGCACGCCCAGGAGGGTTGCGGTCAGGGCCTGCTTCAAGTAGTCCTGCAGATCCAGGTGGAAGCGGGCCAGGTCGGGCTCGGCCTGGTAGGCCGCCTGCAGGCTGGGTGGGGGCGTGCTGTACGCCGACAGTGCGCCGGCCATGACCATGGTCTGCAGGCTGAACAGTGTTGCGTTCTCGCCCAGCTCCGGCAGGTACTTCCGGAGCAGGGCGGTCATGGTGGTCAGGCGGTCCAGGGAGGCGCGTTTGTAGCGTGCTACGACCTCGACGGAGACGTTGTGTTCCAGGACGCTGCCCTGGGCGCCGAAGAGCTCGCACAGCACCATGCGGCCGGACAGCGAGCGGCTGAGGATCTCGGCCGCGGCTGCCGCTCGCTCGGGCATGGGGAGGTCTTCGTCGATGCCGGCGGCCAACTCCCCTGCCAGTTCCGTCAGCCACTCCCGCAGATAGCGGTCGAGCAGCTCCAGCAGCACTGCCTCGCGGGACTCGAAGTAGCGCAGCACGTTCGGCTTCGCCAGGCCTACCCGGCGGCTGAGCTCGTTCAGGGTGAGCGCGGCCACAGGCATCTCGTCGAGCATCGCCGACGCCATGTCGAGGATCGCCCGTCGGCGGATCTCCCGCTGCTCTTCGGTTCGCGCCCGCTGGAAAGTCACGCTCTCCAGTCTAGATTAGGTACCTTCGGTACGTTGACAACATACCGAAGGTACTTTAATGTCGACGACGCAAGATACCTTCGGTACGTTATCTGGCTGGGAGCCTGACATGAGCGAGAAGTGGACGACAGCGAACATTGCGGACCAGCGCGGGCGGGTGGCCGTGGTGACCGGGGCCAACACCGGACTGGGGTACGAGACCGCCAAGGCGCTCGCCGAGCACGGGGCGTCCGTGGTGCTCGCCGTGCGCAACGTCGAGAAGGGCGCGCGGGCCGCGGCCCGCATGACCGGCGAGGTGACTGTGCAGGCGCTGGACCTGACCTCGCTCGACTCCGTGCGGACCGCGGCGGCGGCGCTGCACTCCCGGCTCGACCGGATCGACCTGCTGATCAACAACGCCGGCGTGATGTACACCCCGAAGCAGACCACCGCCGACGGCTTCGAGATGCAGTTCGGCACCAACCACCTCGGCCACTTCGCGCTCACCGGGCTGCTGCTCGACCTGATGCTGCCGGTGCCCGGCTCGCGCGTGGTGACGGTCAGCAGCACCGGCCACCGCATCCGGGCCGCGATCCACTTCGACGACCTGCAGTGGGAGCGGTCCTACAGCCGGGCCGCCGCCTACGGTCAGTCCAAGCTGGCCAACCTGATGTTCACCTACGAGCTGCAGCGCCGGCTCGCCGCGCACGGCACCACCGTCGCGGTCGCCGCCCATCCCGGCGTGTCCAACACCGACCTCATCCGCAACACCCCCGCCGCGCTCCGCCTGCCCGTCACCTGGCTCGCGCCGCTGATCACCCAGACGCCGGCCATGGGCGCCCTGCCCACCCTGCGCGCCGCCACCGACCCCGGCGCGCTCGGCGGCCAGTACTACGGTCCCGGCGGCCGCAACGAGGTCAAGGGCCACCCCCGGCTGGTCACCTCCAGCCCGCAGTCGTACGAGGTAGCCGTCCAACAGCGGCTGTGGGCCGTCTCCGAAGACCTCACCGGCGTGAAGTTCCCCGTTGTTCAGTCCCAGCAGAACTCGTTTTTCTCCGGATCGGCCATCACGATGTAGCCCGCGCCGGTAGGAGGCGCCGGCCCGTCCGGCGCTTTGCCGCCCGACGGTCGGCGCGATCGAGAACAGCCGCTAGGAACATGCGGGAGCTGCGTCCGCGGAGCGGTGGGACGGTGAGCATCCGAATGCTCGTCGTCTTCGATACCGAGCGGCGGGCCAGGCCGCATACAGGTACGCACGGCGGATCCTGGCACGCCGGGAAATGATCTCTGCGAGCGTGGGCACTGATGAGTGCCCACCGCGGAATCAGTCCTGGCAGAGGACTTCCGTCGGTGCCCCACACCGGCAGCTGACCGCTGCCCGGTGGCGGGCCGAGGACGGCTTTCCTACCGCTGACCCGCAGAACTCTTCACCGCCGCGATCAGACCACTCGATCCAGCCGGCCGCGGCTGGACCCTGCTTGTCCTGCGCGACCGAGCACCCCGGAACAGGTCGGCCCCTAGATGACGCACCAGCAGGCACCCTGCCCTGATCGGCACACAGGCCACAACCGGTACCACCGTAGCCCTCTCCGCTTCATGACGAGCACCCGGCAGCATGGTCAGCCCCGCCGAGTTGCAGAACGACCCATCCGACAGGTCCCGTACGACGGCCCGCTCGGCACGATCGGTAATCTGTGTCAGCTGCCCGTGCGGCTCACGCTGCGAGATGCCCCCCCGCACCTTCGCCACCAGGATGGCGACGAATGCGGCGTGTTGTGTCATGGCCTGCCGGTACGCGGCGGGGAAAGCGTCGGTGCCGGTGGTGTCCGGGATGAGGTGGGCGGGGCAGGGGATCGGCAGCTGCTGCATCACGGGCATCGTGGCAAAACGCCGCCAGTGTCGGCTGTGTTGCTGGGGCGGACGGCCCGGGCCGCCATGCGACCGTGCCAAGCCGGCCGCCTGTCCCCGTGGCCGCGCGTTCGCCGGCGACGACATTGGCCTGATCAGTACGGTCGGGTCGTTCGCTCCAGGCGGACGACGACGATGGCGATGTCGTCGCCTGCGCCGCTGGCGAGGCCCAGGCGGGCGAGGAGGGCGTCGGCGAGGTGGTCCGCGCCGAACCCGGTGCAGGTGGCGAGCGTGGAGGTCAGGCGGGCCAGGCCGGCGTCGATGTCCTCACCGCGGCGTTCGATCAGGCCGTCTGTGTACAGGACGA
>NZ_JADDRL010000214.1 GCF_021538895.1 Streptomyces olivochromogenes | reverse complement strand
CGCCCTCCGCGCCCTCGACGAGGCCCTCCTGCACGCCGCCGAGGCGTTCGACCGCGCCGAGGGCACGCGGCACCGGTACCCACACCGGCCCGAGCACCATCACCGGCACGAGCATCGCCTCCACACCCGCCCCCGCGACGCCCGCGCCCTCCTCCGCATCGCCCTCGGCACCGGCGGCCGCGAGTACGGCCTGCGCGTCGCCCTGTGCCTCGGTGCCAGTGCCGCCATCGCCCAGGCCCTGCACCACGCCCGCTGGTACGGCCAGCACCAGCACTGGTACTGGCTGCCCGTCACCGCCGTCTTCCTGGTCAAGCCCGACCTCGGGCCGCTCGCGTCCCGGGTCCTGTGCCGGGCGGCGGGGACCGTGCTCGGCGCACTCGTCTTCGCCGCCCTCGCCGCCGTGCTGCCCCGGCCGGCGGGGCTGGTCGCGCTGGTGGCCGTCAGCGGGGCGCTCATCCCTGTCGCCATCCGGCACTTCGCCGCCCTGACCGCCGTGGTCACGGTGCTCGTCCTGGCCCTCGTCATGGTCGGCGGCGAGCCGCAGGCCTCCGCCAGCCGGATCGGGGAGACGCTGCTGGCCTGCGCGATCGTGCTGATCGTGGGGCATCTGCCGATGCCGGGGGAGCGGGGGGGCGGCGTACGGGCGCGGCTCGCCGCGGCCGGGGGCGCCGCGCACGCCTACCTCGTCCACGTTCTCAGCGACTCCGACGACCGCACCGGGCGCTGGGCCCTGCGGCGCGAGGCCTACCGCACCCTCGCCGAGGCCCGTACCGCCATCGCCCTCGCTGCCGCCGAACTGCCCGCCCTGGCCCGGCACACCGAGGGCACGGACGCCGTCGCGGCCGTCCTGGAACGGCTCGTGGACACGACCACGGCGTGCGCCGTGCACCTCGACGACACGGGAGGCCTCACGCCGGACCACACCCGGCGCCTCGACGAGCTCCTGGCGGAGCTGGAACTGGAGCGGGGGCGATGGGGGAGGCTGGGGCTCCCGGCTCCGCGCGCCGGGACGCCCGCAGCCGCCTGACCATCGCCTCGGCTAGCCGATCCGCACCCACACCGGCGCGTGGTCCGACCCCGGCGCGTCCCGCCGCTCGGCGGGATCCGGGCCCACCGACGGCAGGCGCGGCGCCTGAGCGCCGGGGAGCCCGGTGCCGGCTTCCGCAATCCGGTGGGCCAGGTGATGGCTGACCAGGATGTGGTCGATCAGCTCGCGGCGGCCGGAGTTGACACGGGAGTAGCGCTGGTCGGCCGGTATCAGCGGCGCCACGTCCCACAGCCGTACCGCGTCGCCCTTGTCGGGGCGGTCGAAGCCGGGCGTGCCGAACTCGGAGCCGGGCGGGCCGAGCAGGATCTGCGTGGTCGCGGCCAGGACCTCGTCGTTCATGTCGCCGAGGACGGCCACGTCGCGGGTACGGCCCTCGCCGGCCAGCAACTCGTCGGCCAGCGCGCGCAGGGCCGTCGCCTCGGCGGCCCGTCGGTAGAGCGCGTACGCCCCGAAGCGCGCCCGTTCGCCCTCGTCCTTGGGCACGAACCGGCCTCCGGGATACGACAGCAGCTTCGACTTGAGGTGGGACACCGCCACCGTCAGCGACCCCGCCCCGGTCTCCGTCGTCACCGCCAGGAAACCGCGTCCCGCTTGGGAGACCCCCTCGCCCGAGTCGTCCTCCTGCACCGGGCGCAGCTTCGCCGGGAACGCGGTCGTGTCGGCCACCACCCGCAGTTCCGTACGGCTGAGGAAGCCGACGCGGATGCCACGGCCGTCGGGGTGCGCGGACAGGGCCAGGTGCCAGTCGCCGTCCAGCATCCCGGCCAGGTCCTCCAGGGCGCCGGGCTCCCCGACCTCCTGGACGCCGAGCAGTGCCGGGTCGAGCTCGGTGATGACGGCGGTGAGGGAGGCGAGCTTCGTCTCGTACGCGGCCTTGTCGTTGGGGCCGTACGGGCCGCCGGGGCGATAGAGGTTCTCTAGGTTCCAGGTACCCAGGAGCATGCCGGGCTCCTTCCAGAAGCCGGGAGGCGGGCGGTGCTGCGACAGGTCCCACGGTGCTCGCCCGGCCCGTCCGGCGACAGAGCCGTGACAGGATGCGCGGTTCGGCTCACGCGGTGCGACGACACTGCCGTACGTTGGCGCGATGACCGCACCCGCCGACCTCGTCATCACCGGATGCACCGCGCTCGTGCACGACGATCAGGAACGGATCGGGTTCCGGGAGGACGCCGCGATCGTCGTACGGGACGGGGTCGTGGAGTCGGTGACCGATTCGGCGGCGGTCCGGGACCTGCCCGCCGCCGAGCGGCTCGACGCCCGCGGCCAGGTCGCGATGCCCGGTCTGATCAACTGTCACACGCACGCGCCAATGGTCGCCCTGCGCGGCCTCGCCGAGGACCTGCCGACCGAGGAGTGGTTCAACGACGTCGTCTGGCCCGTCGAGTCCAACCTGACCGAGCGGGACGTGGAGTTGGGGGCGCGGCTGGCCTGCGCCGAGATGATCCGCGGTGGCGTGACCTGCTTCGCCGACCACTATTTCGCCATGGACGCGGTCGCGGCCGTCGTCGCCGAGTGCGGCATCCGGGCCCATCTGGGGGAGGCGTACTTCTCCTCGCAGGGAGCCGAAGGGCGGGAGAGGTCGGTGGAGTTCGCGCTGCGGCACCGCGGGAGCGCGAACGGCCGGATCACCACCGCGCTGGCCCCGCACGCCCCCTACACCGTCACCGACGCCGACCTCACCGCCACCGCCGAACTGGCCCGCGAGCACGGCCTGCCCGTTCATCTGCACGCCGCCGAGAACCGCGACCAGACCGACACCAGCCTCGCCCGGCACGGCGTGACCCCGATCGAGGTCCTGGACCGCACCGGACTCCTCGACACCGACCTGCTCCTCGCCCACGGCACCGGCATCGTCGAACGCGACCTGCCGCTGCTGGAGCGCACGGCGGGCCGTACGGCGGTGGCGACCGCGCCGCGCGGCTACCTCAAGTTCGCCTGGCCCACCACCACACCGGTACGGGCTCTGCGCGCGGCCGGCGTCCCGGTCGGACTCGCCACGGACGGCGCCGCCTCCAACAACTCCCTGGACGTGTGGGAGTCGATGGCCCTGACGTCCCTGATCCAGAAGTCCACCGAGGGCGACCCGCGCTGGCTGACGTCCCGCCAGGCCCTGCACCACGCGACCGTGCAGAGCGCGCGGGCGGTCGGACTCGGCGACCGCATCGGCACGCTCGCGGCCGGACGCCGGGCCGACCTCGTCCTCGTCGACCTCACCGGCCCGCACACCCGGCCGGTCCACGACCTCGCCGCCACCCTCGTGCACAGCGCCCGCTCCTGCGACGTCCGCACCACCATCGTCGACGGACGGGTCCTGATGCGCGACCGCGAACTGCTGACCATCGATGTGCCGGAGGTGGTACGGGAGTTGGAGGGCCGGCTGCCCGCGCTCGTCGACCGGAGCCACGGGCGGCGCATCCAGGAGTACGACACCTGACGGTTCCTTAGGGTGGAACCCATGGATCTTGCCGACGGCCTCATCGACCACCCCTACGACGTCTACCGGCGTCTGCGCGACAGCGCGCCGGTGCACCGCATCGCCGGGCCCGACGGAACCCCGGCCTGGCTGGTCACCCGGTACGAGGACGTCCGCGCCGCCCTCGCCGACCCGAGGCTCTCGTTGGACCGGAGCCATGCCACCGCGGGCACGTACAAGGGATTCGCCCTGCCGCCCGCGCTCGACGCCAACCTCCTCAACATGGACCCGCCGGACCACACCCGTATCCGGCGGCTCGTCGGCCGCGCCTTCACCCCGGGTCGCGTCCAGGAACTCCGCGAGCCCGTGCGGCGCACCGCCGACCGCCTCCTGGACGCGCTAGGCCCGCACGGCAGCGCCGACCTGATCGCCTCCTACGCCGCACCCCTGCCGATCGCCGTCATCTGCGACCTGCTCGGCATCCCGGAGGACCACCGCCCGGACTTCCGTGGCTGGACCGACACCCTCATGGCCCCCGACCCGGCACACCCCGACGCGGGCCGGCAGGCGATGGTGTCCATGCTCGGCTTCCTCACCGGGCTCCTCGCCGACAAGCGCAAGGAGCCCGCCGACGACCTGCTCTCCGATCTGATCGCGGTGCGCGACGAGGGCGACCGGCTCAGCGAGGACGAACTGATGTCGCTCGCCTTCCTCATCCTCTTCGCCGGCTACGAGAACACCGTCCACCTCATCGGAAACGCGATCCTGGGCCTGCTGCGGAACCCCGAGCAACTGGCCGCGCTGCGCGAGGACCCCGCGCGACTCCCGGCCGCCGTCGAGGAGTTCGCCCGCCACGAGGGGCCCACCCTGCTCGCCATCCGGCGCTTCCCGACCGAGGACGTGACCATCGGCGACGTCACCGTCCCGGCCGGCGAGACGGTCTGGGTGTCACTTTCGGCCGCCAACCGCGACCCCGACCGGTTCCCCGACCCCGACCGGCTCGACCTCGGCCGCGACACCTCCGGGCACCTCGCCCTCGGCCACGGCATCCACTACTGCCTGGGCGCGCCGCTGGCCCGCGCCGAGACCGAGATCGCCCTGGCGGCCCTCCTGGAACGGCTCCCGGATCTCGCCCTCGCGGCGGACGAGGTGCGCTGGCGGCCGTCCCTGCGCGCCCGCGGGCTGGTCGCGCTTCCGGTGACGTACTGAACGAAACCCGTCCGGAAAATCTCGCGGCGCGGCGATGAGTTCGGCCCCTCCCGTCGGTCACCACCCCGAACGGACCGTCGTACAGGAGGGGCCCATGTCGCTTCCGGAGATCGTCTCGCGCGAGCGGTGGCTCGCCGCGCGCGCCGAGTTGCTCGCGAAGGAAGAGGCGGCCGCACGCGCGCGTGACGCGTTGAACGCCGAACGGCGCCGGCTGCCCATGGTCGAGGTCGAGACGGAGTACGTCTTCGAGGGCGGCGACGGCAAGGCGACCCTCCTGGACCTGTTCCAGGGGCGGACCCAACTCGTCGTGCACCACTTCATGTTCGCGCCCCGGTGGGAGGCCGGCTGCCCCAACTGCGCGGCGTTCCTGGACCAGATCGGACACCTGGCGCATCTCCACGCGCGCGGCACGTCGTTCGCGGTCGTGTCCCGGGCGCCGTTCACGAGAATCCTGCCGTTCAAGGCGCGCATGGGATGGGCGGTGCCCTGGTTCTCGTCGTACGACAACGAGTTCAACCAGGACTTCGAGGTGACCCTGGAGTGGGGCGGTAAGTGCGTCGAGCGGCCCGGTGTCAGCTGCTTCCTGCGGGAGCGCGACCGGGTCTTCCACACCTACTCGGCGTACGGGCGCGCCCTCGACACGCTGGGCGCGACCGTCGGCCTGCTGGACCTGACGGCGCTGGGCCGGGCACCGGAGGGAAGCGATCGGGTGCGGTATCACGACGAGTACGAGGACTGACACCGACGGCGTCCGAGTTGCCGGAAAGTCAACGGATCCTCACGCTCCGCGTTGAGTGCGTGTCAAGTACGTCTCAGTCCGGCAACTGAGCGAGGCCTTTTTCCTCTCCAGGGCGTTAACTCCTACACGTACGACGCTTTCTGGAGGTGCAGGATGGTGAACGGGCGAACAGTGCTCGAACGCTTTCCCGCCGGCGGCCCGCGGGGATCGTGGCCGGCCGAGGAGTTCGCTCACGCGCGGCGTCTGGAAGGTCTGCCCGCCGAGGTCGTCATGGACCTCGCGACGGACACGTTCCTGGTGATCGTCCGCGGCGGCGAGGGCGCGGAGTAGCAGGCTCAGCCCGCCTTCGGGGCGGGCAGCTTCGCGGTGAACTGCTCCGCCTGGAGCCCGTACAGCTCCGCGTAGACGCCGCCCGTGGCCAGGAGTTCGTCGGGCGTGCCGGACTCCACCAGCCGCCCGTGCTCCAGGACGTGCACCAGGTCGGCATGGCGCACCGAGGCCAGCCGGTGGGTGATCAGCACGACCGTCTGGCCGTTGCCGGCCAGCGCGCGGATCTTCTCGAAGACCCCCAGTTCGGCCCGGGCGTCCAGGGCCGCCGTCGGTTCGTCCACGACCAGGATGCGCCCGCGCCGGTACGCGGCCCGGGCGATACCGAGCCGCTGCCACTGGCCGCCGGACAGCTCGTGCCCGCCGCTGAAGTTGCGGGCCAGCAGGGTGTCCAGGCCGCGCGGGAGGTCCGCGACCACCTCCTGAGCGCCCGCCTCGGCGACCGAGGTGGCCAGGCGTTCCTCGGTCAGGGGTGCCGAGGAGCGGCCGACGGCCACGTTGACGCGGGCGGTGAAGGGCCAGCGCTTGAAGTCCTGCGCGACCATGGCGATGCGCTCGGCGAGCTGGTGCCGGTCGGCGGTCGCCGCGTCGACGTCGTCCCACAGGATCCGGCCCCGGTCCGGCTTGTACAGGCCCGCGAGCAGCTTGACCAGGGTCGTCTTCCCGGAGCCGTTCTCGCCCACGAGTGCCACGATGCGGCCCAGCGGGAGGGTGAGCGTGACGTCGTCGAGGGCGGGGCGGGCGGCCTCACCCGGGTAGTTGAACGTGACGTTCTCGAACCGGATCTCCTTCGGACTCTCCGGGAGCCGCTCCCCGCCGACCGGGATGGCGCGCTCGGACGCCTCGACGTACAGCCGCTGCAGATCGCCCACGAACAGGGCCTCCTCGTGCAGCTGGTTGATCTCCAGGACGAGGGTGTCGAGGCTCGCGGAGCCGGTCCGGATCGCGATCACCGCCGTACCGGCCACGGACAGGGCCATCGCCCCGGACAGCAGCAGCCCGCCCAGCGTCGCGTACGTCGCCACCGTCGCCAGGCCCGTCCAGGCCGCCGCGATCAGCCCCGTGCGCGCGGCGAGCCGGGCCAGCCGGGCCTGCTCCGCCTCCGCCGTCTCCGACATCGCCCGGAAGTGTCGCAGCAGGAACGGGCCGACGCCGTGCACACGGATCTCCGGGGCGGCGGCGGGTTCCGTGAGCAGGCTGCTGATCAGTTGTCCGGCGCGGGCGTGCTGCACCCAGATGTGGAACGACTCGTAACGGCGCCGGGCGTTGGTCAGCGCACCCCAGGCGCTCGGCAGGGTCATCGTCACGAGCAGCGGGAGCAGGGCCGGGTGCAGCACGGTCAGCACGCCCGCCGCCGCGATGAGCGAGATCACGGCGTTCACGACGCGCGTGCCGTACATGATCATGCGACGGGCGGATCCGGCGCCGTACTGCGCGGTGTCCAGCAGCTTGTGGAAGGCGTGGTCCTCGATCGCGGCCAGCTCTACGGCCGCCGCGCGCTCCAGGTACTGCTCGGTCGCCACCCGCTCCACCTTGGGCTCCAGGCGGCCGGTGGCGTACGTGGACGCGGCCCGCAGCAGCGTGCCGACGAGCAGGACGGAGGCCAGGGCGACGAGGGCGGGGGCGGCGCCGCGCAGCCGCGCCTCGATCGTGCCGGTGCCGATCAGCCGGCCCAGCACGCTGTTGACGGCCAGCAGGCTCACCGCCTGCACCAGGCCGCGCCCCGTCTCGGCCGCCAGCACGGTTCGCGCTGCCTTGGGATCGGCCTGCCTGGCCAGCCGGAAACTGGACGCCAGCATCCCGGGCAGCCTTCTGACCATGGCCCGGAAGTCCAGCTCCAGGAAGGCGTCCCGGTGCTGGTTCCACCCCATGTCGTAACGCAACGGCCCCCCGAACAACAGCCGTTCCGACTCCGACACCTCGGGCGCGACCCGGCCGTGCCTCTTCCCCACCACGAACCTCCCCCGAAAAACCCCGAACGGCCACTA
>NZ_JADDRL010000213.1 GCF_021538895.1 Streptomyces olivochromogenes | reverse complement strand
TGACACCCCGCTGGTGGGGCATCAACGTCTTCGTGCTGCTCGCCATCCCCTTCTGCGTCTTCATGGGGTCGTGGCAGCTGAGCCGGTTCGAGGACCGGGTGCAGGACCACCGCAGCGCGACCGAGCAGACCGCGGCGGGCCGCAAGGAGGCGGCCCGGCCGCTGTCCGAGCTGCTGCCCGTCGACAAGAGCACGTCGGGCAGGCGGGCCACGGTGAGCGGCCGGTACGGCAAGCAGCTCCTCGTGCCCGGCCGGGAGCTGGACGGCCACGGCGGCTACTACGTGCTGACGCTGCTGCGCACCGACGGCGGCAAGGCGCTGCCGGTCGTGCGCGGCTGGCTGCCGGGCGGGGCGGACCCGGCGAAGGCCCCGGCGCCGCCCACCGGCGAGGTCACCGTGACCGGTGCGCTGCAGGCGTCCGAGACCCCGGGGGACAACGGCGTCAGCGCCCAGGGCGGGCTGCCCGCCGGGCAGACGGCGGCGATCAGTTCGGCATCGCTGGTCAACCTCGTGCCGTACCGGCTGTACGACGCCTGGATCACGCTCGACCGGGGCGACTCCGGGATGACGGCCGTGCCCGCGACCGCCCCGGCCAACACCGGCCTGGACCTGAAGGCGTTCCAGAACCTCGGGTACACCGGCGAGTGGTTCGTCTTCGCCGGCTTCGTGGTCTTCATGTGGTTCCGCCTGCTGCGCCGCGAGGTGGAGTTCCAGCGGGACGCGGCGCTGGGCCTGGTGCCGGACGAGGCAGACGAGGCGGACGAGGCGGACGAGGCGGACGAGGAGAACATCGCCAGCCCGTCCGGTGTCTGAGACTCGCGTCCCACGTCCCGGGTCTACGACCCCGAGAGCACCCCGGTCCAGTACACGGTCCCCGCGCACGCGTTGGCCACGGTCGCCGACACCGTCGGTGACCCGGCCTGCGGGGTGTGCGACACCGCGATGCTGCCGTCCGCCGTGCCGTCCTCGGCGAGGAGCTGCGACGTGACGCCCGTCGTCGTGCCGGAGGTGTCCGTGCCGCCGCTCGCGCCGGCGTCCGGGGAGGGGCTCGGGTCGGTCGTCGGACCGCCCGGGTCCGTGCCGCCGTTGTTGCCGCCACCGGTGGTGGGGCAGGTTTCCGAGGGCACGAAGGCGAACTTCTCCTGGTAGGCCTCGTTGGGCTGCAGCACCAGGCTGGACAGCTCAAGGGAGGGGTCGGGCAGACCGGCCGCCGCGTCGCCCGCCGCGTGCCGGGCCACACCGATCTTCGTGGCGTCCGCGGCGCCCTGCGCGAGCGTGCCCACGGAACCCGCGCCGCCGACGGTACAGCTGCTGGTGGAGATGTTGGTGACGCGGAAGGTGCCGTAGACGATGCCCGCGGCGTCGGGGGCGTCGACGGTCGCCGTGGTGGACCCGAGCTGGGCCGCCGTGCACACGGCGGTGCCGGTACCCGTGGTGGCGGACGGGTTGACGCCGCCGGAGGAGCCGGGGCCGGTGCCGCCCGTCCTGCCCTTGCCGCCGTCCTTCTTGCCGCCCTTGCTCTGGCCCGGGGTCTGGCCGCCGGTGCCGCCCGCGGTGCTGGACCCGCCGTCCGGGTACTTGCCCTGCCCGGTGCCGCCCTGCGCCTGTGAGGCCTGGCCGGCCGGGGAGGTGTTGGGGTCGGAGCCGCCGGAGGTGGTGACGTGCACCAGGGCGGGGATGGCGGTGCCGATGAACAGCGCGGCGGCCGCCATGCCGACGGCGGCCTGCCGCTTGCGCGCCCGCCGTGCGGGCACCGCGCGGCGCAGGTGGTCCAGCGTGCCGTCGCGCGGCTCCATGTCCTGGACGGCCGAGTGCAGCATCCGGCGCAGTGCCAGCTCGTCCGAGCCGAGCCCCTCGGGGCTCTTGTCGTCGGGGCCGTGGTTCACAGTTCCGTTCCCAGCGTGCGATTGCGTGTGCTCTTGCTCGTGGCGTTCCGTCGGCTCGTGCCAGGCATAGGGTTCGTGGCGATCATGGGACTCCCCTCCCTGGGCGCTCTCGGTCATGCCGATGCCTCCATGGCCACCCGCAGCGCGGCGATGCCGCGCGAACCGTACGCCTTCACCGAGCCCAGGGATATGCCGAGCGTCTCGGCGACCTGGGCCTCGGTCATGTCCGCGAAGTAGCGCAGGACCAGGACCTCGCGCTGGCGGCGCTGCAGGCCCTTCATCGCCTTGATGAGGTCCCGGCGCTCCAGCTGGTCGTAGGCACCCTCCTCGGCGCTGGCCATGTCCGGCATCGGCTTGGAGAGGAGCTTCAGGCCGAGAATGCGGCGGCGCAGGGCGGAGCGGGAGAGGTTGACCACCGTCTGGCGCAGGTAGGCCAGGGTCTTCTCCGGGTCCCGGACGCGCTTGCGGGCCGAGTGGACGCGGATGAAGGCCTCCTGGACGACGTCCTCGCAGGAGGCGGTGTCGTCGAGGAGGAGTGCGGCGAGGCCGAGCAGCGAGCGGTAGTGCGCCCGGTAGGTCTCGGTGAGGTGGTCGACGGTCGTGCCGGTCGCCACGGTCTCCTCGGCGCCGTCACGCTGATTGGGTATGCGGGCGGGCCGCGCTGCGGGCATGGGCGCGATCACCGGCATGCCGCCGGCGGCACCGGGCATACGGGGTCGGAACGCCGCGCGAGGCGGCCGAAGGGCCGTGCCGCGGGACGCCGCCGTGAATTCGAGTACCTCTGCCACGCCAGTTGGACAAGCGTCCCCCCGCTGGGGTTGTACGCGCCGAGCATCACTTTTGCGTCGGACGCGCCGGATGCCACGACCGACGGCGTTTCCGCGGCCGGCAGCACACCCGACGGTGCCTCAAGTGCTGTCATGCGTCCCGCTCTTCCTTTATGTCCCATATGAACGAGCGTCCCCACGCCCAGATCACGGCGCCCCCACGCCTGGATCATCGCGTCACCACGCCCCGGAAGGGCTACCGCAAAGACGCTCCCCGCCCTCCGCGCGGTTGCGGAGGACGGGGAGAAGAATCTTCGGACGTCCGGGGGCACCGGATCAAGTGGTCCGGACCATTATCCGCGCCACATGTGTCGTACACAGATCCTACAAATGGATCCGCTCCCATCCATGTGTTTTTCGGTATGGCGCGGGCCTCACGAGAACTCCGCCGCCACCAGCTCGGCGATCTGGGCGGTGTTGAGCGCGGCGCCTTTGCGCAGATTGTCCCCGCATACGAAGAGTTCGAGCGCGGTGGGATCGTCGAGCGCGCGGCGCAGGCGGCCGACCCAGGTCGGGTCGGTGCCCACCACGTCGGCGGGGGTGGGGAACTCCCCGGCGTCCGGATTGTCGAACAGCACGACACCGGGCGCGGTGGCGAGGATCTCACGCGCGCGGTCCACGGTGACCTCGCCCTGGAAGCGGGCGTGGACGGTGAGGGAGTGCGTGGTGACGACCGGAACGCGCACACAGGTCACGGCGACGGGCAGCTTCGGCAGGCCGAGGATCTTGCGGGACTCGTCCCGCACCTTCATCTCCTCCGAGGACCAGCCGTCCTCCTTGAGCGACCCGGCCCACGGTACGACGTTCAGCGCGACCGGCTCCGGGAACGGCCCGGTGCTGTCCCCCACGGCCCGCCGTACGTCACCGGGCTTGGTCCCCAGCTCCGTACCGGCGACCAGGGACAGCTGCGCCCGCAGCGTCTCGACGCCCGCGCGCCCCGCCCCGCTCACGGCCTGGTACGAGGACACCACCAGCTCGCGCAGCCCGAACTCGGCGTGCAGCGCGCCCAGGGCGACGATCATCGACAGGGTCGTGCAGTTGGGGTTGGCGACGATCCCGCGCGGCCTGGCCCGCGCCGCGTGCGGATTGACCTCGGGCACCACGAGGGGCACGTCCGGGTCCATCCGGAAGGCGCCGGAGTTGTCCACGACCACCGCGCCCTTGGCGGCGGCGATCGGCGCCCAGTGCGCGGCGACCTCGTCCGGTACGTCGAACATGGCGACGTCGACCCCGTCGAAGGCCTCCTCCGACAGGGCCAGCACCTCGACCTCCTCGCCGCGCACGGCCAGCTTGCGGCCGGCCGAGCGCGGGGAGGCGACCAGGCGGATCTCGCCCCAGATGTCCGCGCGCTGGGACAGGATCTGGAGCATGACCGTGCCGACGGCTCCGGTCGCACCCACGACCGCCAGCGTCGGACGTACGGTCGGCGCCATCAGCGGCCCGTGCCTCCGTAGACGACGGCCTCGTCGGTGTCGGAGTCGAGCCCGAAGGCGGTGTGCACGGCGCGGACGGCCTCGGGGACGTCGTCGGCGCGCGTGACGACCGAGATACGGATCTCGGAGGTCGAGATCAGCTCGATGTTCACGCTCGCGCCGGACAGCGCCTCGAAGAACGAGGCCGTGACGCCCGGGTTCGTCTTCATGCCGGCGCCGACCAGGGAGATCTTGCCGATCTGGTCGTCGTAGCGCAGCGACTCGAAGCCGATGCCGCCCTTGTTCTTCTCCAGGGCGTCGATGGCCTTGCGGCCCTCGGTCTTCGGCAGCGTGAAGGAGATGTCCGTCAGGCCCGTGGAGGCCGCGGACACGTTCTGCACGACCATGTCGATGTTGATCTCGGCATCGGCGATCGTGCGGAAGATCGCGGCGGCCTCACCCGGCTTGTCCGGCACGCCGACGACCGTGATCTTGGCCTCGGAGGTGTCGTGCGCGACACCGGAGATGATGGCCTGCTCCACCTTCTTGTCCCCTTGCTCGATCGGCTCGCTGCTGACCCACGTGCCCTGCAGCCCGCTGAAGGACGAGCGGACGTGGATCGGGATGTTGTAACGGCGGGCGTACTCCACACAGCGGTGGAGCAGCACCTTGGAGCCGGAGGCGGCGAGCTCCAGCATGTCCTCGAAGGCGATCCAGTCGATCTTCTTCGCCTTCTTCACCACACGCGGGTCGGCGGTGAACACGCCGTCGACGTCGGTGTAGATCTCGCAGACCTCGGCATCCAGGGCGGCCGCGAGGGCCACCGCCGTGGTGTCGGAGCCACCGCGCCCGAGCGTGGTGATGTCCTTCTTGTCCTGGCTGACGCCCTGGAACCCGGCGACGATCGCGATGTTGCCCCTGTCCAGGGAGTCGCGAATCCGGCCCGGCGTGACGTCGATGATCCGGGCTTTGTTGTGAACCGAGTCGGTGATGACGCCTGCCTGGCTGCCGGTGAACGACTGGGCCTCGTGGCCCAGGTTTTTGATCGCCATGGCCAGCAACGCCATGGAGATCCGCTCTCCGGCGGTCAGCAGCATGTCGAACTCACGCCCGGCAGGCATCGGGGATACCTGCTCGGCGAGATCGATCAGCTCGTCCGTCGTGTCGCCCATCGCGGAAACGACGACGACCACCTGGTGGCCGTTCTTCTTCGCTTCCACGATCCGCTTGGCGACGCGCTTGATGCCCTCGGCATCCGCAACGGAGGAGCCTCCGTACTTCTGCACGACAAGGCCCACGTGCGCTCCTCGCTCAGTCCGTCGATTGCGAGCTCAGTCTAACGAGCGTCCGAATATCCCCTCCGGGATACCGCATGGTGAGATGTCCGGACACCCACGCCGAGCCCTCCTTGGCGAGTTCCCTGCCCAAAGTCACGCGAGTGATGGCTGTGACATGCGTTGCAGTCGGCCCGGGGCTCGAAGGCTCCCGGACCGCGGGCGCGTCGCGCTACTTGGCCTGGCGCATCCCGAGCGGCTGCGCGATCTCCTGCTCCATGACCCGGCCCGCCTCGAACTCCAGGGTGTCGTCACCCACGCCCTGGTCGGTGTCCAGTCCGTCGAGTTCTTCGAGGGGCTGGTCGAGGCGGATGTGGGCGAGGACGGAGTGCAGGGCGCGCAGGGTGGCCGAGGCGGTCGTGCCCCAGTTGGAGAAGTAGGAGAACTGCCACCACCACAGGGCCTCGGTGGTGCGGCCCGCACGGTAGTGGGCCATGCCGTGCCGCAGGTCCGTGATGACGTCGGCAAGGTCGTCGGAGATCCGGGCGGGGACCGGCGCCTTGCGCGGCTCGTAGGGGTCGAAGACCTCTGAGTAGACGTCGATCGGCTCCAGGAGACGGGCGAGGTTCTCGCGGAGCGCGTCGACATCGACGTCCGGACCGGCGTCGGGCTCGTAGCGCTCGTCGGGGACGATGTCCTCGTGCGCGCCGAGGCGGCCGCCGGCCAGAAGCAGCTGGGAGACCTCCAGGAGGAGGAAGGGGACGGCCGAGCCCGGCTCGTCTCCCTTGGCCACCTCCGTGACCGCGACCAGGAAGCTCTCCACCTGGTCCGCGATCTGGACGACGAAGTCGTCCGGGTTCTGCGACGTGGCGTGCAGCGTGGCGTCAGACATCTAGGAGTCGTCTCCCCTCGAAGGCGCGGCCGAGGGTGACCTCGTCCGCGTATTCCAGGTCGCCACCCACCGGGAGGCCGCTGGCCAGGCGGGTGACCTTCAGGCCCATGGGCTTGATCATGCGGGCGAGGTACGTCGCCGTCGCCTCGCCTTCGAGATTGGGGTCCGTGGCGAGGATCAGCTCGGTGACGGTGCCGTCCGCCAGGCGCGCCAGGAGTTCCCGTATGCGCAGGTCGTCGGGGCCGACGCCCTCGATCGGGCTGATCGCTCCGCCCAGGACGTGGTAGCGGCCGCGGAACTCGCGGGTGCGCTCGATCGCGACCACGTCCTTGGGCTCCTCGACCACGCAGATGACCGACTGGTCGCGGCGCGGGTCCCGGCAGACCGCGCACAGCTCTTCCTGCGCGACGTTGCCGCAGGTCGCGCAGAAGCGGACCTTCGCCTTCACTTCGAGGAGGGCCTGGGCCAGGCGCCGTACGTCCGTCGGCTCCGCCTGAAGGATGTGGAAGGCGATCCGCTGCGCGCTCTTCGGACCGACGCCGGGCAGCCGCCCCAGCTCGTCGATGAGGTCCTGAACCACGCCTTCGTACAACGGACTGCCCTTCCTGGAGTCTTACGGTACGTACGGTAGTTGGCTGCCGCCTTTCCTAGGAAGGCGGTGCGGGTGTCGCGCGAGCGACGAACATCAGAACGGCAGTCCGGGGATGCCGGTTCCGCCGCCGAGCCCCTGGGCCAGCGGGCCGAGCTTCTGCTGCTGAAGGGTCTGCGCGTTCTCGTTGGCCGCCTGGACGGCCGCGACGATCAGGTCGGCGAGGGTCTCGGTGTCCTCGGGGTCCACGGCCTTCGGATCGATCTTCAGGCCGCGCAGCTCACCGGCACCGGTCACGGTGGCCCGTACCAGGCCGCCACCCGCCTGCCCGTCGACCTCCGTGTTCGCCAGCTCCTCCTGGGCCCGCGCCAGGTCCTGCTGCATCTTCTGGGCCTGCTGGAGCAACTGCTGCATGTTGGGCTGGCCACCACCGGGAATCACGATCAGCTCCTGGTTCGTCGTTTCCTCCGTTGTGCACGAGCCTACGTGTTCACCGCAGCCATCGCCCCGCCACTCTTTCGAGTGAGACCGAGGTGGACCCTATACCTGATCAAGGCCCTCTTCCGGGCGGAAAATAGGCGAAAGCTTCGGCTTCGCCACCCATTGGGCGGTAGGAAGGGGGCCGCACATCGGCATCGAATATCACGCAGCGTGATGGATCGGGATCAACGAGATCAACGGGGCCAGGGTCAGTACGTAGTCGGTATCGGTCGTGAGTAGGGAGTGCCGGGTGGGTCAGCCGGAGATGCAGCCCGAGGGTCCGCCTCAGGACGGGCGCGGCGAGGGGGCGGCCGGGCTGCGGCCGGGCGATCTGACCGGGCGGGTGTTTCCGCTCGGGGACTGGGGCGAGCCGGCCGAGCGGCTCGACGAGCTGTACCGGTGGGTGGAGCGGGGGGCACTGGAGACCGCGGCCTGG
>NZ_JADDRL010000212.1 GCF_021538895.1 Streptomyces olivochromogenes | reverse complement strand
CGGGTCAGCGCCTCCAGCTCGCCGTAGTCGAGAAAGATGCCGCGGCAGCCGCTGCACTGCTCGATCTGGACGCCATTGCGGTTGTACGTGTGCATCTGCGCATGGCACTTCGGACACTGCATGGTCGGCTCAACTCCTCGCCGGTAGGTCCTGCTTCGTGTTTCCCCAGGACAGACTCAGTCCGGCCCCGGTCGGTTGCACCCTACTTCGGGAATCCGCCCGCCAACTGTGGGGGTACGGAACCCATTCGGTCACAGGCGTCGACCAGGGCCTGCTCCACCTCGTCCAGCGGGCGGTTTGCCGCCAGGGCCTTGGTGACGGCGAGGGCCGCGGTCTGGACGGTCAGGGCGCGGGCCGGGACGTCCAGGGCGGGCCAGGGATCGCCGTACGCGGGCACCGCCGGGCCGCCGGCCGCGCGGTAGGCGGCCAGGAAGCGGGTCCATTCGTCGGGCGGGAGGAGACCGCAGGCGTACCAGGCGGCGGGCCGCGCGAGGTCCCAGGCCGCGACGCCCAGGCCGAGGTCGTCGACGTCGATCAGCCGCCACGGGCCGTCCGGGGACGGGTGGCGGACGAGCTGGCCGAGGTGCAGATCGCCGTGGCAGAGGGCGCCGGGGCCGGGCATGGGGGCCCCGGCGCGGGCCCAGAGCGGGAGGGCGGCCCAGGCGCGCCGGATCGGGGACGCGGCGGGGTGGGGTTCGCGTGCTGTGGAGAGGGCCGCCCGGAGCCGGGCCATCGCGCGGGCGGCCTTGGCGGGGCCGCGCATCGGGGGCAGGCCCGCGGGCGCCGGGCAGCGGTGGAGCCGGGCGAGCAGGGTGGCCGCGGCTTCCCAGGGGGCCGCGTCCGGGTCGTCCGGGTCCACCGGGGTGCCGTACGGCCAGAAGGTCACCGGGCGGTCGGCCACGGCGGCCGGATCCGGGGTGAGCGGGGAGAGGAGGATCTCGGGGTGCCGGGCGGCCGTGGCGAGCCGGAGCGCCAGCTCGGCCCGGTCGGTGTCCCGGGCATGAGCCTTGGCGACCGCGCCGCCGTGCCGCACGACGGTGACATCGGGACGGTCGGCGAGGGTGACGCTCGCTCCGCAGGCGCAGGGGGCGCCACCGGGGTGGGCCGTGGCGGTGGCCTGGGCGGTGAGGTGCGGGAGTACGTCTGCGGTCACGGGGTCCCTCGGGCGGCTACGGATGTCCGGCGAGCGTACGCGCACAGCAATGCCGGCGCAGCTCCCCAGCTGCGCCGGCATCTGTGCCGTCCGCCGCACCCCCGTCCCCACGGGGTTTCATGGGTGGATGTCCCCGCCCGGACCGCTCTTCCGGGCCTGGGGTCGCCGCTCAGCGCCCCAGCATCACGCCCACGGACGACGCCTGTGTCGCCACTGTCTCCCAGCCGTCGAAGACGAGGAGGAGCAGCGCTGCCAGGGGAAGGGCCATCAGCGTCGCCACCAAGGGGTGGCGGCGGCCCGTGCGGCGCGTACGGAACGCGGTGCGTCCCTGGGTGCGGATGAAGGTCCGCGGTGCCGGGTGGGCCATGGTCCCTCTCCTGACCGTCTCAGTTGTCGTTGGCAGCGGCGGATGTCTGACCTCGGGGGACGAGTGCTGCACCCGCCGCTTGACCTCAAATCTAGGCGCGCGGCGCCCGGCGGGCGTCATGCCTTCGTACCGATTGGCGGGCCTCCCCGAGGATGAGCTCTCACCTGTGGACTACTCCCCTGGGTGGAGACGGGGACCTAGGACTCAGGGTCATCCCGGAGTGGGCGCCCGGAGTGTTCCCGTTTTTCCGAGCTGTCCTCGCGCGGCACCGGCTGCTCGACCAGGGCCAGGACTCGGTTCGCCATGAAGCGGGCGGTACGGACCACGGTGCCGCTTCGCGTGACTTCGCTCACTTCCACGACACCTCGGCGTACCGCCGTCTCCACCCTGCGGCCCGCTCTGCTCGCCACCACCTCGTACGTGCGGGTCGTGTCCCCCGCGTCCACGACTATCTCCACCCGGTCACCCTTCACTCGCCCAATCCCCCTTCTGTGACGGCTGGTTGGGTTCACGGCACGACCAAAGGCGCCCCGTTCGCCCGCTCTCTGACCACCCTTCAATTCTCCCACCCGGCACTGACAATCCATCGGGCCGAGAGGGCGCGGCCTCTGCGCGCAGGCGGCTGTGGAAACGTAAGCTGTGCCACGTCACACGGACCGGGCAGCGGGGATGAACATGGCGATGATGCGCCTGAGGCGCGAGGACCCGCGCGTCGTCGGCTCGTTCAGGCTTCACAGACGGCTCGGCGCGGGCGGCATGGGCGTGGTCTACCTGGGCTCCGACAAGAAGGGGCAGCGGGTCGCCCTGAAGGTCATCCGCCCCGATCTGGCGGAGGATCAGGAGTTCCGGTCCCGGTTCGCGCGCGAGGTCTCGGCGGCGCGGCGGATCAGGGGCGGGTGCACGGCACGGCTCGTCGCGGCGGATCTGGACGCCGACCGGCCGTGGTTCGCCACGCAGTACGTGCCCGGCCCCTCCCTGCACGACAAGGTCGCCGAAGAGGGGGCGCTCGCGACGGCGGAGGCGGCGGCGATCGGTGCCGCCCTGTCCGAGGGGCTCGTCGCGGTCCACGAGGCCGGCGTCGTGCACCGGGACCTGAAGCCGTCCAACATCCTGCTGTCCCCGAAGGGGCCGCGGATCATCGACTTCGGCATCGCCTGGGCGACCGGCGCCTCCACCCTCACGCACGTCGGCACGGCGGTCGGCTCCCCCGGCTTCCTGGCGCCCGAGCAGGTGCGCGGCGCGGCCGTCACGCCCGCCACGGACGTGTTCGCCCTCGGTGCGACGCTGGCGTACGCCTCGACCGGTGACTCGCCCTTCGGGCACGGCAGTTCCGAGGTGATGCTCTACCGCGTGGTCCACGAGGAGCCGCTGCTGCACGGCGTACCGGACGCGCTCGCCCCGCTGGTGCGGGCCTGTCTGGCGAAGGACCCCGAGGAGCGGCCCAGCACGCTCCAACTCTCGCTGCGGCTCAAGGAGATCGCGGCCCGCGAGGCGCAGGGCATGGCCGACGTACGGCCGCCCGCGCCGCGCACCGCGGAGGCGGACCGGCCCACGGGGCGGCTCACCGAGAGCCATCCGGAGCAGCAGCGCGCGCAGCGGCGTCCGCAGTCCTCCCCTGGCACGCCCCTGCCGCGCGGCGGCCCCGCGTCCCGGGGCGGTACGCCCGCACGCGGCGGCGGTGTTCCGTCACGGCCGGGCGGGGCGCGTCAGACACCCGCCTCGCGGGGCGGCACGCGGTCCGGGAGCGGGAGCCGTCCCGCTCCGCGCAGCGGTGCCGGCCGTCCAGGGCCGCGCACCACGGGGACCGGCCGGCGGCCCGCCAATCCGCGGCTGCTGCGGCAGCGGCTGTTCGTGTTCGTCGTGGTGACCCTGCTGGTCGCCCTCGGCATAGCGGTGGCGCAGGGCTGCCAGGGGCCCGCACGCGGGCTCGGCGACATGGGGAGCGTCGTGTCGAGCGGTCACGGCAACGGGCACGCGCGCGTGCCCGTATCGCCGGACGTCAGGGAGTAGCCGGAGCGCGCGGCGGCCGGTTCCCTCAGGACTCGGGGCGGCCGGTGGCCACCGCGTAGAAGGCGACCGCGGCCGCCGCGCCCACGTTGAGGGAGTCGACGCCGTGGGACATGGGGATGCGGACCCATTCGTCGGCGGCGACCAGGGCCTGGGTGGACAGGCCGTCGCCCTCCGCGCCGAGCATCAGGGCCACCCGGTCCATGCGGTGCGGGGCGGCCTCGTCCAGGGACGTGGCCTTCTCGTCCGGGGTGAGCGCCAGGAGGTTGAACCCGGCCTCCCGGACCGACTCCAGGCTCTTGGGCCAGGTGTCCAGGCGGGCGTACGGCACGGAGAAGACCGCGCCCATGGAGACCTTGACGCTGCGGCGGTAGAGCGGGTCGGCGCAGTCGGGCGACAGCAGCACCGCGTCCATGCCGAGCGCGGCGGCCGACCGGAAGATCGCGCCGATGTTGGTGTGGTCGTTCACGGACTCCATGACCACCACCCGGCGGGCGGAGCGCAGCAGCTCCGCCGCCGTCGGCAGCGGCTTGCGCTGCATGGAGGCGAGCGCGCCGCGGTGCACGTGGTAGCCGGTGACCTGCTCGGCGAGTTCCGGGCTGACCGCGTAGACGGGCGCCGGGAGTTCGTCGATGACGTCGCGCATGACGTCGACCCACTTGGCCGAGAGCAGCATGGAGCGCATCTCGTAGCCGGCGTCCTTGGCCCGGCGGATGACCTTCTCGCCCTCGGCGATGAACAGGCCTTCCGCCGGTTCGCGCTTGCGGCGCAGCTCGACGTCGGTCAGACCCGTGTAGTCGCGCAGGCGCGGGTCGTCGGGGTCCTCAACGGTGATGAGATCGGCCACAGGGTGATACTGCCTTGTCCTGGGTGTGGTGCCAACGGCTCGGAACGGGTCACGTTACCCGCGGTTACTCGGAGGGCTCCGCGGCGGACCGCGGACCCACGCCGACGACCGCGCCGACGACGATGACCGCCGGGGGCTTCACGTCCTCGGCGCGCACGGTCTCGGCGACGGTCGCCAGGGTCGCGTCGACGCGGCGCTGGGCCGCCGTCGTGCCCTCCTGGACCAGGGCGACCGGGGTGTCCGGGGACTTCCCGTGCGCGACGAGCGTCTCGGCGATCTTCCCGATCTTGTCGACGCCCATCAGGATCACCAGGGTGCCGGTGAGCTTCGCGAGGGACGGCCAGTCGACCAGGGAGCGCTCGTCGTCGGGGGCGACATGGCCGCTGACCACGGTGAACTCATGGGCGACGCCCCGGTGGGTGACCGGGATGCCGGCCGCGCCCGGCACGGAGATCGAGCTGGAGATGCCGGGCACGACCGTGCACGGGATCCCGGCCTCCGCCAGCGCCTGGACCTCCTCCATGCCCCGGCCGAAGACATAGGGGTCCCCGCCCTTGAGCCGCACGACGGACCTGCCCTGCCGGGCGTGCTCGATCAGCGCGTTGTTGATGGCCTCCTGGGCCATGAAACGGCCGTACGGGATCTTCGCCGCGTCGATCACCTCGACGTGCGGGGGGAGTTCGGCGAGCAGGTCGCGCGGGCCGAGCCGGTCGGCGATGACGACGTCCGCCTCGGCGAGCAGGCGACGGCCGCGCACCGTGATGAGGTCGGGGTCGCCGGGACCGCCGCCGACCAGGGCCACGCCGGGCGTGCGGGTCCGGTGGTGCGGGGCGACGAGCGTGCCGTCGCGCAGGCCCTCCACGACCGCGTCGCGGATGGCGGCGGTGTGCCGGGGGTCGCGGCCGCGGACGTCCGTCGTCAGCACGGCAACCGTGACGCCCTCGCTGTGGCCGGTCGCCGGGGTCCAGGCGGTGGCCGCGTCGGCGTCGTCGGAGCGGACGCACCAGACGCGGTGCCGCTCGGCCTCGGCGGAGGCGGCGGTGTTGGCCTCGGCGTCGCTGGTGGCGATGAGGGCGTACCAGGCCTCCGCCAGGTCTCCGTCCTCGTACCGGCGGCGCTGCCAGGCGATCTCGCCGGCGTCCGCCATGGCCTCGACCGAGGGGGTCGCTTCCGGGGACACGAGAAGGACGTCCGCGCCGGCCGCGATGAGGGCCGGGAGTCGGCGCTGGGCGACCTGGCCGCCACCGAGGACGACCACGCGGCGGCCGGTGAGGCGGAGGCCTACGGGGTAGGCGGGATGTTCGGCCATGAGGGGCGGCTCCTCGTACAGGCGGCGATGCGGTGGGCGCGCTGCGCCTTCGGAGCGGCCCTGACGTGCGGATTTTAAGGTGCGGACGGGATGGGCGGCACGGTGGTCCGATGGCTGAACACCGGACCGCCCGCGCCGCCGCGGCTACTTCTCCGTGACTCCGGCCGAGTCGAACGTCGCCACCTCGTGCATCGCCCGTGCCGTGCTCTGCACCAGCGGCAGGGCGAGCAGCGCGCCGGTGCCCTCGCCCAGGCGCAGGTCGAGGTCGACCAGGGGGCGCAGGCCGAGCTTGTTGAGGGCGGCGACATGGCCGGGCTCGGCGCTGCGGTGGCCCGCGATGCAGGCCGCGAGGACCTCGGGGGCGATGGCGCGGGCGACCAGCGCGGCGGCGCCGGCGCTGACGCCGTCCAGGATCACCGGCGTGCGCAGGGAGGCGCCGCCGAGGAGCAGGCCGACGATCGCCGCGTGCTCGAAGCCACCGATCGCCGCGAGGACGCCGATCGGGTCGGCCGGATCGGGCTGGTGGAACTCGATGGCGCGGCGGACGACCTCGGTCTTGCGGGCCAGGGTCTCGTCGTTGATGCCGGTGCCACGTCCCGTCACCTCGGCCGGGTCGGCGCCCGTGAACACCGAGATCAGGGCGGCGGACGCGGTGGTGTTCGCGATGCCCATCTCGCCGGTGAGCAGCGCCTTGTTGCCGGCCGCCACCAGGTCGCGGGCGGTCTCGATGCCCACCTCGATGGCCGCCTTGGCCTCCTCGCGGGTCATCGCGGGGCCCGTGGTCATGTCGGACGTGCCCGCACGGATCTTGCGGGGCAGCAGGCCGGGCGTGGCGGGCAGGTCGGCGGCGACACCCACGTCGACGACGCAGACCTCGGCGCCCACCTGGTTGGCGAAGGCGTTGCAGACCGCTCCCCCGCCGAGGAAGTTCGCCACCATCTGGGCGGTGACCTCCTGCGGCCAGGGGGTGACGCCCTGGGCGTGCACGCCGTGGTCGCCCGCGAAGATCGCGACGGCCGCGGGCTCCGGGATCGGCGGCGGGCACTGCCGGGACAGGCCCGCCAGCTGCGCGGAGATGATCTCCAGCATGCCGAGCGCGCCGGCCGGCTTCGTCATCCGCTTCTGCCGTTCCCAGGCCTCGCCGAGCGCCTTGGCGTCCAGCGGGCGGATACCGGCCACGGTCTCGTTGAGCAGGTCGTGCGGGTCCTCGCCGGGCAGCGCGCGGCGGCCGTACGTCTCCTCGTGCACGACCCACGACAGCGGGCGGCGCTTGGACCAGCCCGCCTGCATCAGCTCGGGCTCGTCCGGGAACTCGTCGACGTACCCGACGCACAGGTAGGCGATGACCTCCAGGTGCTCGGGCAGGCCGAGGGTGCGGACCATCTCGCGCTCGTCGAAGAAGCTGACCCAGCCGACGCCGAGGCCCTCGGCGCGGGCGGCGAGCCAGAGGTTCTCCACGGCGAGCGCGGCGGAGTACGGCGCCATCTGCGGCTGGGTGTGCCGGCCGAGGGTGTGCCGGCCGCCGCGGGTCGGGTCGGCGGTGACGACGATGTTCACCGGGGTGTCGAGGATGGCCTCGATCTTCAGTTCCTTGAACTGCTTCGCCCGGCCCTTGGGCAGCGACTTGGCGTACGCGTCGCGCTGGCTCATGGCCAGTTCGTGCATGGTGCGCCGGGTCTCGGCGGACCGGATGACGACGAAGTCCCAGGGCTGCGAGTGGCCCACGGACGGCGCCGTGTGGGCGGCCTCCAGGACGCGGAGCAGCACCTCGTGCGGGATCGGGTCGCTGCGGAAGCCGTTGCGGATGTCGCGGCGCTCGCGCATCACCTTCAGGACGGCCTCGCGCTCGGCGACGTCGTAACCGGGCGCGGCCGGACCGGTGGAGGGTTGTGCTTCTGCCACGGCGGCCGTGCTCTCTTCCTGATCGGCGACCCGGGTGTCCAGGTCCTCCGCGTGCTGTACGACTTCGGGGTGGGGCTCCTCCTGCGCCGCGGCCGGCACAGGTGCGGGTTCGGCCTCGCGCGGGGCGGGCACCGAGGCGACGGGCCCCTGCGGATCCTGCAGGGGCAGCACCAGCGGCTGCGGCGGGGTCGGGGCCAGGTGCGGGGTGGTCGGCACCGTCCCCTCGACCGGCACGAACTGCCCCAGCGGCTGAT
>NZ_JADDRL010000211.1 GCF_021538895.1 Streptomyces olivochromogenes | reverse complement strand
AGACTTCCGGGCAACGGCGCTCAATGACCGCGCAAGACCACGTCAGTGAACCGTGGCCTGCCGAGCCTTCTGTGCGGCGATGGCGGGATAGCGCATGGTGAACAGGACGGGGACGATGAAGGTGACGACCTTGATGACGATGGCGGCGGTGGTGGCGTGCGGATCGGCCTTGATCAGCACGGCCAGCGCACCGGCCGCGACGAGGAAGGACACCCCCCACACAGTGGTGATCGTCGCGTTCGTGCGGAAGAACGCCTTCGTCTTCCACACATGCTCCGGCGCGATCTTTCGCGCCAGACCCAGCGTGAACGGCCGCCCGATGAGCAGCGAACCGAACGCCGTGGCGGCGAGCCAGGCGTCCACGAGGGCAGGGCCGTAGGGGATCAGGTTGGAGTCGGGCTGCTTGTACGAGAGCCAGGTGATGCCCGCGAAGAACGCGAGGGCACTCACCTCGATCACCATCTCGTCCCACTGCTTGCCCGACTTGCGTCCCCGGAAGATCACGAACGCGGCGATCGCCAGTCCCCACTCCGCGCCGCTGCGCCACTCGTCGCTCGTCGCGATCGCGGCGTAGGCGATCCAAGGTAGGAAGCTGATGAGGTAGCGGGTCATGGAAAGCTCCTTTCTACCCGCCATTGAGTCAGCCGTTCCTTGCGGGGCGCTAAAGCGGAAAACACCGGAAAAGAACACGCACTTTAGCCGTCCCCAACCAAGCCGACGCACGCTCTTGCGACAACAATTCCCGGACTAGGCCCGTTCCGGCTCAGGGAACGGCTGGAGGAAAGCGTGTCCCGTCGACTGTTCACCTCGGAGTCGGTGACCGAGGGCCATCCCGACAAAATCGCCGACCAAATCAGCGACACCATTCTCGACGCACTTCTCGCCCAGGACCGGGGCGCCCGCGTCGCGGTGGAAACCCTGATCACCACCGGCCAGGTGCACATCGCCGGCGAGGTCACCACCGCCGCCTACGTCGATATCCCCACGCTGGTCCGCCAGACGATTCTCGGCATCGGCTACGACTCGTCGGCCAAGGGATTCGACGGTGCCTCCTGCGGCGTCTCCGTCTCCATCGGCGCCCAGTCGCCCGACATCGCCCAGGGCGTGGACGACGCCTACGAGAGCCGCGTGGAGGGCGCCATCACTGCCGCCCAGGTCGACGAGCTCGACCGGCAAGGCGCCGGCGACCAGGGCCTGATGTTCGGCTACGCCTGCGACGACACCCCCGAGCTGATGCCACTGCCCATCGCGCTCGCGCACCGCCTCGCCCGCCGTCTGGCCGAGGTCCGCAAGGAGGGCCCGCTGCCCTATCTGCGCCCGGACGGCAAGACCCAGGTCACCATCGAGTACGAGGGCGACCGCCCGGTCCGCCTGGACACCGTCGTCGTCTCCTCCCAGCACGCCCCGGACATCAGCCTCGACGCGCTGCTCGTCCCCGACCTGCGCGAGCACGTCATCGAGCCCGCCCTGGCCGGCCTCGACCTGGACACCACCGGGCACCGGCTCCTGGTCAACCCCACCGGCCGGTTCGAGATCGGCGGCCCGATGGGCGACGCCGGCCTGACCGGACGGAAGATCATCGTCGACACGTACGGCGGCATGGCCCGCCACGGCGGCGGCGCGTTCTCCGGCAAGGACCCCTCCAAGGTGGACCGCAGCGGCGCGTACGCGATGCGCTGGGTCGCCAAGAACGTGGTCGCCGCCGGTCTCGCCCGGCGCTGCGAGGCACAGGTCGCCTACGCCATCGGAAAGGCCGCCCCGGTCGGCCTGTTCATCGAGACGTTCGGCACCGAGACCGTGCCGGTCGAGCGGATCCAGCAGGCCGTCACGGACGTCTTCGACCTGCGCCCGGCCGCGATCGTGCGCGACCTCGACCTGCTGCGCCCGCGCTACGCGCAGACCGCCGCGTACGGCCACTTCGGGCGCATCGGCGCCGACTTCACCTGGGAAGCCACCGACCGGGCGGACAAGCTCCGCCAGGCCGCCACCGGCTGAGCGGGGGCGGGCTCATGCGGATCGCCGTCACCGGTTCCATCGCCACCGACCATCTGATGACGTTCCCCGGCCGCTTCACCGACCACCTGGTCCCCGGTGAGCTGTCGAACGTCTCGCTCTCCTTCCTCGCCGACACCCTGGAGGTACGCCGCGGCGGAGCGGCCGCCAACATCGCCTACGGACTCGGCCAGTTGGGGCTCTCCCCGGTCCTGGTCGGCGCCGTGGGGCCGGACTTCGCCGACTACCAGGTCCATCTGAAGGAGCACGGCGTCGACACCGACTCCGTCCATGTGTCGCCCACCGCGCAGACCGCCCGCTTCGTGTGCACGACCGACCGGGCGCAGAACCAGATCGCCACGTTCTACGCGGGAGCCATGGCCGAGGCCCGCACCCTGGCCCTCGCCCCGGTCGCCGAGCGGCTCGGCGGCCTCGACCTGGTGCTGATCTCGCCGAACGACCCCGAGGCGATGGTCCGCCACACCGAGGAGTGCCGGCGGCTCGGCATCCCGTTCGCCGCCGACCCCTCGCAGCAGCTCGCCCGCCTCGACCCGCAGGCGGTGCGCACCCTCGTCGACGGCGCGGACCGCCTGTTCACCAACGCCTACGAGTCCGTGCTCGTCCGGGAGAGCACCGGCTGGACCAGCGGTCAGATCCTCGACCGGGTCGGCTCCTGGGTCACCACGCTCGGCGCGGACGGCGTCCGCATCGAGCGCGCGGGTGAACCCGCCGTCACCGTCCCGGCCACCCGGGTGCGCGAGGCCGCCGACCCCACCGGCGTCGGCGACGCGTTCCGCGCGGGCTTCCTCGCCGGGCTCGCCGCGGACCTGCCCGAACCGACGGCGGCCCGCCTCGGCTGCGTCCTGGCCGGCCTCGCCCTCGAAGCCCCGGGCCCCCAGGAGTACGTCCTGGACCGTACGACCGTGACCGCCAGGCTCGTCGAGGGCTACGGCGAGCCGGCCGCCGCCGCCCTCGTCCCGTTCCTGGAGGCCGCCCTGTGAGCGCCCAACGCAGCGCGACCGCACAGCAGTTGCGGGACGCCCTCGCCACCCGGGTGGTCGTCGCCGACGGCGCCATGGGCACCATGCTCCAGGACCGGGAGCCGACGCTCGACGACTTCCAGGGCCACGAGGGCTGCAACGAGATCCTCAACGTCTCGCGCCCCGACATCGTGCGCTCCGTCCACGACGCCTACTTCGCCGCGGGCGTGGACTGCGTCGAGACCAACACCTTCGGCGCCAACCTCGCCAACCTCGGCGAGTACGACATCGCCTCCCGCATCCGCGAACTCGCCGAGGCCGGCGCCCGGCTCGCCCGGGAGGTCGCCGACGGCCACAGCACCGCCGAACGGCCCCGCTGGGTCCTCGGCTCGGTCGGCCCCGGCACCAAACTGCCCACCCTCGGGCACGCCCCGTACGCCGCTCTGCGCGACGCCTACCAGGAGCAGACCGAGGGCCTGATCGCGGGCGGCGCGCACGCCGTGCTCGTCGAGACCACCCAGGACCTGCTGCAGACCAAGGCCGCCCTGATCGGCGCCCGCCGCGCCCTGCGCAGGGCGGGTGCGGACCTGCCGCTGTTCGTGCAGATCACCGTCGAGACCACCGGCACCATGCTGCTCGGCTCCGAGACGGGCGCGGCCCTGACCGCCCTCGAACCCCTCGGCATCGACCTGATCGGCCTCAACTGCGCCACCGGCCCCGCCGAGATGAACGAGCACCTGCGTCACCTGTCGCGGCACGCCCGCACCGGCATCTCCGCGATGCCCAACGCGGGCCTGCCCGTGCTCACCGCCGACGGCGCCCACTACCCGCTCGGCCCGGAGGAACTCGCCGCCGCCCACCGCCAGTTCGTCACCGAGCACGGTCTCAGCCTGGTCGGCGGCTGCTGCGGCACCACGCCCGAGCATCTGCGCCAGGTCGCCGAGGCCGTACGCGACCTCGAACCGGCGCGCCGCGACCCGCGCCCCGAGCCGGCCGCCGCGTCCCTCTACACCTCCGTGCCGTTCCGGCAGGACACCTCCTACCTGGCCATCGGCGAACGCACCAACGCCAACGGCTCCAAGGCGTTCCGCGAGGCCCTCGTCCGCGAGGACTGGGACGCCTGCGTGGAGATCGCCCGCGACCAGATCCGCGACGGCGCGCATCTGCTCGACCTGTGCGTCGACTACGTGGGCCGCGACGGCGTCGCCGACATGGTGGAGCTCGCCGGCCGACTCGCCACCGCCTCCACGCTGCCCGTCGTCCTCGACTCCACCGAACCCGCCGTCCTGGAGGCCGGGTTGGAGCGGCTGGGCGGCCGGGCCGTCGTCAACTCCGTGAACTACGAGGACGGGGACGGTCCCGACTCCCGGTTCGCGCGGATCATGCCGCTGGTCACCGAGCACGGTGCCGCCGTCGTCGCGCTCACCATCGACGAGGAGGGCCAGGCCCGTACCGCCGAGTGGAAGCTGCGCGTCGCCGAGCGCCTCATCGCCGACCTCACCGGCCAGTGGGGGATGGCCGAGGGCGACATCCTCGTCGACTGTCTGACCTTCCCCATCGCCACCGGACAGGAGGAGACCCGCCGCGACGGCGTCGAGACCATCGAGGCGATCCGGGAGCTCAAGCGCCGCCACCCGGACGTACAGACCACCCTGGGCCTCTCCAACATCAGCTTCGGGCTCAACCCGGCCGCCCGCACCGTCCTCAACTCGGTCTTCCTGCACGAGTGCGTGGCCGCCGGACTCGACTCCGCCATCGTGCACGCCTCGAAGATCCTGCCCATCTCGCGCATCCCGCAGGAGCAGTTGGAGTGCGCGCTGGACCTGGTGCACGACCGGCGGAGCGAGGGCTACGACCCCCTCCAGCGCTATCTGGAGCTCTTCGAGGGCGTCGACAGCCGCTCGGTGAAGGCCTCCCGCGCCGCCGAACTGGCCGCGCTGCCGCTGGCCGACCGGCTGCGCCGGCGCATCGTCGACGGTGAGCGGGGCGGCCTGACCGCCGATCTGGACGAGGCGCTGACCGGGCACTCCGCCCTGGAGATCGTCAACGACATCCTCCTCGACGGCATGAGGACCGTCGGCGAGCTCTTCGGCTCCGGGCAGATGCAGCTGCCGTTCGTGCTCCAGTCCGCCGAGGTGATGAAGGCCGCCGTCGGCCACCTCGAACCGCACATGGAGCGCTCCGACTCCTCCGGCAAGGGCACCCTGGTGCTGGCCACGGTCAAGGGCGACGTCCACGACATCGGCAAGAACCTCGTCGACATCATCCTCACCAACAACGGCTACAACGTGGTGAACCTCGGCATCAAGCAGCCGGTCTCCGCGATCGTCGAGGCGGCCGAGAAGCACCGCGCCGACGCCATCGGCATGTCAGGCCTCCTGGTCAAATCCACGATGATCATGAAGGAGAACCTCCAGGAGCTCAACGACCGCGGCCTCGCCACCACCTACCCGGTCATCCTCGGCGGAGCCGCGCTCACCCGGGCGTACGTCGAGCAGGACCTGCACGCGATGTACGACGGAGAGGTGCGCTACGCCCGGGACGCCTTCGAGGGCCTGCGCCTGATGGACACCCTGACCGCCCTCAAGCGCGGCGAGGCGGGAGCCGAACTGCCCGAACTCAAGCGCCGCCGGGTGCGCGCGACGGCCACCCCCCGGGCCGGGGAGGAGCGGCGTGCCCTGCCCGCCCGCTCGGACGTGGCCACGGACAACCCGGTCCCCACCCCGCCCTTCTGGGGGACCCGCGTCACCAAGGGCATCCCGCTCGCCGACTACGCCTCATGGCTCGACGAACGCGCCACGTTCATGGGGCAGTGGGGGCTCAAGTCCGCCCGCGGCGGGAGCGGACCCTCGTACGAGGAACTGGTCGAGACGGAGGGCCGGCCGCGGCTGCGCGCCTGGCTGGACCGGCTGCACACCGACAACCTGCTCGAAGCGGCCGTCGTGCACGGCTACTTCCGGTGTGTCTCCAAGGGCGACGACCTGATCGTCCTCGACGAGGACGGTACGGAACGCACCCGCTTCACCTTCCCGCGCCAGCAGCGCGACCGGTACCTGTGCCTCGCCGACTTCTTCCGCCCCCAGGACGCGGTGGATTCGGTCTCGGGGGAGACGGACGTGGTGGCGTTCACGACGGTCACCATGGGCAACCGCGTCTCCGAGGCCGCGAACGAGCTGTTCGCCGCCGACGCCTATCGCGACTACCTCGAACTCCACGGCTTGTCCGTGCAGTTGACCGAGGCGCTGGCCGAGTTCTGGCACGCCCGCGTCCGCGCCGAACTGGGCATCGCGGAGCGGGACCCGGCGGACCTGGCGGGCATGCTCCGTACCGACTACCAGGGCTGCCGTTACTCCCTCGGCTACCCGGCCTGCCCCGACCTGGAGGACCGCGCCAAGATCGTCGGCCTGCTCCGCCCGGAGCGCATCGGGGTCACGCTCTCCGAGGAGTTCCAGCTGCACCCGGAGCAGTCCACGGACGCCCTGATCCTGCACCACCCGGAGGCCGTCTACTTCAAGACGACCGGCGGCCCGGCCGAGGAGACCGACCGATGACCACAGCCGCCACCACCTCGTCGGCCGGTTCCCTGCGGGACCTGCTGGCCGCCGGAGTCCGCACCTACTCCTTCGAGTTCTTCCCGCCCAGGACGGAGGCGGGGGAGCGGACCCTGTGGGACGCGATCCGGCGGATCGAGGCCGTCGCCCCCACCTTCGTGTCGGTGACGTACGGCGCGGGCGGCTCCTCCCGCGACCGTACGATCGCCGTCACCCGCCGGATCGCCGCCGAGACGACGCTGCGCCCGGTCGCCCACCTCACCGCCGTCGACCACTCGGTGGCCGAGCTCCGCCACATCGTCGGCCAGTACGCCGACGCCGGGATCCGCGACGTCCTGGCCCTGCGCGGCGACCCGCCGGGCGACCCGCGCGGCCCCTGGACCGCGCACCCCGACGGCCTGCGCCACGCCTACCAGCTCGTCGAACTCGTCCGCGCGGCGGGGGACTTCAGTATCGGTGTCGCCGCCTTCCCGGAGCGTCACCCGCGCTCGTCCGACTGGGACAGCGACATCCGGCACTTCGTCGCCAAGTGCCGGGCCGGCGCCGACTACGCCATCACGCAGATGTTCTTCGACGCCGAGGACTACCTGCGGCTGCGCGACCGCGTGGCGGCCGCCGGCTGCGAGACGCCGATCATCCCGGAGATCATGCCGGCCGTCCACGCCCGCCAGATCCAGCGTTTCGCGGAACTGAGCGACGCACGCTTCCCGAGGGACCTGGCCGAAGCCCTGGAGGCGGCCCGCGACGACCCCGACACCGCCCATCGCATCGGCGTCGACCACGCCACGGCCCTGGCCGAGCGGCTCCTCGCCGAGGGCGCGCCCGGCCTGCACTACATCACCCTCAACCGCTCCATGGCGACCCTCGACATCCACCGCAACCTGACCCACCGCACCGAGAGGCCCGCGCATGCCCGCCAACACCCCTGACCACAAGGTCGCCGACCTCTCCCTGGCCGAGTTCGGCCGCAAGGAGATCACCCTCGCCGAGCACGAGATGCCGGGCCTGATGGCGATCCGCGAGGAGTACGCCGAGGCTCAGCCCCTCGCCGGCGCCCGCATCACCGGCTCCCTGCACATGACCGTGCAGACCGCCGTGCTCATCGAGACCCTGGTCGCGCTCGGCGCCCGGGTCCGCTGGGCCTCCTGCAACATCTACTCCACCCAGGACCACGCGGCCGCTGCGATCGCCGCCGCCGGGATCCCGGTCTTCGCCTGGAAGGGCGAGACCCTTGAGGAGTACTGGTGGTGCACCGAGCAGGCGCTGACCTGGGCGGACAGCCCCACCGGCGGTCCGAACATGATCCTGGACGACGGGGGTGACGCCACCCTCCTCGTCCACCAGGGCGTCGAGTACGCCAAGACGGGCGAGCTCCCGGCCCCCGACAACGAGGAACTCGTCGTCATCCGCGCCCTGTTGGAGCGCAGCGGCCTCGACTGGTCCGCCGTCGCCTCGGAGATCCGCGGTGTCACCGAGGAGACCACGACGGGCGTGCACCGTCTGTACGAGATGCAGCGCGACGGCGTGCTCCTCTTTCCG
>NZ_JADDRL010000210.1 GCF_021538895.1 Streptomyces olivochromogenes | reverse complement strand
CACCCGCCGTGCCCGACGCTCCGCGCAGGAGCGGGACGGACACGGACAGCTGGCCGCTGCTCGTCGGCGAGCCCGGTGTCGGGCGGCTCGCGGTACTGGCCCGCAGGCGCCTGGAGTTGCTGCACGACGCCGGCCTCCGCGTCGGCAGCACCCTCGACGTCACCCGCACCGCCGAGGAACTGACCGAGGTGACCGTCCCCCGGTTCGCCGACTTCGTCGCCGTCGACCTGCCCGACGCGGTGCTGCGCGGTGAGGAGCCCGCCCCGTTCGACGCCGCCACCACGCTGCGCCGGGTGGCCCTCGGCGCCGTACACGACCAGCGTCAGCTGTACGGCGTCGGCGACACGGTCCGGTACCCGCCCGCCGCACCGCAGGCCCGCAGCCTGGAATCCCGGCAGGGCGTGCTCGAACCGGTCCCGGTGCGCGCGAACGGATCGGCCGTGCAGGATCCGCGGCTCGGCGAGCGCATGGTCGCGGCCGGCGTCCACTCCCTGATCACGGTGCCGCTGCGGGCCCGCGGCGCCACCCTCGGCGTGGTCAGCTTCTACCGCTCCGAGCAGCCCGCCCCCTTCGGGGACGACGACCTGTCCCTGGCCCAGGAACTCGCCGCCCGCGAGGCGATCTGCATCGACAACGCACGCCGCTACACCCGCGAGCACAACACCGCCCTCGCCCTGCAGCGCAGCCTGCTGCCCCGCGGCCGGCCCGAGCAGAGCGCCGTCGAGGTCGCCTACCGCTACCTGCCCGCGCAGGCCGGCGTCGGCGGCGACTGGTTCGACGTCATCCCGCTCTCCGGCGCCCGGGTGGCACTGGTGGTCGGCGACGTCGTCGGGCACGGCCTGCACGCCGCCGCCACCATGGGCCGGCTGCGCACCGCCGTGCACAACTTCTGCTCCCTGGACCTGCCGCCCGACGACCTGCTCACCCACCTCGACGACCTGGTCGCACGGCTCGACCGGGGCGAGGGCTGGGGCGCCGAGGACACCCCGGACTCCGGCATCGTCGGCGCCACCTGCCTGTTCGCCGTGTACGACCCGGTGACCCGGCACTGCACCCTCACCCGCGCCGGCCACCCGCTGCCCGCGGTGGTCGGACCGGACGGCAGCGTGCGCCTCGTCGACCTGCCGCCGGGGCCACCGCTCGGACTCGGCGGGATGCCGTACGAGACCGTCGAGCTGGAGCTGGCCGAGGGCAGCCAACTGGTGCTGTACACCGACGGCCTGATCGAGGACCGGCTGCGCGACGTCGACACCGGCCTGGACCGGCTGCGCACCGTCCTGGCCAGCGCGGGCCGCGGACCGGAGGAGACCTGCGAGGCGGTCCTCGACGCGCTGCTCCCGGAAGGGCCCGGAGACGACGTGGCCCTGCTGGTCGCCCGCACGCACGCCCTCGGCCCCGACCGGGTCGCCCAGTGGGACCTGCCCGGCGACCCCGCGATCGTCTCCCGCTCCCGCGCGGCGGTCGTCGAGCAGCTCTCCGCCTGGGGACTGCACGAGGAGGCGTTCACCACCGAACTCGTCGCCAGCGAACTGGTCACCAACGCCATCCGGCACGCCACCGGCCCGGTCCGGCTGCGGCTCCTGCGCGACCGCGCCCTGATCTGCGAGGTCTTCGACGGCAGCAACACCTCGCCCCGGCTGCGCCGCGCCCGCAGCGAGGACGAGGGCGGCCGCGGCCTGTTCCTGGTCTCCCAGCTCACCGAGCGCTGGGGCACCCGCTACACCCCCGACGGGAAGATCATCTGGGCGGAACAGCGCCTGCCCGCGGACGCCGCGTCGCGGTGAGCAGCGTCCGCCCCGCCCGGCGCCTACCCTGGAGACGTGGCTCGGTCCAATGACGAGGTCGCCGCGCTGTTCCAGGAATACGCGGACCTGATCTCGATCACCGGAGGAGACGCGTTCAGGGCACGTGTCTACGAGAAGGCCGCCCGGGCGATCGGCGGCCACCACGCCGATGTCGCCACCCTCGACCTCAAGGGCCTCCAGCAGATCCCCGGCGTCGGCAAGTCGATCGCCGAGAAGGTCACCGAGTACTTCGGCACCGGCAGCGTGTCCGCCGTCGACGAACTACGGGCGAGAATCCCGGCCGGGGTACGCGAACTGACCGCGATCCCCGCCCTCGGCCCGAAGAAGGCCCTCGCGCTCTACGAGGAGCTGGGCATCTCCTCCGTCGACGAACTCACCGACGCCATCCACGGCGAACGGCTGCGCGACCTCAAGGGCTTCGGGCCGCGGACGGAGGAGAAGATCCTGCACGGCATCGAACTCCTGCGGTCCGCCGGGGACCGCGTCCTGCTCGACGTCGCCACGGACCTCGCCGACGACATCGTCGCCGCGCTGTCCCCGGTGACCGGCTGCCGGCGCTGCGCGTACGCCGGATCGCTGCGCCGGGTCCGCGAGACGATCGGCGACATCGACATCCTCGCCGCGGCCGAGGACTCCGCCCCGCTCATGGACGCGTTCACCGAACTGCCGTACGTCACCGAGGTCATCGCACACGGCGGGACCAAGACGTCGGTGCGCACCACCAAGGGTCTCGCCGTGGACCTGCGCGTCGTCCCGCCGGACTCCTGGGGAGCGGCACTGCAGTACTTCACCGGCTCCAAGGCCCACAACATCCGTACCCGCGAACGCGCCGTGCACCAGGGGCTCAAACTGTCCGAGTACGGGCTCTTCGACGTCGTGAGCGGCGAGAAGGTCGTCTCCGAGACCGAGGAGGAGGTCTACGCCCGGCTCGGCCTGCCCTGGATCCCGCCGACCCTGCGCGAGGACCGCGGCGAGATCGATGCCGGGCTGCGCGGCGAGCTGCCCGAGCCGGTCAGCGAGGCCGACATCCGGGGCGACCTGCACACGCACACCGACCTGACCGACGGCCTCGCGCCGCTGGAGGAGATGGCCGCGGCGGCCGCCGAGCGCGGCTACGCCTACTACGCGATCACCGATCACGGGCCGGACCTGGCCATGCAGCGGATGACCGACGAGCGGATGCTGGCCCAGCGCGAGCGCGTCCGGGAACTCGACGGCACGTTCCGCGCACGTGGCCGGCGCGGCGGCATGCGGCTGCTGCACGGGGTGGAGCTGAACATCGGCCCCGACGGCTCGGTGGACTGGCCGGGGGAGTTCCTGGCCAGCTTCGACCTGTGCGTCGCCTCGGTGCACTCGCACTTCAACCAGGGACGGGACGAGATGACCCGGCGGATCGTGCGGGCCTGCGAGAACCCGTACGTGAACATCATCGGTCACCCCACCACGCGCCTCATCGGCCGCCGGCCCGCCGTGGACGCCGACCTAGACGAGGTCTTCGCCGCCTGCGCGCGCACCGGCACCGCCCTGGAGATCAACGCGCACCCCGACCGGCTCGACCTGCGCGACGAGGACATCCTGCGGGCGAGGCGGCACGGGGCGAAGTTCGCCGTGGACAGCGACGCCCACGCGACCCCGCACCTGGCCAACATGCGCTACGGCGTCGGCACGGCCCAGCGCGGCTGGCTCACCAAGGACGACGTGATCAACACCTGGACGCCGACGCGGCTGCTGCGCTTCCTCCGCAAGGGCCGCTCGTGAGGGCCGCCGCCCGGCCCCGCGGGCCACACCGGCGCGGACCGCGTGGCGGTCGAGCAGTGTTTTCCGAACCGGGAGGTCCCCATGACCAGTCTGATCCGTGACGTGATGTCGCCCGGCGCCGTGGCCGTCGAACCGATGACCACGGCCGAGCAGGCCGCGCGCCTGATGCGGGACCAGAACGTCGGCGACGTCCTCGTGTCGTACGACTGCGACCTGTTCGGTGTCCTCACCGATCGGGACATCGTGGTGCGCGTCCTGGCCGAGGGCCGCGATCCGCACACCACCACGGCGGGATCGGTGTGCAGCCCGCCCCCGGTGGTGACCGTCGACCCCGACGACACCACCGATCATGCGGCCGAACTGATGCGCCACCATCACGTACGCCGGCTGCCGGTCGTCGAACGCGGCGGCTGCCCCGTCGGGGTGGTCAGCCTCGGCGACCTGGCCGCCGACGACGACCCGCACTCCGCGCTGGGCGAGATCAGGCGGGCGGACCCGAACCGCTGAAGGGCGTGTGCCGAAGGCTGCTCAGGGCTTCGCCCGCTCGGCCGCCGCCGAGCGCTCGGCGGCGGCCTCGCCCCGACGTCCGGCCTCCCGCGCGCGGCGGCCGGCGGCCCGCGTCGGCTCCCGAGCCCGCGTCTCTGCGTCCCGCGCCTGCCGCCGCTCCTTCTCGGCCCGCTCCATCTCGCCCTTGAGGCCGTCGAGGCGCCGCCGGACCCGCTCCAGCCGCCGTCCGGCGTCGTCCGCCGCACGTCCCGCGGCCGCGGCCTCGTCCTGGCGGGCCCGCAGTTTCCCGCTCGGCGCCCCGCGCCTCCTGCCAGGCCCGCGCGAGACGCTCCCGCCGCTCCTTCTCGACGGCACGGTCCTGCCCGGCGAGGGGTGCGGGGGCGGGTGATGCGGGGGAGCGTCGCGGCACGGTGTCCGGTACGTCGGGGAAGCCGGCCGTCGGAGCGTACGGCTCCACCAACCGGCCGGTGGCCCACTCCCGGGCGACGTCCGGATCGGCGAGGACGCCATGCAGCGTGCCCGCCACGTCCCGCTCGACACCGTCACCGACCGGGTGACCCGCCCGCGCCGTCGCCCGCTGCGGCTCCTGCGCGAGGGTGCTGATCACGGTCCGCTGCCGACGGTTGAGCTCCCGCGGCTGCGCACCGGCCAGGTCCTGGTGCGCCTGCCGCAGCCCCTCGCCGAGCCGCAGCAGCGCCTCCACTTCCTCTGACCGCTGCCGGACGAGGAGATTGCTCGCCCAGGCGGACAGGCTGGGGCGCCGCACCTTGCCGATCCGCTTCGCGAGAGCGCGGTCGCCCTCCGGTCGGCCACCGTGATCCAGGCGACCAGGGCCGCCGTCAACAGGCCCGCGACGAGGACGTGTCCGCCGGCGCACCGGCACTTGTCCCGGAGCGAACAGCGGCCGCGCCGCCCTCGTCCAGTGCGCTCGCGGACATCACGGCATGCGCTCCTGGGCAAGGTGGGCGCCGTATCGGCACCTAGCGTCACTCGGGCACCGAAGGCACGGACCGCAGGAGGCGGATCATGACCACCAGCTCCCCGCAGATGAGCAGCCAGCCGTGGCTGCATCAGAAGGGCGAGATCATCCAGGAGTTCGGAACCGTCAAGCAGTTCCCGCTGGGCCTGTCCTACGAGACGCGCATGTACTCCTGCCAGCGGCTCAACAAGGTCCTGGCCAACACGCAGATCCTGTACGGCCTCTACAAGAAGCACCACTGGCTGATGCGCGGGGCGACCTTCTACCCACTGCACCTGGTGCTGGACAAGCACGCGGGGGAGCAGCTGGAGCTCGTCGACACCCTCGCCGAGCGGGTGCAGACCCTGGGCGGAGTCGCGGTGGGAGACCCCCGGCACGTCGCCGAGATCACCTCGATCCCGCGGCCGCCGGACGGCGTGGAGGAGGTGCCGGCCATGCTGTCGCGGTTGCTGCAGGCGCACGAGACGATCCTGACCGACGCCCACGACGCGGCGGCCCGCACGGGGGAGTTGGGCGACGACGGCACCAACGACGCGCTGGTCTCGCAGGTGATCCGGACCGGCGAACTCCAGGCGTGGTTCCTGGCGGAGCATCTGGTGGACACGCCTCTGGTGCGGTCCTGAGCGCGGGTGAGCCGTCCCTCGCGGACGGCTCACCCCCCGTCGGGTGCGGCTACTCGGCCGGCAGTGCCTCCCGCATGGCCTTCGCGGTGGTCGTCGGGTCGTAGCCGTCGGGGACGCCGGGGACCAGGATGATGTCGCCCTCGATGTGCCGGGAGCGCAGCGGCGCGATCTCCCGATAGGCGGGCGAGTCCCACCAGGCCCGCGCCTCGGTCATCCCCGGGAAGCCGATCACCACCACGTGTCCGGGCCAACTGCCCTCCGCGACCTCGTGCTGCGCGGCGTGCACGAGGAAGCGGCCGCCGTACGGCTCGAAGGTGGCGCCGATGCGCTCGATGTACTCGGCGATCTCCGGGTGGGGCGTGGCTTCCCGCAGGTGGCCTATCACGTAGGCAGGCATGGTGTCCTTCCGGTCGGTCGGGCTCCGTACGTCTCGATCGTGGCACGGTGCCGCGCCGGGGACGATTACCCGTCAGGTAACCGCGCCCGGCCACCCGTCAGGCGGTCACCCCTCGGACGCCTTTGCTCGTTCTTTACAACCCGCTCGGTCGCCGCCTCGTCTCTCTGCTCGATCCGTAACCGAGCCCGCCCCTTCCGCCGGGCGGGCCGATGAGAGAGAGCGATTCGATGCGCCGAACTGTCCTCAGTGCCACGGCACTCGCCTGCACCGCCGTGCTGGCCGGCACCGTGCCCGCGTTCGCCGACGGGGCGACGCCGGTCCCGTCGGCCAGCCCGACGCGCGCCACCCCCACCACCGCCCCGGCGCCCAGCGCCGAACCGACCAGGGCGCCCGCGTCCGCCCGGCCGAGCGCCGTCCCCACCCGGGTGCCCGGACGCGGCCAGGTCTCCGTCCGGCCGAGCGCCGCGCCCAACACCGGCGTGACGGAGGCCTCTTCGGGGTCCGGTGACGAGGGCGGTCTGATCGGCGGCGCCGCAGCGGCACTCGTCGCGGGCGGCGCCGCGGTGTTCGTCGTACGTCGCCGGCGGGCGACCGGAGCATGACCCCGCTCTCCAGGCGCGCCTTCGTCGCCGCGGCGACGGCCGCGCTCCTCGTGGGCTGCGGCGGCCCGGGCTCCCACCGGACCACGACCGGCCGCGCCCAAGGGACGCCGCCGCCTTCCTCGGCCCCGGCCGGCGCGAAGCCGGCGCACGCCCTGGGCCGTTCGGTCCCGGTCGGGCTGCGGATCCCGGCGATCGGTGTCGACACCCCGGTCATGCGACTGGGCCTGGAACCGGACGGCACGATGCAGGTGCCGCCGGTCACGGCCCACGACCGGGCCGGCTGGTACCGGCACTCGCCGACACCCGGTCAGGTCGGCCCGTCGGTCCTCCTCGGCCATGTCACGGTCGGCAGCTACGGCGACGGCGTCTTCCGGCGCCTCGCCCGACTGCGCCGGGGCGACCGGATCGTGGTGCGCCTGGAGAACGGCACGGAGGCCGGGTTCGCCGTCACCGCCCTACGGACGGTCGCCAAGAAGGACTTCCCGGCGGACGACGTCTACGGCGACGTCAACCGTCCGGAGCTGCGGCTGATCACCTGTGGCGGGCCCCGGAGCGGCCACGGCTACCTCGACAACGTGATCGTCTTCGCCGCGCTCAGCCCCGGCACGCCCTGACCCTCCGCACGGATCCCGGGCCCCGGCGCCGCACGCCGACGGCCCGGTATCCACCCCGCACGAACGACGCACCACGTCGCACGCATGCTTGACGAGTGCCCTCACGACCATGGAGAGCGTTGAAACGGTCCCGCGACAAAGCAGCGTCCGAGCTGTTCGCCGCCCTCTATCCGCGCCTCGCCGGCTGGTGCCGCCGGCTCGTCGACGACGACGAGACGGCCCATGAGATCGCCTCCGAGGCGTTCACCCGGCTGTGGGCCCGCTGGGCGTCCGTGCAGGAGCCCCGCGGCTTCCTGTACGTCACCGCCGCCAACCTCGTCCGCGACCACTGGCGCAAGCTGGAGCGCGAGCGCAACGCCGTGCGCCGGGCCACCACGGAGGCCGCGGTCCGCCCCCACAACGAACAGGCGGACCCGTCCGTGCGCCTGCTCGTGCAGTCGCTGCCGGAACGACTGCGCGTCCCGATCCTCCTGCACTACTACGCTGACATGCCGATCCGGGAGGTGTCCGTGCTGACCGGGCGCAAGGAAGGAACCGTCAAGGCCGACCTCCACGCGGCCAGAGAACTGCTCCGCGTCCACTTGAGGAGAAGCCTTGACCACACGCTTTGACGACGACCCGGAGTTCGCGCCCGACGACCCGCTCGCGGTGATCCTGCGGCCCGCCTCCGAACCCCTCGGCCCGCCCCCCGGCCGCTACGAGGCGATCCGCCGCGCGGCCGCCCGCCGCCGTGTGCTGCGCGCCGCGGCCGGGCTGGGCGCGACCTGCGCCGTGGCCGCCCTCGTCGTACTGCCCCTGCGCCTGTCGGCCGGCGACGCACCGGCGCGG
>NZ_JADDRL010000021.1 GCF_021538895.1 Streptomyces olivochromogenes | reverse complement strand
GCCGGCCCGGGTTCAGTCGGCCGTGCTGACTCGGAGTTCCTTCACGCCGTTGATCCATGCCGAGCGCAGCCGGCGGGGGTCGCCGGTCAGACGGAGCGTCGGCATCGTGTCGGCTATCGCGTTGAAGATCAGGTCGATCTCCAGGACCGCCAGGGACTTGCCCAGGCAGAAGTGCGGGCCTCCGCCGCCGAAGCCCAGGTGGGGGTTCGGGTCGCGGGTGATGTCGAAGACGTCGGGGGACGCGAAGACCTCGGGATCATGGTTGGCCGAGGCGTAGAACAGGCCCACCCGGTCCCCCTTGCGGATCTGCTGCCCGCCCAGCTCCGTGTCCTGGGTCGCCGTGCGCTGGAAGGAGTTGACCGGGGTCGCCCAGCGCACGATCTCCTCCGCCGTCGTCGCCGGACGCGCGCGCTTGTAGAGGTCCCACTGGTCGGGATGCGTCAGGAACGCGTGCATGCCGTGCGTGATCGCGTTGCGGGTCGTCTCGTTGCCCGCCACCGCCAGCATCAGCACGAAGAAGCCGAACTCGTCCGAGTTCAGGTTGCCCTCGTCCTCCGCCGCCACCAGCGTCGTGACGATGTCGTGGGCCGGGCACTGCTTGCGGTCGGCGGCCATGTTCATCGCGTACGCGATGAGTTCGGTGGCCGACTCCGCGCCCACCTCCTCCGTGATCGCGTACTCCGGGTCGTCGTACGAGATCATCCTGTTCGACCAGTCGAAGATCTTCGCGCGGTCGTCCTGCGGTACGCCGATCAGCTCCGCGATGGCCTGGAGCGGCAGTTCGCAGGCCACCTGGGTGACGAAGTCGAAGGGCCCGGAGTGGGCGACGGCGGCCTCGACGATCGAGCGCGCCCGCGTGCGCAGCCGGTCCTCCAGCGCGCGGATCGACCGTGGCGTGAAACCACGCTGCACTATCTGACGCACCCGCGTGTGCTCCGGCGGGTCCATGTTCAGCAGGATCAACCGCTGCGCGTCGATCGCGTCCCGCTCGATGTGCTCACCGAAGCGGATGATCGCCGTGTTGAGGTACGAGGAGAAGATCTCCGGGTGCGTGGAGACGTACTTGACGTCCGCGTGCCGGGTCACGGCCCAGTAGCCGTCGTCCGCGAACCCGGCCAGGCCGTGCGGCTGCGGGATCCAGCGGACGGGCTCGGACCGGCGCAGCTCGGCGAACTCCGGGAAGGGCACACGGCGGTGCAGCAGGTCGGGGTCGGTGAGGTCGAACCCGTCGGGCAGCTCGGGGCAGGAGGGCATCGGTGACTCCCGTCGTTCTGACGGTCCATCAGGAATGAGGGTTGCCGTGAAGGTAGTAACGGGTTCTACAAGTGGCAAGACATCCGGCGCCCCCAATTGCGTGCGGAATTCGTGCAGATCACAACTTCGCCCGCTGCACGACCCTTGCGGTACTCGACACGCTGTCAGCAGACTGCATCACAGAACTAGAACGCGTACTAGTTCTGCGTGGCGGGTGGCCGGGACGCCCGCGCCGCGCGGGTTGACCGAGGAAGGACCCTCCCCATGGCCGCGGAACCCGTGATCGTCGAAGCCGTACGCACCCCCATCGGCAAGCGCGGCGGCGCGCTCGCCAACCTCCATCCCGCCTATCTGCTGGGCGAGACCTATCGTGAACTGCTGGGCCGCACCGGCATCCCCGCCGACTGCGTCGAGCAGATCGTCGGCGGCACCGTGACCCATGCCGGCGAACAGTCCATGAACCCGGCGCGTACAGCCTGGCTGACCATGGGGCTGCCGTACGAGACCGCCGCGACGACCGTGGACTGCCAGTGCGGTTCCTCCCAGCAGGCCTCGCACATGGTCGCCAACATGGTCGCGGCCGGGGTCATCGACGTCGGCATCAGCTGCGGGGTCGAGGCGATGTCCCGCGTGCCGCTCGGGTCCGGCTCCAAGCACGGACCGGGCAAGCCGTTCCCCGACGAGTGGAACGTCGACCTCCCCAACCAGTTCGAGGCCGCCGAGCGCATCGCCCGGCACCGGGGGCTCACCCGCGAGAACGTCGACTCCCTCGGCCTCCTCTCCCAGGAACGGGCCGCCGTCGCCTGGTCGGAGGAGCGCTTCAAGAAGGAGACCTTCGCCGTCCAGGTGCCCACCACGGAGGAGGAACAGCACGCCGGGCAGGGCATGTGGCGGCTCGTCGACAAGGACGAGGGCCTGCGCGACACGTCCATGGAGGCGCTGGCCGGGCTGAAGCCGGTCATGCCCACGGCCGTGCACACCGCGGGCAACTCGTCCCAGATCTCCGACGGCGCGGCCGCGATCATGTGGGCCTCGAAGCGGATGGCGCGGGCGCTGAAGCTTCGGCCCCGGGCGCGGATCGTCGCCCAGGCCCTCGTGGGCGCCGACCCGCACTTCCACCTCGACGGGCCCATCGACGCGACGAAGGCCGTCCTGGGCAAGGCGGGCATGTCCCTCAAGGACATCGACCTCGTCGAGATCAACGAGGCATTCGCCTCGGTGGTGTTGAGCTGGGCCCAGGTCTTCGAGCAGGACCTGACGAAGGTCAACGTCAACGGCGGTGGAATCGCCCTCGGGCACCCTGTCGGGGCGACCGGGGCCCGGCTGATCACGACGGCCCTGCATGAACTGGAGCGCACGGACAAGGAATTCGCGCTCATCACGATGTGCGCGGGCGGCGGCCTCGCCACCGGCACGATCATTCAGCGTTTGTAGAGGTCCAGTTCAGGAACGCCGTGAAGGTGGCGGGCTCGAAGGCGAGGATCGGGCCCGTGGAGTTCTTCGAGTCGCGTACGGCTACGGCGGCACCAGGAAGTTCGGCGACCTCTACGCAGTTGCCCCCCTGGTCGCCGCTGTAGCTGGACTTACGCCAGTTGATCTCCATAGCGGTCCTCCATCACGCGCCGGATCAGCTCCGCCGACTCCTTGAGGGAGAGTGCGGCGGCTTGGAGATGATCGTAACGGAGCGAGCAGTCGTTGACGGTGTCCGGATTGGCGGTCGGATGCCCGCTGCCATAACCCTCCGTGTAGACGATGCTTGGGTCACTCCCGAAGCGGTAGAGGTCGAACGAGCCTTGCAGGCCCACGTGGGCTCCCGCTGAGTACGGCAGGATCTGAATGTTGGCCCGGGGATTGCCCTCAAAGGACAACAGGTGAGCCAGTTGTTCCCGCATGGCTTGAGCGCCGCCGATTTCCTGGTACAACGCCCCCTCGCTGAGGACCAGCCAGTAGATCGGCGGCTCCACCCTCTCGAAGATGCTCTGCCGGGCCAGCCGGACGGCCGTGCGATCGTCGAGGTTGGCCTGGTCGAGCACTCCGAGCACCGCCCGCGCGTACGCCCTGGTCTGCAGGAGTCCATGCACCATGTGCGTCTCGAAGGAATAGATCTCCGTGGCCCGCGCCTGGAGCTCCGCCACTTGCTGAAACCACGCCGGAAGTTGACTCCGCATCACCAGCGTGACGAGCCTGGACAGCAACCCGCCCGTCTCCAGCGCCACATCCGCCCGCTCGCTGAACTCCGGCGTGGGCAGCTTCCGGGCCGTCTCGATCTGGCCGACAAGCGACCCCGTGTAGTTGATGACGTCCCCGAGCTGCCGTTGCGTCAGGCCGGCCGCCTCTCGGTACCGGCGGAGCTCGAAGCCGTAGTAGTCGAGGGGCGAGGCGCCCGGGTCGAGGACGTTGATGTGGGTCATAGACGGTGCCCTCTCACGCAACTCGGTCCACTGCGGGACCCGTTGTATCCATGCCGTAGCCCAGAGTAGTCGCGCGAGGTCAGTCTCGTACCGTGAACTACCCCATCCCCCACTACCGCATGAGTCTCACCGTCGGCGAGCACTCCGTGCGGCACATCCGCCGTATCGTCCGTTCCCTGCTCGACGAGTGGGAACTGGCGCATCTGACCGACGCCCTGGAGCTGGGCGTGAGCGAGCTGGTCACCAATGTCGTACGACATGTCCCGGACCGCCGCTGCTCGTTGCTGGTGCTGCGGCAGACCGGGACGGTCCGGGTGGAGGTGACGGACTCCTGCCCGCGACCGCCCGTCACCCCGGCAGGGTTGTCCGAGAGCGGCCGCGGGCTCCTGCTGCTGGACGGGACGGTCGACAAGTGGGGCGTGTCACCGGCGCCGGGAGGCGGCAAGACGGTGTGGTTCGAGTGCTAGACCGTGCTAGACCGCGTCCTGCAGCTGCTCCCTGTGGAGCGCGGCCTTGGCTCCGCGACCGGAGCTGACCAGGGCCGCCGCGGAGGCGGCAACGGTGACGGCGAGGATGGGCATCGTGACCGTCTGGGCCGCGTCGGCGGTGTTCATGGCCGCGACGCAGGCGATGCCCGTCGTCGTCACGGCGAACGCCACCGCGACCCCGGACAGGGCGAGCAGCCGCAAGACCTTGGCGGACGGCCGGAACCGGGTGATGACGACGGCCGGCGTCACCGCCGCGGTGATGAGGAACGCCATCGGCCCGAACACCGCCACGGCCGCGACCCAGTAGGAGAGCGGATCGATGGAGGCGAACGCCAGCAGCAACGGAGCGATCACCCACGTGGGCAGCGTCGGGATGAGAGCCACCAGCGGGCGCCACGCGCTCCAGTTGCCGGTTCTGGAGGACTCCGCGAGGAGCGCGAGGACGCCGAGAAGCAGGATGAGCCCGGCGCCGTACATGGCGTACTGCGCGACGTCGAGGAGTCGGCGCACCAGGTCCGGAGTCGGCCGGGGTTCCTCGGACAGGACGAAGTGCAGTACCGGCAGGGTGTACAGCGCGGCGCACCAGGAGACCCAGGTGGTGGCGACGCTCGCCTGCATGCGGCGGCGGCGCCGTTCGACGGACTCGTCGGGCATCACCGGGCGGAGCCATGCCCGCAGCGCGCCGAACAGGAGGTCCGCGACGACGCTCGGGCGGGCGCCGGTGTCCTCGACCAGTGCTTCGAGTTCGCCGCCGTAGCGCTCCCGGAACGAGGGAGGATATGCCCGCAAGGCCAGCCTGACTGCCACGTCGATCACGCGTTTGCCACCCCCAGCCGGGTCAACCCCGTGCGTGCGAAGCGGGCCATCGCCCGCAGTTTGTCGTCGAGCACGGTCTGGCCCTCCGCGGTGATGCGGTAGGGCCGCCGACGCTCGTCCTCGTCCAGCGGCGCGATCAGGCCGCTTTCCTCCAGCCGCGCGATGGCGGCGTACAGCGTGCCCGGCCCCAGCTTGATGGACGTCTGTTCCTCGACGTCCTTGGTGATCGCGTAGCCGTGCTTGGGTCCGTCGGCCAGGCTGGCCAGGATCAGCAGCGCGGGTTCGGCCCAGCCGACGCGGTCCCGTTGACGCGGCATCGGGCACCTCCTTCGTTCCTCCCGACTACTACGCCGTACGATACTACGTAGTACGTAGCAGTGATCCCGGATCGATCTACCCGGGCGGTGGCGTCCGCCCCGTCACTTCGCGACATCGCGTCACTTCGCGAAACCGGGGATGAGCTCCATGAGCCAGGACACCACCTAGGAACATGACGACCACACCTGAAAGTGCCGATGTCCGGGGCCGAGTTCGTCGTCAGGAGAGGCCTCTCCGGAACGCTGCCAGGACAGTCACCAGAGGTGCCGGCCCGGCGGATCACCGGGTTCCACTCCGGACAGTTCCTGGACGGGCAGGTCAGGCGGAGCCCTTCGCCAGTACCGCCGGCCCCGGCTCCGCGTCGGTCTCTGTCGCCGTGGTCTTGATCATGCGTGCCCGCGGGCCCTGGAAGAGGTACGCCAGTCCGAAGCCCGCGCCCACGACCACCGCGCCGCCGGCCGCGTCCAGCACCCAGTGGTTGCCCGTGGCGACGATGGCCGAGACCGTGAAGAACGGGTGCAGCAGACCGAGCGCCTTCATCCACCACTTGGGGGCGATGATCGCGATCACGACACCGCACCACAGGGACCAGCCGAAGTGCAGCGAGGGCATCGCGGCGTACTGGTTGGTGAGGGCGGTGAGGGTGCCGTAGTCCGGCTTGGTGAAGTCCTGGACGCCGTGGACGGTGTCGATGATGCCCAGGGTCGGCATCAGGCGGGGCGGGGCCAGGGGGTAGAGCCAGAAGCCGACCAGGGCGAGGAGGGTGGCGAAGCCGAGGGAGGAGCGGGCCCAGCGGTAGTCGACCGGGCGGCGCCAGTAGAGGACGCCGAGGACGGTGAGCGGGACCACGAAGTGGAAGGACTCGTAGTAGAAGTCGAAGAAGCTCCGCAGCCAGTCGACCTTGATCACGGCGTGGTTCACCATGTGCTCGATGTCGACGTGCAGGAAGCGTTCGAGGTCGAGGATCTGGTGGCCGTGGTGCTCGGCCGTCGCCCGGCCCTCGGCGTTGCTGCCGCCCGTCGCCGCCAGCCGGACCTTCTGGTACGCGGCGTAGGTGACGCGGATGAGCAGCAGCTCCAGGAGGAGGTTCGGGCGGGTGAGCACCCGGCGCAGGAAGGGCAGCAGCGGGACGCCCCGCAGGCGGGCGGGGACCGGCTCGGCGTACTCGGTCGGGACCGGGCTCTGGTAGTACGGCGACGTACGGGACAGGAACGGTACGGCGGTGGCGGCGGCGACGGCCGCCAGCAGCACGATGTTGTCCCGCAGCGGGTACAGCGCCGGCATGTTCGGCAGCATCATCTTGGCCGGAAGCGTGGTGACGAGGACCACCGCGACCGGCCAGACGTACCGGTCGGAGGCCCGCTTGCCGACCCGGCCGACGACGGCGAGCAGCACCCACAGCAGCTGGTGCTGCCAGGTGGTGGGCGACACGGCGATGGCGGCGCAGCCGGTGAGGGCGACCGCGAGCAGGAGCTGTCCGTCGCGGGCGAAGCGCACGGCGCGGCGCAGGCCGAGGACCGCGACGGCCGCGCCCAGGAGGAGGAAGAGGGATATCTCCAGCGGGCCGGTCAGACCGAGGCGGAGCAGGGCGCCGTGCAGGGACTGGTTGGCGACCTCGTCGGCCCGGCCGCCGAGGCCGACGCCCGCCATGTGGTGCACCCAGTAGGTGTACGAGTCGTGCGGCATCGCGGCCCAGGCGAGCGCGGTGCAGGCGGCGAAGGTGCCGGCCGCGGTCACGGCGGCCCGGCGGCGCGCGGTGAACCAGAGCAGCGGGGCGAAGAGCAGCACGGTGGGCTGGAGCGCGGCCGCCACGCCGATGCACAGGCCGCCGGCCCGCTCGCCGCGCACGGCGAAGCAGCCGAGGAGCACGAGCAGGACCGGGATGATGCTGGTCTGGCCCAGCCAGAGGGTGTTGCGCACCGGCAGGGACAGCATCAGCAGGCTGATCGCGACCGGCGCGGCCAGCAGCGAGGTGCGGCGGCCGACCGGCTGGGGCAGGGCGCGGGCGGCGACCAGGCCGAGGGCCACGACGAGCAGCAGCGTGCCGAAGGTCCAGCCCCAGCCGAGTGCCTGCTCGGCGGAGGCCGTGAGCGGTTTGAGGACCAGTCCGCCGAAGGGCGTGCCGGTGAATCTGGTGGAGTCGTAGAGCGAGCCCGTCACGTGCAGGACGCCGCCCCGGCCGACCCAGGTCTCCAGGTCGGTCAGCCGCTCCCCGCTGGGAGTGCTGAGGACGACGGCCATCTGCCGTATCCCGAGGGCCGCGACCACGGCCCACAGGCCCAGCCGGACCGCCGTCAGACGTGCCCTGGCGGTCCCGGCCGGCGTCGCCCCGAAGGCATCCGCCGGTCCCCCGCTGTGCTCCACGTTCGCCACGCCTCGTCGGCCTCCCGCCCCGTCGTCCCGCCGCGCGTCGCGCGCCGGGATCTCTCCGCGAACCCTATGAGGCTCGCACCACCCCCGGAGAGAGACGCAGGCAACCCCCGCTTCACCTGACGTCCGCTCGCCTTTTGTCCGGATGACGATAGTGCGAGGGGGGTGTGGTTGCTTCCCCGGGGCGCGAGATGGATCACAGTGCGCCCTCCCGGTCTGCCTGTGAGGCGCTCTGGAACCAGGTCGTCCGTCGTGCCGTCTGAAGCCCTGTCCAGGGGAATCGACGTGGCGGGGGGCTTGGTCCATGGTGAGGCTGCGGGGGTGGGAGCGGGCGCGGGTGCGGGTGCTGGCCGTTGTGCTGGCGGTGCTCGGCGTGCAGGTGGGCTGGCTCGTCGCGCCCGCCTACGCCTGTGGGTGCGGCGCGATGGTGCCGGACGCCCGGCAGCGGATCGCCGTCTCCAGCGAGGTGTCCGTGCTGCGCTGGGACGGGCGGCAGGAGCAGATCGTGATGCGTCTGACGGTCGTCGGCGACGCCGACCGGGCCGCGTGGATCATGCCGGTACCGCACCGGGCCACCGTGGACCTCGGCGACCCGGCGCTCTTCGACGAACTGAGCGCCACCGTCGCCCCCGCCCACCGCACCCGGCACCACTTCTGGCCCCAAAGCGGCGACTGGCCCCTCAGCTCCGGCGGGGACACCGCCGAGGCCCCGCCCGCCGCGGGCGCGTCCGGCCCGTCCGGCGTGGACGTGGTCGGCCGCCAGCGACTCGGCCCCTTCGACGTGGCCCGGCTGACCGCCACGGACCCCGGCGCCCTGGACGGCTGGCTGCGCGCCAACGGTTTCGCCTTCCCCGACCGGCTGAAGGGCGCGCTGCAGCCGTACGTCAACCGGCACTGGGAGTACGTGGCGATCCGGCTGGCCCCGAAGACCGCGGGCACCGCGTTGCGGGGCGAGCTCGACCCGCTCCACCTCACCTTCGCCGCGGACGGCCCGGTCTACCCGATGCGCCTGTCCCACCTGGCCCGCACTCCGCAGTCACTGGGCCTGTACGTCCTGGCCGACCACCGCATGGAGCCGCGTACCGCGATCGGCGGCGACCGGCCGCGGGTCGTTTTCGCCGGCCGGCTCGACTCGCCCAAGGGCGCGCTGGCCGCGCTGTCGTCGGGCACCCCGTATCTGACCGCCGTCGCCCAGGAGTTCCCCGACCCGTCGCGCATCGACTCCGACCACGAACTGCGGCGGGCCGCCGCTGACACGCCCTACCAACAGGTGATCTACTCGGACCGGCTGCTCACGGTGGCCGGGATCCCGGCGTGGCTGCTCACGGTCGGTGGTGCGCTGGTGCTGGTGGCCACGGTCGCCACCCTGTCGGCCGTACGACGGTCGCGGCGGCCGGTGGTGCCCCCGCCGCCGGTCCAGCCGCCCCCGCCGCTGCGGCCGCCGTCTGCGCCGATCGGCTGACATTGGCCGACGCGGACCGGGAATCAGTGGTGTTGACTGGCATCAGACAGGAAAGGCGGAAGCTTGCATGAGCGGGTCGCAGCTCTGGGACGACGTCGACTTCTACTTCTCCACCCACCTCTCGCCGGACGACGAGGTGCTGCAGGCGGCCCTGCGCGACAGCGAGGCGGCCGGGCTCCCGCACGTCAACGTCACGGCTAGCCAGGGCAAGCTGCTCCAGCTCCTTGCCCAGATCCAGGACGCCCGGCACATCCTGGAGATCGGCACGCTCGGCGGGTACAGCACCATCTGGCTGGGCCGCGCCCTGCCGGAGGACGGCCGGCTGATCTCGCTGGAGTACAGCGCCAAGCACGCCGAGGTCGCCACCCGCAACATCGCCCGGGCGGGCCTGGAGCGGATCGTCGAGGTGCGGGTGGGCCCGGCCCTGGAGTCGCTGCCCAAGCTCGCCGACGAGAACCCGGCCCCCTTCGACCTGGTCTTCATCGACGCCGACAAGGCGAACAACGCCAACTACTTGGAGTGGGCGCTGAAGCTCACCCGCGCGGGCAGCCTGATCATCGTCGACAACGTGGTGCGCGACGGGCGGGTCCTCGACGCCGAGGGCGCCGAGCCGGACGTACGCGGCACCCGCGCCGCGATCGAGATGATCGGCTCCCACCCGAGACTGACCGGCACGGCGGTCCAGACGGTGGGCAGCAAGGGGTACGACGGCTTCGCCCTGGCCAGGGTGCTGGCCTGACGGCCGGGACGCGGATTCCGGCCCGACCGTCCGCGGGGGCCGTCACGCCTCGTGGTAGAAGCCCACGTTGACGGTGCGCGGCCCGGTGCGGTCCGAGACGATGATCTCGCCGGAGCCACCCCGGGGCAGCTGCACGCTCCCGCCGTAGGAGATGGTCTGCGCGTACTGCCCGACCGTCAGCCGGACCTCGGACGACGGGTCGGGCTGCGAGCCGCGCAGCCAGGTGACCTGCCAGCTGCCGTCCGGTCCGCACAGGAACTCCAGGTGGACCCGGGAGACGAACAGCCACTCCTCGGGCGTCACCAGCCGGCACACGGACGCGTCCCGGCCCACGCGCAGCACGGCGCCCGGTTCACTCGGCGCGTCCGCCATCAGCATGCCGGCCGTGGCACCCGCGTCCGCCGCCGAGACGGAGGCCATGGTCAGTTCGAGCACGTGCGTTCCCCCTGAAACGTCCTTGCGCGGTGGCAGGATTGCCGCACCGCCGCCAGATGATAAAACGCCCGGCCGGGTCGCGTCCGGCACAATGGACTCATGACCGAGCGAAAGCCACCGGGCGTGCCGTTCGAGTCCTGGGTCGACAAGCAGATCCGTGACGCGCAGGGGCGCGGCGAGTTCGACCGGCTGCCGGGCGCGGGCCAGCCGCTGCCGCCGGGCACCGACACGTCGTACGACGAACTCTGGTGGGTCAAGCGGAAGATGCACCGCGAGGGCCTCGCCGTCCTGCCACCCACCCTGGCCCTGCGCAAGGAGGCCGAGGACGCGCTCGCGGCGGCGTACGCGGCCCCCTCGGAACGGATCGCCCGCAAGATCGTGACCGACGTCAACGTCAAGATCCGCGACATGATGTTCAAGCCGCCGCCCGGTCCCCCACTGGGCATGAAGCCGTACGACGTCGAGGCGATCGCCCGAGAGTGGCGCGAACGCCGGCAGTCGTGAGGGGGGTGTCACGCCTCCGCCCGCCACAGGGGCTACAGGAGCCACAGGGAAGGCCAAGCGGATCGTCTCCGACGCGGAGGCGGCGCGGCTACGGGCAGCAGAGGAGAGGCCAAGCAGCCGGCCGCGGCCGCCGAGCACCTGGCCCGGGGTGGCCAGGCCGCCGCGGAAGGGATGCCCTGCTGGACGCAGTCCGGCAGGGCATTTGATGTTCACGGCGTCGCTGGGATGGCCGGTCTGGTGGAACGTGAGTCGACCAGACGTCTCCCCTCCGGTCAATGAGTTCCGGGCAGGGGTCACCTTGCGGAACCTGGAACCTCTCCGTCACCCCTGCGGCTGGCTGAACCACAACTGGGCGGCATTGCGCATCGTGTGCGCCGCGACCTGCTTGCCGAGGACGAGGCCGACTTCGTCGGCGGAGCGGGTGTGGATGCCGGAGTACACGCGGGCCACCACGTTGTCCTGGGAGAGCTGGCGCCAGGACGTGTAGGTGCGGGTCGCTCCGGGAGCGGTGGGGCTCGTCAGCTCGAACGGTGCGGTGCACGGCCCCGTGAACGCCGTCAGGACCAATTCCGCCGCACCGGCGTAGGTGTTGTGGCCGCTGGGGTATTCGGGATGGGCCGGCGCGGTGTGCAGCGGTGTCCACTGGGGATCAGGGTCGATGGCGCCCGTGCGGATGGCGGTGACGGGGCGCCAGCGCAGGTAGGCGTACTTGCTGTCGGCGGTGGCGATCTGCGTGTCCACCAGGGCGACGTGGAACAGAGCGACCAGCCTGGCCTGTGCGGCGGCGGACTGCGGCATCCGGGCCAGAGCGACCCGCAGCGGTTCGGTGTACAGGATCAGGGAGCCGGTGTACCAGAAGTTGGCGGTCTCGGTCTGCCGCCTGCTGCGCACGGTGCTGTCGACGGCCCCGTATGCGCGGACCTCGGCCAGGTCGGCGCGGTAGCGCGCGGAGTCCAGGGCGGGCGGTGCGGGCACCCGGTACTGGTCGGGGGTCTCCAGCAGGAAGGGCCTGGCCATCCGATTGCCGTACTGAATGGCCGGCGCATAGTCGGGAGGGGTCGGCCGCCACACACCGGGCGCTGTCGGCGGCACGGTGAACGGCGCGTTCACCGAGGCCGGGTCGAGGCCGTCGCCCTCGCGGGAGGCGAGGACCAGCCGTGCCTGACGCGCACCGGCCGCGATGCCCTTCGCCTTGGCCGGTCCGTCCGGAACGCGGTCCAGCGTCGCGCGCAACGCGGCACCCACTTCCTGGGTACGGGACGGGATCAGCGCCACCAGGCAGTCGTGCACGGCAGATGCCAGGGCCGCGTCCCGGAACGTGCTCCGGTCTGTGCAGGGCGGCACCTGGCGGGTGGCTCGGGCCGCTGCCAGCCAGCTGACGGCCCAGGTCCGGCTGTTGGTGATCTGGGTAGCCACGCCGGCCGCCGCGATGGTCGCGGCCGTCGTGTCGTACCAGTCGAGCGCCACGGACAGGTGCGGCCGCCGTTCGTCCGCAACAGCGGGCGTGGCCAGCGGGACGGTGGCGGAGGCGGTCAGCAGAGCCGCCGATCCCAGCGCCTTCAGGGCGGAGCGGCGAGGAGTGAGCGGGTTCACGGATACTCCTTGATTGAAGTGGGGGTGTGCGCTGTGGCCGAGCGGGCACGCACACGGAGGAAACCGCCATGTCGGGCGGCCGGCGTGTGGGCGGCTGCGGGGCGCGGTGAGGCGTCAGCCACAAAGGGCGGCGGCGACACATGGAAGGTCGATGGCGCACCGCCTGGTGAACCGCCGAGAGATCCGCATGGCAACGACGGCTTCGCGTCATTGCCATGCGCCGTAACCCGAGGGGGCGTCACGGATGACGCAGGGGACAGCGAACTGCGCCGTCATCGGCGTGCCGCTCGCCGCAGCGACGTGAGGAGTTCGTCGGGCCCCGCAGTTCAGGGCAGTTCAGGGCAGTTCAGAGTGGTCCTTTCATGAGGTTGTGGGGGTTCGCCCAGGCGTGGATCCCGCAGGTTCTGCGGAAACGCTTCAACCTCAACAGAGCAGCGGTCGACATGACAACCGAACCACACAACACTTCGGTCCGAACCCGAACCGTGGGTTGAGGACACGCCGGCTGACATCAACAAGGGCAGACAAGGACGGGGACTTCTGCAGCCAGGCCCCACCCGCGCACACTCTTCCCGGAGCTGCCGCATATTCGGTTGCGGGCGGTGCGGTCCCCGTCCTGACAATGGCCGGTATGAGCTGGACCATCGCCCCGGAACCCGTCGACTCCCCGGCCGCCGCCGCGCTCTGGCGTGCGTACTACACCGAGGTCAGCGACCGCTGGTATCTGCTGCACGAGGGGCGGCGGACCGATCCGGCCGAGTTGGAGCGGGAGATCGCCGCCCGTTCGAGTGCCGAACTCGCGCCGCCCAGTGGGCGGTTGCTGGTCGGGTGGTACGACGGTGAGGCGGCCGGCAGTGCGGGCGTACGGCTGCTGGACGCGGAAACCGCCGAGCTCACCCGGGTGTTCGTGCGCGACGAGTTGCGCGGCAGGGGTGGCGCGGCGCTGCTCGTGGCCGCCGCCGAGGAGGCCGCCCGTGCCCTCGGCGCGAACCGGATCGTCCTCGACACCCGCGGCGACCTGGTGGAGGCCCGCGCGCTGTACGCCCGGCTCGGCTACGCGGAGTCCGAGCCGCACAACGACGACACCTACGCGGAGCACTGGTTCCGCAAGGACCTGGGCGCCGCCCGGGAACCGCTCAACTGACCCTGGTCGCCCCGCTCCCGGCGCCCTTCCGCGGCTGCTCGCACTCCGAGCCGCAGAGTTCGTCGGTCAGTTCCTTCACCAGCCGGGACAGGTCGGTGGGCCGTCCGGGGCCCCACCAGTCGCCGAGGAGTTCGGCCAGGGAGTCCTCGCGGGCCCGCGCGAGCCGGTCGGCGGCCTCGGTGCCCCGGGCGGTGAGGACGAGTTCGACTCCCTCGCGGGTGCCGAGGCGGCGTTCCTCGATCTGGCGCTCGGCGTCGAGGAGCACGGTCAGCGGGAGGAGGCCCCGGTCGGCGAGCGCGCCCGGCTCCACCGAGCCGTACTTGCGCATCCGCAGCAGCAGCCAGCTCGCGGCGGGCAGCAGGTCGTACCCCGCCCGTTCGGTGATCTTCCGGTAGATCTCGCGCCGCCCCTCCCGGGTGCCGAGCAGGGACAGCGCGCGGCACACCTCGTCGTACGACGACCGTTCGACCGGGTTGCTGGCCAGCGTCTCCGTCACGTCGGGCGCGGTGACCGAGCCGCGCAGCCGGTCCTCCTTCAGGAACCAGGCCAGGACGAAGCCGGCGAGGGCGACCGGAGCGGCGTACAGGAAGACGTCGGTGATCGCCGAGGCGAAGGCGTGCAGGGCCGCCGGGCGCAGCGAGGGCGGCAGGGCGCCGATGCCGCGCGGATCGGCCTTGAGCGCGTCCGCCGACACGCCCGCCGGCAGACTCACGCCCCGGAAGGCGTCGGCCAGCTTGTCGGCGAGGCGGCCCGCGAAGACGGAACCGAAGATGGCGACGCCGAAGGAGGCCCCGATCGAGCGGAAGAAGGTCGCGCCGGAGGTGGCGACGCCGAGGTCCTCGTACGAGACGGCGTTCTGCACGATGAGCACGAGCACCTGCATGACCAGGCCGAGGCCCAGGCCGAAGACGAAGAAGTACACGCTCATCTCGGCCGTCGAACTGTGCTCGTCCAGCCGGTGGAGCAGGAGCAGGCCGAGCGTGGTGACGGCGGTCCCCGTGACGGGGAACACCTTCCAGCGGCCGGTGCGGCTGACGATCTGCCCGGAGCCGGTCGAGGAGATCAGCATGCCCACCACCATGGGCAGCATGTGCACGCCGGACATGGTCGGGGATATGCCGTGCACGACCTGGAGGAACGTCGGCAGGTAGGTCATCGCGCCGAACATGGCGAAGCCGACGATGAAGCTGATGACGGCGGACAGCGTGAAGGTGCGGATGCCGAACAGCTTGAGCGGGAGGACGGGTTCGGCGGCCCGCCGCTCGACCGCGACGAACGCGACGGCGAGGACGGTGCCCAGCACCGCGAGCCCGACGATCTGCGCCGACCCCCACGCCCAGGTGGTGCCGCCGAGCGAGGCGACCAGGACCAGGCAGGTGGCGACGGCGGCGATCAGGAAGGTGCCGAGGTAGTCGATGACGTGGTGAGCAGCCTTGCGCGGGATGCGCAGGGCGGTCGCGATCACGGCGAGGGCGACGATGCCGACGGGCAGGTTGACGTAGAACACCCAGCGCCAGCTCAGGTGCTCGGTGAGCAGCCCGCCGAGCAGCGGCCCGAGCACACTGGTCGCGCCGAAGACGGCACCGAACAGGCCCTGGTAGCGGCCGCGTTCGCGGGGCGGCACGATGTCGCCGACGATCGCCATCGACAGCACCAGCAGCCCGCCGCCGCCCAGGCCCTGGAGCGCCCGGAAGCCGATGAGTTCCGGCATGTTCTGCGCCATGCCGCACAGCGCCGAGCCGATCAGGAAGATCACGATCGCGGTCTGGAACAGCTTCTTGCGTCCGTACTGGTCGCCCAGCTTGCCCCACAGCGGGGTCGCGGCGGTCGAGGCCAGCAGATACGCCGTGACCACCCAGGACAGGTGCTCCAGGCCGCCGAGGTCGCTGACGATGGTCGGCAGCGCCGTCGACACGATGGTCTGGTCGAGCGCGGCCAGCAGCAGGCCGAGGAGCAGGGCGCCGATCGATACGAGGACGTTGCCTCGGACCTGCTCGGTGTCGTCCGCGTCCCGCGTCCTGCCGTGCGTGTCCAGCGTCATGAGACCTCCCGGGCTCTCGCGACTCACTCCATCGTGAAGCGTGTCACCCGTTATGGCCTGTTGAGTCCCCTGGATTCCCTTTGGAAGCTGGGATTCCGGGGGGCTTGGGGCAGCTGATGTGTGGGAGGTTTGCATAATCTCTGGAGCTCGCGAGGGGACGCGAGGGGAGGGGAACGAACGTGTGGGAACCGAAGGGTCACCCGTGCCCGGAATGCGGCACACCCAGGGGGCCGGACAACACGCCGTCGTGCGGCTGCGCACAGCGCGCCTCCGACGCCCTGCGCGAGACGCGTACGGCGGAGGCGGCAGCGGCGGAGGACTTCAATCCGCTGCGGATCCGGCCGTACGTCGAGATAGCCGGCGCGGATGAGGGCACAGCGGCGGTCGCAGGCGAGGGCGCGGTCGGGGGCAAGGGCGAGTCGGGGGACGCGGTCGACGGCTCGGGGCCCGGGGCGGCCGGGGTCGAGGTGACCATGCCGCTGCGGCCGGTGCGCGCGCAGGACGAGACCTCCGTGCCGGCCACTCCCCTGGCGCCCTCGTCGGCCACCCCGAACGCCACGGACCTGCGGCTCTTCGAGCCGGGGCGGGACGGGCAGGACGAGCGGGCCGGACTGGACGGGCCGGACGGGCTGGACGGGCCGGACGGGCTGGACGGGCCGGACGGGCTGGACGGGTGGGATCACGCGTCCGTGGCCGAGGACGAAGCCGAGGACGAGGCGGGGTCGCGCGGCGGCCGGTCGCGCCGGGGCGGCCTGCTGCTCGCCGCCGCCTGCGCCGCGGTGGTCGCGGTCGTCGCGGCGGCCGGTCTCGCGAGCGGGCTGTTCTCGTACGACCCGCCCGCGCGGGACGGAGCCGCGCCGCGGGAGGTACGGGAGAGCGTGCCGGTGGCGACGACGAGCGGCGCGGCGTCGACTTCGGCGCCCGAACCCTCGGCCCCGACGTCGGCGGCGCCCTCCGTGTCGGCGTCCGCGAGCCCGAGCCCCTCGCCCACGCCGTCGGCCTCGAAGACGAGCGCGACGCCGTCAGCGACCTCGTCGCCCTCGGCACAGCCCACCCAGACGGCGACGGTCGCCGACACGGCCGCCTCGCCGGGCCCCACCGAGGCGCCGGTGCTCCGCCGTGGCAACCAGGGTGCCGAGGTGGTCGAACTCCAGCTCCGGCTGCGCCAGTTGAACCTCTACGCCGGAGACGCAAACGGCAACTTCAACCGGCCGGTCGAGAACGCCGTACGCAACTACCAGTGGGCGCGCGGTATCGACGAGGACGAACTGGGCGTGTACGGGCCGGTCACGCGAAAGCTGCTGGAGTCGGAGACGGCCGAGCCGTAGCCCGGTCCGGCTAGCCGATGTGCAGGCGGACGGTCCCGTCGGGTCCCGGCTCGGGCCGTACCCGGGTCAGGTCCGGGACGGTGACGTCCGGGGCGTGGAAGGAGGCGCGGGGGCCGACGCCCACGACGCGCATGCCCGCCGCGCGGCCGGCCGTGATGCCGGCGCCGGAGTCCTCGAAGACCACGCAGTCCGCGGGGTCGACGCCCAGCTCCGCTGCGGCCTTCAGGAAGCCCTCGGGGTCGGGCTTGCTGGCGCCGACGGACTCGGCGGTGATCCGGATGCCGGGCAGCGGGAGGCCCGCGGCGTTCATGCGGGCCATGGACAGGGCGACGTCGGCGGAGGTGACGAGCGCGTGCGGCAGCTCCCGCAGCGCGGCCAGGAACTCCGGCGCGCCCGGGATCGCGACCACGCCGTCCATGTCCGCGGTCTCCGCCGCGAGCATGCCCGCGTTGTCGGCGAGGTTCTGCTCGACGGGCCGCTCCGGCAGCAGCACCGCCATGGAGGCGTGGCCCTGCCGCCCGTGCACCACCTTCATGACCTCGTCCCCGTCCAGCCCGTGCCGCTCGGCCCAGCGCCGCCAGATGCGCTCGACGACGGCGTCCGAGTTGACGAGGGTGCCGTCCATGTCGAGCAGGAGGGCGCGGGCGGTGAGGACGGTGGGCGTCATCGGCAGCTCCAAGCAACGGAAGCGGGGCTCACAAACAAGGCGGCCCCGCCCGCCGGTCAGGGAAAACGAGCGGGAGCCACTTTGTTCCTCCACGGTACAAAATCCGACCGCCACTCGCCACCGGCTTGGTCAACCGTTCACCGACTCTTCAGAACCACGGCCGGGAATCACACGGCCACCACGGCCGGGACGACCGGCACTCACACGACCACCGCGCCCGAGGACAGCCACGACCCACGCAGCCACCGCCCCGCCAGGGACAGCCACGTCCCACACAGCCACCGCCCCGCCAGGGACAGCCACGTCCCACACAGCCACCGCGGCCGGGACGGCCACACCCCGCACAACCACCCCGCCCCGGACGGCCAGGACTCACGCGGTGGCCGCCTCCCAAAGGCTCCACACGCCCAGCGCCAGCATCAGCAGCGCGGCGACCTTCGTGATCAGTCGCAGCGGCACGCGCTTCATCAGCGCCTTTCCGCCGACGATGCCGAGCCCGGCCACCGCCCACAGCGCGAGGACCGCGCCGAGGCCGACGGAGAGCGGGGAGTCGTAGCGGGCGGCGAGGTTGGCGGTCATGATCTGCGTGAGGTCACCGAACTCGGCGACCAGGATCAGCATGAAGCCCGCCCCGGCGACCTTCCAGAAGGACTGGTTCTCCGGCTGGCGCACATGCTCCTCGCCGTCGTCCTTCTTCAGGAGCAGCATCGCGCCGCCGGCGAGGAAGAGGACGCCCGTCACCGCGTGCACGATCTGCTGCGGCAGCAGCGTCAGCACGCTGCCCGCCGCCACCGCGAGCGCGACATGCAGCGCGAAGGCGGCGGCGACGCCCGCGAAGACGTACGAGGCGCGGTAGCGGGTGCCGAGGACGAGGCCGGCGAGCGCGGTCTTGTCCGGCAGTTCGGCGAGGAAGACGACGCCGAAGACGAGCGCCGTCACGGTGAAGCTGATCAAAATCCCTCAATCGGTCGGGGGCCGCCCCACCGAGAGTGCTGCACATCACACAAAGACACCTCGGCACGGCAGCACACTCGGCGCCCGTGCCGTACGGCACGGGCGTGCACTGCTTGCCGAAGGTCTCGCTGGCCGATCCACGCGGGATCCGCCTCCGGGCGCCGGCTCAGACGAGCTGAGCAGTATGTCGACGGTCCGGCGAAGAGCTACTCCCCTTCTGCGCTCCCCATGGTACGTGATCGAAAGTTTGCACGTAAACCTTGTCGTGTCATGTACGTGTCACTAACGTCTAACCGAAAACACACTCCACGGCAATACGGCGCCGCGAGCATTCCCTCGCCCGCGGTCCAACAGCCCACCCCCACAAGGGAGTTCGCATGCCGAAGTTCTACGCGCGTCGACGGCTCAGCATACTGGCGACCCTGACGGGTCTCCTAGCCTCTGTCGCCCTCTTCAACTCCCCGAGCGCCTCCGCCGCCCTCCCCACACCGGTCAGCGCCGCCACCGCCCGCAGCTACCTGTCCCAGCTCACCGTGGCCACCGAGAACCGCACCGGCTACAGCCGCGACCTCTTCCCGACCTGGATCACCATCTCGGGCACCTGCAACACCCGCGAGTGGATCCTCAAGCGGGACGGCTCGAACGTCGTCACCAACTCCGCGTGCACCGCCACCAGCGGCAGCTGGTACTCCCCGTACGACGGCGCCACCTGGACCTCCGCCTCCGACGTCGACATCGACCACCTGGTGCCGCTCGCCGAGGCCTGGGACTCCGGCGCCAGCCGGTGGACCACCGCCCAGCGCCAGGCCTTCGCCAACGACGTCACGCGGCCCCAGCTGCTCGCCGTCACCGACAACGTCAACCAGGCCAAGGGCGACCAGGACCCGGCCACCTGGATGCCGTCGCGCACCGCGTACCGCTGCACCTACGTCCGCGCCTGGGTCCAGGTGAAGTACTACTACGACCTCTCGGTCGACTCCGCCGAGAAGAGCGCGCTGACGAACTACCTCTCCGGCTGCTGATCGGCCAACTGCTGATCGCCTGAGTCTGTCCGCCCTCCCCCGTCGTTCAATACCGTACGCATCGACACCGTACGGATCGACGACCGCGGTGAGCCTCCGGGGTGCGCCCCGGAGGCGAACCGACCGAGGAAGAGGGCGGGCGATCGCCGTGGCCGGACTGCTCCTGGGACCACTGCTGAGGTACGCCGACGGCTCGTCCGCGACCGTATGGGTCGAGACGAGCCGTCCGTGCACGGCCGAGGTGCGCTGCGCCGACGGCGCCGGCGGCACGGCCCGCACCTTCCAGATGGCGGGCCACCACTACGCGCTGATCCCGGTGACCGGACTCATACCGGGCACGACCCGGCCGTACGAGGTCTTCCTCGACGGCACGCGCGTGTGGCCGCGGGCCGAGTCCCGCTTCCCGCCCTCGGTGATCCGCACCCCCGCCGACGGGGACCCGGTGCGGGTCGCCTTCGGCTCCTGCCGCTGGGCCGCGCCGCCGGCCGACGGTACGGACCCGGTCGGCCCCGACGCCCTCGACTCGCTCGCCGCCCGCATGGCGGCCGACCCCGACGGCGAGCGCCCCGACGTACTGCTCCTGCTCGGCGACCAGGTCTACGCGGACGAGACCTCAGGGGCGACCCGGCGCTGGCTGGCCGCGCGGCGCGATCTGGCGGACCCGCCGGGCAGCCAGGTCGCGGACTACGAGGAGTACACCCGGCTCTACTACGAGTCCTGGCTCGACCCCGAGGTGCGCTGGCTGCTGTCCACGGTGCCCAGTTGCATGATCTTCGACGACCACGACGTCATCGACGACTGGAACACCTCCGCCTCCTGGCTGGCCGACATGCGGGCCACCGACTGGTGGCAGGAGCGGCTGCTGAGCGGCCTGACCTCGTACTGGGTGCACCAGCACCTCGGCAACCTCTCGCCCGGCGAGCTGGCCGCCGACCCCGTCTACGCCGCCGTACGGGAAACCCCCGACGGCACCGACGTGCTGCGCGCCTTCGCCGCGAAGGCCGACGCCGACCCGGCCTCCGTCCGCTGGAGCTACCGGCGCGATTTCGGCCGGGTGCGCCTGCTGATGGTGGACACCCGGGCGGCCCGGGTGCTCGACGAGGACGGGCGCGCGATGCTCGACCCGGGCGAGGCGGAATGGCTGCGCGAGCAGACGCTCCAGGACCGGAGCTCCTACGACCACCTCCTGATCGGCACCTCGCTGCCCTGGCTGCTGCCGCACCTGGTGCACGACGTCGAGACCTGGGACGCGGCCCTGTGCCGGGGTGAGCGCGGGCAGCGCTGGGCGCGGTTCGGCGAGAAGCTGCGCCGCCATGCCGACCTGGAGCACTGGGCGGCCTTCCCGGCTTCCTTCTCGGCCCTGTCCGACCTCATCGCGGAGGCCGGCACCGGCCCCGACGCGCCGGCGACGGTCTGTGTCCTGTCCGGGGACGTCCACCACGCCTACGTCGCCGAGCCGGCCTGGCCGGCCCGCACCCCCGACGCCCGTGTCCTCCAGCTCACCTGCTCGCCCCTCCACAACTCCGTGCCCTCCTGGATGCGCTTCGGCTTCCGCTTCGCCTGGAGCGCCCCGGCACGGCTGCTGGGCCGGCGCCTCGCCCGGCACGCCGCGGGGCCGACCCCGCCGCTCAACTGGCGTAGGACCAGCGGTCCGTGGTTCGGAAACCAGCTCATGTCCCTTGCCCTGCACGGCCGTTCGGCCCGGCTGCGGGTGGAGCGGGCGCGGTCGGACGGAACCCTGAAGACCTTGGAGGAGTCGCCTCTCACCGCCCCATGAGGGACAACCGTGACGTCTGGGACCGGCGTTGGATTCACCGGCGGACGACGGCATGATGAGGCGGACCGTCCGCTTCCAGCGGACGTTCTGCCGCCCAGCGCCCCACACGCCCGGGAGTCATGTCCTTGTCTGCACCGACGTCTGCACCGACCGAGGTATCCGCAACGGTGTCCGTCGCCCTGGTCGGCGCCGGACCGCGCGGCACCAGCGTCCTGGAACGTCTCTGCGCCTCCGCACCGGAGCTCCTGCCCGCGGGAGTCCGGCTGCGGGTCCATGTGATCGACCCGGCGCCGCCCGGACCGGGCCGCGTGTGGCGCACCGCGCAGTCGCCGGAACTGCTGATGAACACCGTGGCCTGCCAGGTGACCCTGTTCACCGACGAGAGCGTGGACTGCTCGGGGCCCGTACGGCCGGGTCCGAGTCTGCACGAGTGGGCGGGCGGTGAGCTGGGGGCGGACGACTACCCGAGCCGCGCGCACTACGGCCGCTACCTGGAGTGGGTGTTCGGCGAGGTGGTGCGTCAGGCGCCGGACGCCGTGCGCGTCGAGACGCACCGGGCCCGCGCCGTACGCCTCGACGACGCCGCCGACGGCCGCCAGGTGCTGACGCTGGACGACGGCCGTGTGCTGCCGGAGCTGTCCGCGGTGGTGCTCGCGCAGGGCCACCTCGCGGTGGCCAAGGGCGCCGAGCAACGGCGCCTCGCCGACCACGCCGAGCGGCACGGCCTGCGCCACGTCCCGCCCGCCAATCCGGCCGACGTCGACCTCTCGCCGCTCGCCCCCGGCGAACCGGTGCTGCTGCGCGGACTCGGCCTCAACTTCTTCGACCACGTCGCCCTGTTGACCACCGGCCGCGGCGGCCGCTTCGTTCGCGCCGCCGACGGCACCCTGCGCTATGTGCCCTCCGGCCGCGAACCGCGCCTGTACGCCGGTTCGCGGCGCGGTGTCCCGTACCAGGCGCGCGGCGACAACGCGAAGGGTCCGTACGGCCGTCACACCCCGCTGGTCCTCACCCCGGAGGTGATCGCGGGCTTCCGCAAGCGCGCGGACTCCGGCGAGGCGCCTGACTTCCTGACGGAGATATGGCCGCTGGTGGCGAAGGAGGTCGAGACGGTCTATTACGAAGCCCTGGTGAGGAGTTGGGACGGGAAAGGGACGGGGGCGGGTGCGGGGGAGGTCGCGGGCGCCGTCTCCGGGCGTTTTCGGGAGCGGTTCCTCGGGGCGGCCCACGGCGGCCCTCAAGAGGCCCGCGTCCTGGACGAGTTCGGGATCTCCGGCGCCGACCGCTGGTCCTGGGACCGGGTCTCACGGCCGTACGGCGGACGGTCCTTCGCCGGGCCGGACGCCTGGCGCGACTGGCTGCTCGGCCATCTGCGCGAGGACGCCGCCCAGGCCGCCCTCGGCAATGTCGCCGGACCCCTGAAGGCGGCCCTGGACGTGCTGCGCGACCTGCGCAACGAGATACGGCTGATCGTCGACCACGCCGGGCTGACCGGCGCCTCCCGCCGGGACCACCTGGACCGCTGGTACACCCCGCTCAACGCGTTCCTGTCCATCGGCCCGCCCCGCCGCCGCATCGAGGAGCTGACGGCCCTGGTGACGGCGGGCGTGGTGGAGGTGCTCGGGCCGCGCCTTCAGGTGCGGGCGGAGGACGGGGGCTGGCTGGCCCACTCCCCCGACGTGCCAGGCTCGGCCGTGCGTACGACGGCCCTCGTCGAGGCCCGCCTCCCGGAACCGGAACTGCGCCACACCGCCGACGACCTGCTCGCCGGGCTCCTGAAGACCGGGGCCTGCCGGCCGCACGCGGTGGACGGCTACGAGACCGGTGGGCTGGACGTGACACCGCGCCCGTACCGCCTGATCGACCGCCAGGGACGCCCGCACGCACGCCGGCTGGCGTTCGGCGTGCCCACGGAAGGGGTGCACTGGGTGACGGCGGCCGGGGCCCGGCCCGGCGTGGACTCGGTGACGCTGTCGGACGCCGACGCGGTGGCGAGGGCGGTTCTGCGGGTCGCGGGGGCGGAAGCGGAGGGGGAAGCGGAGGGGGAAGTGGAGGCGGAAGTGGAAGCGGAACCATGGCCGAATGTTGAACTTGCAAGCATTGATTAGGTCTGCCTAACCTGAGCTCCATCGGTACCGCCGTCCCCCACCGACCTACCGAGGGAGTGCCCCCATGTCCGGACGCCTCGACAGCGCCCAGCCCTACGTCATCGGCCTGTTCCGCATAGTCGTCGCCCTGCTCTTCGCCGCGCACGGCGCCGCCTCGCTCTTCGGCGTGCTCGGCGGAGCGGCGGGCACCGACGGCGGCACCCTCGACGCCGGCACCTGGCCCGGCTGGTACGCGGCCGTGATCCAGCTCGTCGCCGGCGGCCTCGTACTGCTCGGCCTCGGCACCCGCGGCGCCGCCCTGATCGCCTCGGGCTCGATGGCGTACGCGTACTTCGACGTCCACCAGGAGGCGGCCCTGTGGCCGATCCAGAACGGCGGCGAGCTGCCGGTCCTGTTCTGCTGGGCGTTCTTCCTGCTGGTCTTCACCGGCTCCGGCGCCTTCGGCCTGGACCGGCTCTTCGCCCGGCGCACGGCGGGCACGGCGCGGCCGGCGGCGGAGCAGACCCCGGTCGCGGCCTGACGGACCGCGCCTCGGTCTCGGCGCCCTCGGCCGGTGCGCGTTGACAGACCGTGCTCACCACGACAGCCCCCCGTGACCCTCCTGTCACACCCTCGGCGTACGCTGTATGGCTGTTATCGGGGGAGCAACGGGGGAGCTTGTCGTGTTCGAAGGTGTGGTGTCGCTGGTCGCGGGCCCATGGATCTACGCCGCGGTGGGCCTCTCGGTCCTCCTCGACGTCTTTCTGCCGGTGCTGCCGAGCGGGGTGCTGGTGATCACGGCGGCCACGGCGGCCGCCGCCGGGTCCGGCGCGACCACCGGCCATGTGCCCGACATCCTCGCGCTGGTCCTGTCCGCCGCCACCGCCTCGGTGCTCGGCGATCTGGTGGCCTACCGCCTGGCATGGCTGGGCGGGGAGCGTCTGGACCGCGCGATAGCCCGCTCCCGGCGCCTCACGACCGCGCAGGAACGTCTCGGCGCGGCTCTGGCCCAGGGCGGCGGCGCGCTGGTGATCCTCGCCCGCTTCGCCCCGGCCGGCCGGTCCGTCGTCTCCCTCTGCGCGGGCGCCGCCCACCGCCGCCCGCGCGACTTCCTGTTCTGGTCCGCCCTGGCCGGCCTCTCCTGGGCCGGCTTCAGCGTCGCCCTCGGCTACCTCGGCGCGCAGTGGCTGGGCGCCACCTGGCTGGCGACGGCGGTGTCCCTGACGGCGCTGTTCGGGGCGGGGGCCGTGGCTGCGTACCTGGTGCGCCGACCGGCCGCGTCCTGAAGGCCGTAGAGAAGTAAAGAAGGGCAGAGGGGCAGAGGGGCAGAGGGGCAGAAGGACATAGAGGACGACGGGGCTAGACCGCGTCGCGCGTGGCCTGTCCCCGTACCTGAAGGTCTCCGAGCAGTTCGGCCGTGGCCGCCGCCACCGCGTCCACGGCCCGCTCGAACACCTCCCGGTTGTGGGCGGCGGGGGCCCGGAACCCGGACACCTTCCGTACGTACTGGAGGGCGGCGGCTCGAATCTCCTCCTCCGTGGCCTCTTCGGGCAGCGCGGGCGGACGCAGGGTCTTGATACTCCGGCACATGCCCCCAGTCTCGCCCACACCGCCCCGCCCTGCGAAGATCCCTCCCGAAGGCGGCCACCGATCCCGGGGCCGACCGACGAGAGGAACAACATCATCATGGCGAACAAGCCGAACGAGCCGAACCAGCCGAACAAGACAGACGCTTCGGGTACGGCGGACGCGAACGGCGCCGGTGACCGGCTCACCGTCGCCGTCCTCGGCCCCGGCGGCGTGGGCGGTCTCCTCGCCGCCCTTCTGTCCCGGGCCGGTCACCGGGTGATCTGCCTGGCCGGGGACGACACCGTCCGCGCCCTGCGGGACACCGGAATCCGGGTCCGCAGCGGGCAGTTCGGGGACTTCACCGCCCCGGTGGAGGCGGACACCGAGCTGCGCGCACCCGTGGACGCCTGCCTGGTCACGGTCAAGCAGACCGCGCTCGACTCCGCGCTCACCCGCGTCCCGCCGACCGCTCTCGGCGACGGCCTCCTCGTACCGTTCCTGAACGGCGTGGAGCACCCCGCCACCCTGCGCGAGCGCTACCGTCCGGACCGCGTCGCCCCGGCGGTGATCCGCGTGGAGTCGACCCGCCTCTCCCCCGGAGTGATCGAACACGGCAGCCCCTTCGCCGAGATCGACCTGGCCGGGGACCCGGTGCCCCGCCCCCGTCTCGACGCCCTGGCGGCGGCCCTCGCCGGCGCCGGACCGGCCACCCGCGTCGTCGAGGACGAGACGTCGGCGCTGTGGGCGAAGATGTCGTTCCTCGCCCCGTTCGCCCTGCTGACCACCCGCCACGGGCTCCCCCTCGGCGACGTACGCACCAACCACCGGGCGGAGTTGACGGCCCTCCTCGAGGAGACGGCCGCGGTCAGCCGCGCCTGCGGCGCCCCCGCCGACCCGGCCCGGGCCCTCGCCCGCTACGACGCCTTCCCGCCCGGCACCAAGTCGTCGATGCAGCGGGACGCGGAGGCCGAGCGACCGCTCGAACTCGACGCGATCGGCGGCGCGTTGCTGCGAGCGGCCGAACGCCACGGCGTGCCCGTGCCCGTGACGGCCCGCCTGGTACGGGAGTTGCGGGAAGCCGGCCACTGAGGCGGCCGCGCGACCTCAGCGGGTGAGCGGCCGCCCGGCGCGACACCAGATGCACCACGGCGAGCGCGTCCGCCGTGGACGGCATCCCGGTGTCGCGCCGGGTGGCGCCGCATCGCCGCGTCGCCGCCTCCCCGGGCGGGACCGCCCGAAGGGCTCCCTCGCCTCCCGGCAGGACCTGGCCGAGCCTCGAACTAACGACCGACCGCGTCGCCGCGGCCCGCGCCCCGGGCGCCGAGATCACCGCCGCACCCACCACTGACCAGCGCGAACTCCCGCGCGAGACCCTCCGGCGGCCCACGCGGGCCCGCCCACGGACCGGGCACTCGTTCGCATGAACCTCCGGAACGAACTCGCCTCCCAAAATCGAACAGGCGTAGCATTGCCGCGTGGCTACGACCTATGACTTTCCGAGTGACCTCCTCGCCGGTCAGGAGGAGCTGCATCAGGTCCGGGCCGAGCTGTCGGCCCTGCTGAAACGGCTCCCCTGGTCGGTCACGCCGCTGGACGCCTTCAGCGACGACAACGGCTGGCGGAAGGTGGAGCGCCCCGCCTCCCCCGGCTGGACGGCCGACGAGCAGGCCGAGGTGGAGAAGCTGAGACAGCGCGAGCACGAACTCGCGGTCTTCGTCAGCGGCCACCGCTTCTGGGCCGAGGTGGCGGCGGCGGAGCGCGTGGACGCCCGTATGAAGCTGAAGCAAGCGCGGGAGAACGAGAACAACACCGAGGGCGACTGAACGGCGGTGCACACGAGAAGACCCCGGCCGTCCGACGGCCGGGGTCTTCTTCCTGGAGTGGGCGCGGACGGTTTCGAACCGCCGACATCCTGCTTGTAAGGCAGGCGCTCTACCCCTGAGCTACGCACCCAGAACGATTCGACAGCCTACCCTGCCGGGGCCGATGTCCCGCAAACCCGTATCGCGAACCGCGAACTGACCGGCCCGTGTGTTCGTCTACAACGGGTGGGAGAATGACTCCACGCAGGGCGGACCACGGCACAGGAGAGGGATGTGGCGGCGACACCCCGAGGGGCCGGCGGTGGCACCCGGCGCTGGTTCGGCGGGCGGGCCGAGAGCCAGAGAGCCGAGGCGCAGGCGGCCAAGGACGCCGCGGCCACGGCGTTCTACGAGCTCGACACCGCTCAGCGGGATCTCAGGATCTCGATCGAGACCATCACGGCGGTGGACGACACCCCCGCCGCCCGGCGCGCGGTCGCCGACTTCGAGGCGCTGGGGCGCCGGATCGACGAGGTGAGTCGCCGCTACATCGAGGCCGTCGACGCGCACGACCTCGACCGGGACGACCTGGACGCCTCGGTGGCCTCCCGGGCGCGCTCCGAGCTGACCGCCGCCAAGGACGAGCTGGTCCGCGTCAAGGAGGAGCTGGACCGTTTCGGCAACGGTCTCGGGCCGCTGCTCGGCACGGCCGAGACCCAGCTCGCCCGTCTCGCGCCCGCCGTCGAGCGGGCCCGTCAGGCGCTGCTCGCGGCCTCGAACGGCCTGGACGCGCTGCGGGAGGCCGGGCTGAAGGCGGACGATCTCGCCGCGCGGCTGGCCGCCCTCTCCCCCGAGCTGACCAAGCTGAACCAGGGCGCTGGGCAGCACGGCGTGCAGCAGACGCTGGAGCGGGCCGAGCGGGTCCAGCGGGAGGCCGGGGCGATCCGCGTGGAGGCGGAGCGGCTGCCCGAGAAGGCCGCCGAGATCGACCACCGGCTGGTCAGCCTGCGGACCCGGGCCCAGGCCCTGACCACGCGCGCCGGGCAGGTCGACCCGGTGCTGAGCGAGCTGCGGCGCCGGTTCGCCGCCGCCTGCTGGCAGGACCTGCAGCACGTGCCGGAGCAGGCCACGCAGAACGTGCGGCAGGCCGAGCAGAAGCTGGCGGAGGCGCAGACGGCCCGGGACGGCCAGCGCTGGCCGGACGCCACCGCGCTGCTGTCGACCGTACGAGCGCTGCTGAACACCACCGACGAGGCGGTCTCGGCCGCCGGGGACCGGCTCCAGCGGCTCAACGCCGTGCAGAAGGACCCGCAGCAGGAGATCCAGCGCACCCGGTTCGCCATCCGGGACGCCCAGCGGCTGGCCATGACGGGGCGCTCGACGCCCGATCCGCGGCACGCGGGGCCGCTGGACGAATCGGTGAACCGGCTGGAGCGCGCGATCACCTCGCTGCAGGGCCGTCACCCCGACTACTGGCACTTCCTGACCGAGACGGAGGCCGTGCGGCAGACGGTCGCCCGGGTGGTGTCGCAGATACGCGAGGAGCGCGGCGGGCCCCACTGAGCGGTTTGCCGCCGAGGCATCGCGGGCGGATATTGGGACATACGTATGTCCTCCGCTGGCTGAGCGAAGGAGGCGGACATGGCCACGCATTCAGCGCATCGGGAGACGCGGCGGATCCGGTTCGACGAGCATCTGCCCGTCGACCACCGCCTGAACACGGTCTATCGGGTCGGCGCCGGCCTGATGGGGCTGTTCCTGCTCGTCTTCGGCATCTTCGGCGTCATCGACAAGATCGGCTTCTTCGACACGGGCGGCGACACCGTCATCGGCCTGAACACGAACGGCTCGCTCAGCATCCTGTCGATCTGCGTCGGGGTGCTGCTCCTGGTGGGCATGGTGATCGGCGGGAACTTCGCGTCGACGCTGAACATGACCCTGGGGATCCTGTTCATCCTCAGCGGCTTCCTGAATCTCGCGCTGCTCGACACCCCGTACAACTTCCTGGCGTTCAAGATCCAGAACGTGCTGTTCAGCTTCGTCGTCGGCGTGCTGCTGATGTTCTTCGGGATGTACGGACGGGTGAGTTCGACCCTCCCGCCCGACAACCCGTACTGGCGGGCCCGCCACCCCGACGCGGCCCGATAGCGACCGGCGGGAGGGGCGGGCCCGGCAGCGTCAGGTGCGGTAGGCGTAGAACGCCGCGTTCGGGTACGACGCGACCAGGCTCGCCACCGACCGGTTGTACGTGTTGGTGGAGTGGTACGACACGTACGGCACGCCCTGCGAGCTGCGGTAAGTGACGATCATGGAGTGGTCCTTGGACCCGTCCTTGTTGAAGTCCATCTGCAGCACGTCGCCGAGGTCGAGCTGGTAGACGTTGGCGAGGCTGGTGGCCCGCTTCGAGGACAGGGCGAACCAGGAGAACTCGTTGACGCCGACGAACGAGTCCGACTGGATCTCCGAGTTGCCGAACCACTTGTGGAAGTCGTACGTGTAGCCGGGTACGTGCTTCCAGCCGCCCGCCTTCAGCGCCTGGCTGACGAAGTTGGTGCAGTCGCCGCCGGCACCCTGACCGTTGTAGTCGGGGTAGTCCGGGTTGTAGTTGTTCCAGTACTTCCCCGCGTACGCCACCATGGCCTTGTAGTCATAGCCGCTGGCGGAGAAGTTCTTCGGGTTGGCGGGCGCCGGCCACCGGGTCGCCGCGCGGGTCGCCGCCGGCGGGCTGTCGTCGGCCGGGCTGGCCTTCACCGCGACGGTCGGCTGCTTGGCGACCTGGTTCACCGCGATGTAGCCGTTGTCGGTGTCGCGGACGTCGGTCAGCTGCCAGGTGCCCTGCCGGTCGGCTCGGAAGGTCAGCTCGTGGTGGGCCTGGAAGCCGGTGGTCTTCGGCTCGGTGCCCTTGACCTTGGCGTAGGTCAGCGTGGTGATCTCCGTGACGTCGGCCTTGGCCGTGCGTCCGGTGACCCGCGTGGCGTCCAGGGTGACCCGGGTGCTGGCCCCGCTGTACTTCTCGCCCAGCCGCGCGAGGCGGCTCTGGCGGCCGCGCAGTTCGGTCAGCGCGGAGCCCTCCTCGCGCGACTGCGCGGAGGACAGCCGGACGTCACCGGAGAAACCGGTGGTGGTCCGCTTCTTGTGCCCCCCGTCCACCAGGGCGTCCGTGCGGTCGGTGAAGACCGCGTCGGCCAGCCGCTGGAAGGTCGCCTTGGTCGCGGCGTCCACCGTCGGGTCGTCGACGACCGCCGCGCCCGCGCTCCAGTTGGGCACCAGGGCCACTCCGGCGACCACCGAGGCGGCCGCCGCCGTGACTATGGCGGTGCGGCTGCGCTTACGGCTCAGTTTTCTCGATTTCAATGATGTTCCCCTCTACACCGGTACTCCTACCGGGGGATGGCATCTTCGCATGGGGTGTGTGCCGGTTGTGAAGGGGGTTACACAAGTGGAATCACCGGTCCACGTAGGTCACTTGACCACCGCGGACCAGTTCCCCGGGGACTGCGCCGGGTCCAGGCTGCGCAGATTCGCCAGAGTCTCCGGCTTCTGCGCGTCCATCCAGGCCGCAAGTTCCCTGAAGGAGACGCACTTGACGCCCTTCTTCGTGCACACGTTCTTGACGACCTGGTCGATGGACTTCATGTAGATGCCGCCGTTCCAGTCCTCGAAGTGGTTGCCGATGAACAGCGGCGCCCGGCTGCCGTAGTACACGCGGTTGAAGCCGGCCATGTAGGCGTCGACCGTCTGCTGCTCCCACTGCGGGTACTCCGCCGGATTGCCGTCGGTCTCCCCGTCGGACTGGTTGTACAGGAAGTTGAAGTCCATGGACAGGGCCTGGATCTTGTCCCCGTACGGCAGCAACTGCAGCGGGAAGTCCCAGATGCCGTTCTTCTTCGTCGGCCATATCTGGAAGTCGCCCGTGGAGCTGGCGTCGTACTTCCAGCCGTAGCTCTTGATGGCCTTCAGCAGGTTCGGCTGGCCCTCCAGGCAGGGCGCGCGGCCGCCGGTGACCTCCCGCTTGAAGTCGAAGGGCAGCGCGGGGATGTCCTTGAAGCCGGTGTTGGTCTTCCAGTTCTCCACGAGCGAGAAGAACTGGTCGATCTCCTGCTTCCAGTCCTCGACGCTCCAGTCCTTGCCGCTGCCCTTGGTCTCGCAGAAGTGGCCGTTGAAGTGGGTGCCGATCTCGTTGCCCTCGCCGTACGCGAGGCGGAGCTGCTCCAGCGTGGTGCGGATGTGCTCGTCCGTCGGGTAGTCGATGGCCGCGGCGCCGGGCTTGTGCTGGGGCGGGTGGTAGAGCTCCTTCTTGCTCTTGGGCAGCAGGTAGATGCCGGTGAGGAAGAACGTCATATGGGCGTCGTACTGCTTCGCCAGCTCCCGGTAGTGGGAGAAGAGCTCGTCGTCGCCCTGCAGCGCGCCGTCCCAGGAGAAGACGACGAACTGGGGCGGCTTCTCACCCGGCTTGAGCCGCTCGGCCTTGAACTCGCCCTTCTGCGGGCCCGTGTAGGAGGTCGATCCGTCGCCGAGGATCTTGGTCTTGCCGTCCCACTTGGGCTCCCCGCTCGGCTTCGCCGTGGCCTTGCCCTGGCCCTTGGCGGACGCGGCGGGCGTGGTGCTGTCCTGGCGGGTCAGCACCAGGAAGCCGGCCACCAGCGAGGCCACGACCAGGAAGGCCGTCAGGGTCATGACCTCGGGGCGGGTGGCGCGGCGAGGGGCACGGCGGCGGGCACGGTCCCGGCGGCGGCGGCCGGACGGCGACTTCCTGTTCATGCGCGGCTCATTCTGCGAGGGGGGGTGGGGGCGGCACGGCGACCGGAGTCAACCGAGGCCCGCGGCCTTCGCCCATATGACGTACGGAACGCTAGTGACGGTTGTACCGTCCAGACCCTTGAGTGGCAGAGGTTCCAGACTCTTGGCCAAGTCCATGCGGTAGACGACGATCGCGGTCGACACCGAATCGACCGTCCCGGCGTACCAGGCGGCGGTGTCGTCCTCGGTGGTACCGGCCTTCCCGCCCGCCGTCACGGCGGCGCCGGACCGCCCGCCGGTCGGCGCGGTGGTGATGGCCTCCGGGTGGGCGGTGAGCAGGGAGTCGGTCAGCCCCTGGGAGACCTGCTTGGCCACCTCGGCGCCGAACGCCCGGCGCGGGGCCGGGGTGCTCAGCCCGACCACCCCGCCGTTGCGGGTGATCTTGCGGACCGAGTACGGCTCGGTGTGCCGGCCCGCCGCGGCGAAGGTGGCGTACCCGCTCGCCATCCGGATCGCGCTCGGCGTGGAGCTGCCCAGGGACAGATCGGGCACCTGCCGCCCCATGCTGGAGGAGAGCAGGCCGGCCGCCTCGGCGGTCTTGCGCACCTTGTCCAGGCCGGTGTCCATGCCCAGCTGCATGAACGGCGTGTTCACGGACTCGGCGAGCGCCTTGGTCAGGGTGATCTGCCCGTACGACTGTCCGCCGTCGTTGTGGGCGGCGACCCTCTTGCCGCTGCGGTCCCAGTACGGACCCTCGGGCGTGGTGACGGGAACGCCGTCGTCGCCGTCGTAGAGGCTCTGCGGGGTGACCGGGGTCGTAGGCCCGTTGCGGGTCTTGTGGACGCCGTGCTCCAGGCCCGCGGCGTAGACGAACGGCAGGAACGCCGAACCGGCCTGGACGGTGGCCGCGTTCGACTCGTTGAAGCCCTGTTTACGGTGGTCGGGGCCGCCGTAGACGGCGATGATGCGTCCGTCGGTGGCCACCGAGGCGGCGCCGTAGTGGGCGGTCTTCGCCTCGTCGGCGTGGTCCCGCTGCGCCTGCTTGCGGGCCTTGTCGACCGCGTCGGTGAGAGCGGTCTGCCGTTTCCGGTCGAAGGTCGTATATATCTGGTAGCCGCCGAGATCGAATTGCTTGTCGGAGATGTGCCCGGCCTTCTTGGCGTACTGCTGCGCGAGTTCGACCAGGTAGTCGGTCTGCTTTCCGGTGTCGTACGCGCGGGCCGTCTTGAGCGGCTCCGGGAATTTCCGGTACTTGGCGCGCTCGGACGGCGACAGTTTGCCGATCTTGACCATGCGGTCGAGGGTCCAGGACCAGCGCTCCACCGCCCGCTCGTGGTTGGCCTGGCTGAGCGTGGGGTCGTAGAGTCCGGCGCCCTTCAGCAGGGCGGCGAGCATGGCGGCCTCGCTGGCGTTGAGCCGGCCGACGTCCTTGCCGTAGTAGGCCTGGGCCGCGCGCTGGATGCCGTAGGTGCCGCGGCCGAACCAGCTGGTGTTGAGGTAGCCCTCCAGGATCTGGTTCTTGCTCATCTTGTTGTCGAGCTTGAGCGAGATCATCGCCTCGGTGAACTTGCGGCTGACCGTCTGGTTCTGGGTGAGGTAGACGTTCTTGACGTACTGCTGGGTGATCGTCGAGCCGCCCTCGGTGTCCCCCTGGCCGATGGTCCGCCACAGCGCCCGGGTGATGCCCTTGAAGGAGATGCCGGGGTCGGAGTAGAAGCTCTCGTTCTCCGCGGCGAGCACCGCCCAGCGCACGTCCTCGGGTATGTCCTTGAGCGGCATGTTCTGCCGCTGCACCCAGCCGGTGCGGGCCATCGGCGTCCCGTCGGCCCAGTAGTACACGTTGTCCTGTTGTGTGGCGTACGTGTTGAGATTCTCCGGTATGTCCGTGAGTTCGTAGGCGACGAACAGGAACAGGAACATCAGGCAGACGCTCGTCAGCGCGCCCCCGACCCACTGGCGCCAGGAGGGCACCCAGCGGCGCCATCCGGTGCGGCCGGGGCGCGGGTACAGGGGCTTGAGGCGGCGGGCGTAGGGGGCCAGCGGAGCGAGCCTGGGGCCCACGACGGCGCGGACCCGGGCGAGGGCGGAGGCGCCGGTCGCCAGGGCGCGGGCGCGGGGCGACAGACGGGCGCTGCGGCGGCGCTCGGCGCGGCCCCCGGAGGCCGGCTTCTCCGGCGGCGGGGGCACGCGCAACTGCATCGTGGCGTCCACGCGGAGCGCCTCGACGTTCAGATGAAGCGTCTCGTCCGACGCCGGCTCACCGGCTCCGGACCGGGCGTGGTCCTCGCCCTTCGGGTCCTGCTTGCGCTGCCATGCGTCCCTCATGACTGCGTCTCCCCTCGCACTCGGTCGTGCTCGCGCGGTGAGACACAACAGCAGGTGGACAGGCCGCGGCGGGCGCGGCGCTTCGAGCCCCCCTCAACCCCCGGTCTTTCGGCTCCTCGCGGCCAGCCTAAATTAGCAGCGATCTTTGCAAAATCTCCTCACGAGTATCGGACAGAAACGAACACTCATGAAATTCTGAGCGGCCGTGGCGAATGTCACTCCGGTTAACCTGGGCGCATGCCTCGCTACGAATACCGCTGCCGGACCTGCGGCGACACCTTCGAACTCAGCCGCCCCATGGCGGAGTCGGCCGCCCCCGCCACCTGCCCGACGGGCCACGCCGACACGGTAAAGCTCCTCTCGACGGTCTCCATCGCCGGCTCAGCCTCCGCCCCGACCTCCGCGCCCCGAACGGGCGGCGGAGGAGGAGGCGGCTGCTGCGGCGGGGGTTGCTGCGGCTGAGGCGGTTGCGGCCGCTGGGAGGGCCGCGTGGCTGGGTCGGCTGGCGCGGCCGGGTCGGCTGGCGCGGCTGGGACAGCTGCCGCCGGGACGGGGGACACGGCTCGGACGGCTGCCGTGGCCGGTCGGCCGACGCGGCCCAGGCGGCCACCGCCGCTTGGACAGCCAGCGCGGCTGGGACGGTGCCGCCGGGACGGCGGGCACGGCCAGGACGGCGGGCACGGCTCGGACAGCCGGCGCGCCGGAACGGCCACCGCCACGGACAGTGGACGCCGCCCAGACAACCACCGCCGCTCGGACAGCAACGCGGCTAGGACAGCCGACGCAACTCAGACAGCTGCCCCCGCCGGGACAGCCGACGCGGCTCAGACAGCCGGCGCGGCTGGGTCCGCTGGCGCGGCTCGGACAGCCGGCGCGGCTAGGACGGCTGCCGTGGCCGGTCGGCCGACGCGGCTCGGACAGCTGCCGCCGCCGGGACGGCCACCGTTGCTCGGACAGCCGGCGCGCCGAAACGGCCACCGCCACGGACAGCGGACGCCGCCCAGACAACCACCGCCGCTCGGACGGCGGGCGCGGCTAGGACGGCCGACGCGACTCAGACAGCTGCTCCCGCCGGGACAGCCGACGCGGCTCAGACAGCCGGCGCGGCTGGGTCCGCTGGCGCGGCTCGGACAGCCGGCGCAGCTAGGACGGCTGCCGTGGCCGGTCGGCCGACGCGGCTCGGACAGCTGCCGCCGCCGGGACGGCCACCGTTGCTCGGACGGCCGGCGCGCCGGAACGGCCACCGCCGCGGACAGCGGACGCCGCCCAGACAACCACCGCCGCTCGGACGGCGGGCGCGGCTAGGACGGCCACCGCAACTCGGACAGCTGCCCCCGCCGGGACAGCCGACGCGACTCAGACAGTCGGCGCGGCTAGGACGGCTGCCGTGGCCGGTCGGCCGACGCGGCTCGGACAGCTGCCGCCGCCGGGACGGCCACCGTTGCTCGGACGGCCCGCGCAGCTCGGACAGCTGCTCCCGCCGGGACAGCTGCCCCCGCCCAGACAACCACCGCCGTCTGCCCAGACGGCGCGGCTGGGACGGCCGGCGCGGCTAGGCGTCGGCGCGGCTAGGACGGTCGAGGTGGCTCGGTGGGGCGGTGTGTTGCTCGTAGGAACTCTCGGAGGATCCGTTCGCCCGCCAGCACGCCACGCTCCGGGAGTGCGGTGATCGCCGGTGCCGTCCATTCGGCATCGGCCAGTTCGCCGTGCCCGGGGCGCCAGCCGCGGTCCGCCGCCAGGAGGAGGTCGGCGTCCAGCAGCGAGTCGCCGGCCGCGAGGGTGAGCTCGGCGCCGGTGCGGCGGGCCACCTCGCGGACCGCCGCGCTCTTGGTCAGCGGCTTCGGTACGGCGTAGATCTTCCGGCCCTGCAGGGACACCGTCCAGCCCCGGTTCTCCGCCCACACCGCGAGCTCCTTCACCCACTCCTCGGGCAGCAGCTCGCGCTCGACGACCAGATAGGCGAAGAGGTCCTCGGCGACCCGGTGCTTGCGCACCCAGGCCGGATCGGCGGTGGCCATGAGGTGGTCGCGGATCTCGTCCAGCGGCGCGCACTCGTCGGCCAGCCGGGCGAGCACCTCGGCGTGCCAGTCGAGGTCCGAGACCCCGTCCACCAGCAGATGGCCGCCGTTGGCACAGATGGCGTACCGCGGCGCCGGGCCCGGCAGGTTGATCCGCTGGTACTGCTTGCGCGTGCGGGTCGTCGTCGGCACGAACACCGCCGCGTCCCCGAGATCGGTCAGCAGCGCGGCCGCCGTCTCGGTCAGGTACGACAGCGGCCTGCTCTCGTGCACCTCCACGCACAGCAGCCGGGGCGCCCGCGCGTCCGGCATGGTCAGGGCCAGGGCGGCCGAGGAGTAGATCAGCGTACGGTCGAGGTCGCTCGCCACCAGCACCGGCATCAGACCGTCACCGCCTTGCCGTCGGCACCCGTAGCGCCGCGCGTGTACTTGGGGTGGATCAACCCGACACAGGTGTACGGGAGTTCGTCGACCTCCTCGACGGGTACGCCTCTCTGCCCGGCCAGCAGACGCACATGGTCCAGGTCCGCGCCCGCCCCGGCCCGGGCGAGGATCTTCCAGGGCACCCGGCGCAGCAGCACCCGGGTGGTCTCGCCGACGCCGGGCTTGACGAGGTTCACGTCGTGGATGCCGTACTCCTCGCTGATCCGCTCGACCGCCGCCCAGCCCTCCCAGGTCGGCGTCCGGTCGGCGGACAGCAGCTCCTTGACGGCCGCGTCCACCGTGTCCGTGACCTCCGCGAAGCGCGCGCAGACCGCGTCCAGGAAGGCGCCCGACACATCGGCGCCGACGAGTTCGCGGTAGAACTTCGCGCCGTGGAAGTCGTTCGGTCCGACCAGGTCCGCGCGCAGGACCGTACGGGAAATCAGGCCGGACACCGTCGAGTTGAGGCAGGCGGACGGGATGAGGTAGTCCTCGCGGGTGCCGTAGGTGCGCACGCACGAGCCCGGGTCGGCCAGCACCGCGATCTCCGGGTCGAAGCCGGAGATGCCCTCGGCCTCCTCGAACTCCTTGATCGCGTCGGCAAGTTCGCGGGTGATCGCGCCCTTGCCGGTCCAGCCGTCGACGAACACGACGTCACGCGGGTCGTGGTGGGCGGCCAGCCAGCGCAGCGCGTTGGCGTCGATGCCGCGGCCGCGCACGATGGAGACGGCGTAGTGCGGCAGGTCGAGTTCGTACCGGAACCGGGCCCAGCGGCGCATCAGCACGCCGACCGGGGTGCCCGCGCGGGCCAGGGAGACCAGCACCGGCCGGGGCGACCGCTCGGCGATCACGGTCTCGGTGACGACGCCGACCGCGTGCGCGACACGGGCGGCGGAGACGTCGAGGGCCGCGTGGAACAGCTCCTGGTACTGCTCGCTGGGCTGGTACTCCACCGGCAGCGACTCGGCGTAGTGCGCGCCGCCGCTCTGGATCGCCTCCTCGCGCTCCTCGGTCGGCGCCTCCAGCGTCACGTCCGAGAGGTCCTGCAGCAGCCAGCCGACCTCGTCGGGCGCGTACGAGGAGAAGGCGGGGCCGCGTAGGGGCTCGGGCAGCATGGTGGTTCCTTGTCCGGAGGGGGCGGCGACGTACAGGGGCTGGGGCACGTACGACGGTACGACGGCGAGCAGGACGGCCGGTGCGTGTGCGGCCAGCTGGGCCAACAGGCCGTCGGGTGCGTGCAGTTCGGGGGTGTCGGCGGTCGAGTCGACGACCGCGACGACGGTGTCGAAGCCGGCGCCCGCGACGTTGTAGGCGTAGCGCTCGCCGGGGCCGTCGGCCGGGTCGTCGTGGGCGGAGAAGACGAGGCGGCTGCGGATCGCGTAGCCGGGATCGTCGACCGCGAGGACGGGCGAGCGGGTGGTGGTGGAGTAGCGGACCTCGGCGGTCACGACCTGCTCCAGCTCGCGGGCGAGCCGCAGCGGGGCGTACATCAGCTCCTCGAAGCCGAGGACGAGCACCCGGCGCGCGTCGGCGGGTATCGCCTCGGCGACCCGGGCGGCCATCGCGGGCAGGGCGCCTTCGAGGCGGGCCCGGTGGGCCGGCGTGAACCCGTGCCGCCCGCCGTCGGGCAGACCCAGGGGCCAGCGGAGGTCGACACGGTCGATCCGGCCGAGCGGGTGCGGGGCGGGTGCGGCAGCGCCCTCGGCGGCGGAGCCGGACACGGCGGCGCTCTCAGCGGCGGAGCCATCCGCGGCGGCGCTCCCCGCAACGGAGCCGGACGAAACAGCGCTCTCCCCGGCGGAGCCGTCCGCAGCCGTCTCGTACCGCGCGACCAGCCGCTGCCCCTTCTCCAGCACGTCCTCCGGCAGCCGTACGGTGCCCGAGGCGGCCGCCACCAGGTCCACCCGGGCGCCGATCTCCCGCGCGAACTCCGCCAGGCGGCCGACGTCCGCGGCCGAGCGCATGTCGACGAGCGCGACCACGACGTATCGTTTCCGCGGATAGCGCTCGTGCAGGTCCCGGATGGTGTTCAGCACCGTGTTGCCGGTGGAGAACTCGTCGTCGACGAGGACCAGCGGGCCGTCGCCGACCAGCAGCACCGGGTCCTCCGGGAGCAGCAGGTGCGAGGTGGCGTGCGAGTGGGACTCCTCGAAGCCGCCCGCCGGGGCGACCCCGGCGACCGGGCGGCGGGTGGAGTGCAGATACGGGGCGAGGCCCAGGCCGTCGGCGACCGAGTGGCCGAGGCCGGTGGCGGTCTCCGCGTACCCGACGACGACCGCCCGGCGCGCCTGGGCGTCACCCAGCAGCTCGCGCACCTGCCGGCCCAGGCCGAACCCGTGCCCGTAGACCACGGCCGGGGACTGCGGCACGTGCTTGCCCAGCACGTGCGAGACGAGCAGGTGCGCCCGCTTGGGGTTGCGCCGCAGCGCGAGCCCGAGCAGGCCGGTCAGCGTGTCGTCGCCCACGAGTTCGACGCCGAGTCGCTCGGCGACCCAGCTGCCGGACCAGACCCCGTTGTTCACTGCGTTGTTCATGCGTTCCTTGGGTTGGCGGGCGGTCAGCCGGGTATCCCGGCGGCGAGCAGCTCCACGAAGCCGACGTCCTCGTTGGCGACGCCGAACACCTCGGCGCGCAGCATGGTCCGCTCGGCCCAGGCGCGGTGCGGCTTCACCTCATTCATCTTGTTCGTGTAGGCCGACCTGAGTACACCCCCGCCGCCGCGTTCCGGACGGAGGATGTCCTGGGCGTCGCTGAACTCCTCGTGACTGACCACTGACAGCGCGTGCACGGGCAGTACGTGCGAGGGGTGGATACAGGTCTTCCCGAGCAGACCGTTGGCCTGATCCAGGGAGATCTCCCGCAGCAGGCCGTCCATGGCGTGCTCGATGAGCCGCTCGCGCAGCTCCACGGCCTGGCCCTCCAGGAAGGGGCTGTGCCGCAGCATCGGCTTGAACATGCGCTCCGGTACCCGGAAGTACTCCCACACCGGCCCGGTCACCGTGAATCCGGTGCCGTCGGCCCGGCCCAGCATGTTCACCACGTCGGCGATCACGGAGGCGATGATCTGGACGTCGTACGCCGTCATGTCGGGGGCCCGGCGCAGTCCGTACGAGGAGCAGAAGTCCGTGACGCCGAGGCGCAGCGCGAGGACCCGCTCGCGGTACTTGTCGACGGCGCGGGCGATGCCCTCCAGGGCCTCCACGCGCGTCTCCCGGTACATCAGCTCGGGGGTCTCCAGGACGGGCATGCCGAACAGCCGCCGTCCGCTCGCCGTCTCGGCGCCGGCCAGCGCCTCCAAGAAGGGGATGCCGCGCTCCTCGGTGAACTTCGGGAACACGAATCCGGACAGCAGCCGGACGGTCGCACCGAGGCGTCCCACGAGGTCGGGGATCTGTTCCGGGTGCCGGACCCGGATGAAGAGCAGGGGCAGGTCCACGCCTGCCCGCGCGTCGAGGTCGGCGAACTGGCGGACGAGGTTCGCCTCGCCCTCCTGCACGTCCTCGTCCCCGATCGAGTCCTCCAGGCACAGCACCATCGAGACCACGCCGTTCGCGGCCTGTTTGACGATGTCGTCGGCGAGCCGCGGTCTCGTGGCCGGGCTGTACAGCGTGGCCCCGAGGGCCGCGGAGAGCAGCCGGGCCGGCGAGTCGCCGGTGAAGGCGCACGGCTGCTGGTGGAAGAGGCGCTGACGCACCTCAGGGGCGATGTGCCCGAAATGACGCATGGAACTCCCCCGTGGCGCAGGCAGACGTATGGATTCGGTAGGTGGGTGGCCGGTAATAGTACGTATGGGTACCTGTCAGGGGTTCCCGCCGGGCATGAACTTCAGGTAACACCCGTCGGCACAGCCGCGGTCGCTTGCGGTCACCCCCGCGTTGTCGTGATCAGGACCGAGAGGGCAGGATGACCGCATGACGCACGCGATGCTGAAGGGGTCGAACGTCCCGCTCGAAGCCACGACGGTGCGCGCCGTGCTGCGCTGGACGGCCGGGCAGGATGTCCCGGATGTCGACGCCTCGGCGCTGCTCCTCGGCCCCGACGGTCGGGTGCGCTCCGACGAGGACTTCGTCTTCTACAACCAGCCCCGGCACCCGTCCGGGAAGGTGTGGCGGCTCGGCAAGAAGCGGATCGCCGAGGGCCTGACGGACACGATCCAGACAGAACTCAGCGGTGTCGAGGCCGGTGTCGGCCGTATTCTCCTGGTCGCTTCGGCGGACGGCGTCGCCTTCGACCGCGTACAGGCCCTGCGCATCCTGCTGTACGACGCCTCGGCGGCCGACGGTGAGCCGCTGGCGCACTTCGACATCAAGCCCGAGACCGGCGCCGAGACGGCGCTGATCTGCGGTGAGCTGTACCGGCGAGGGGACGGCTGGAAGTTCCGCGCGCTGGGCGAGGGCTATTCGAACGGGCTGAAGGGCCTGGCGACCGACTTCGGCATCTCGGTGGACGAGTCGGAGGAGCCCGAGGGGCCCGGCCTGCTCCAGCCGGAGGTCTCCCAGCCGTCCCAGCCGCTCCCGCCGGAGCAGCCGACGGTCCTGCCGACCCAGCCGGCCTACGGCTACCCCCAGCCGACGTCGGCGGCCCAGCCGGCCTACGGCTACCCGCACCCGGCCGGCCAGCCGTCGTACGGCTACCCCCAGGCCCCCGCCGCGGCGGCCACGGCGGCCCAGTCCGGCTACGGCTACCCGCCCCCGGTGACCACGCTCCCGAACCCGGACTTCCGCCTGCCCCCGCAGGGACCGCAGTTCCTGGGCCGGTAGGCGCGGCGCCCGGCGTCCCAGCGTCCCGGGAGCCCGCGGCTGCGCCGTCGGGGGCTACGACTCCGCCTTGGTCTTGTAGCCCCGGCCCCACTGCAGCCCCCACCCGTAGAGCCGGTCCAGTTCGCCCTGGAAGCCGTACACGAACTTCACCTCGCGTCGGACGACCAGTTCCCCCTTGACGTTCTCGATCATCACCACGGCGCAGGAGCGTGCCTGCGGATGGCGTTCGTCGAGGCCGATCTCGATGCGGGGGCCGTTGCTCGGGTAGAGGGTGACTATGGCGTGCGTGCGGTCGAAGGCCGGGGTCTGGTCGTAGATGTAGACGAACACCAGCAGCCGCTTGATGTTCTCGAGGTGATCCAGGTTGACGTACATCGTCTCGCCGGACGCCGACCCGAACCGGTCGTCACCGCTCAGCTTGACGTACGGCGGTGCGTTGACGTCTCCGAGGTAGCTGCCGAGCGGCTGGACGACCCCCTTCGTGCCGTCGGACAGCTCGTACAGGCAGCCCAGGTCGAGGTCGACGTTGACCATGCTCTGCCCGTGCCCGAGGACCTCCGGCGGCTTCAGCGCCTTGAAGGGGTGCCGCAGCAGGCTGGTGCGCTCGCCGGCGCCGATGTCGGACGTCCGCATCCGCCAGGTCAGGTTGACCCGCAGATGCCCGGTGGCCGCGCCCTGCTTGGTCAGGGACACCTGCTGGTGCCGTTTGGTGAGCCGGATGGAGTTCGTCGCGGCGCTGCCCGAGTCGAACTCGGCAGCGCGTCCGCCCAGCAGCCCGTCGAAGAATCCCATTCCCGCCCCCACATACTCCCGTCAACGCTGCGGGGCGGCCGCCCTGTGTCGGCCGCCCCGCAGAGAGCGTTCCTCGCCCGGAGGTGTGTCACACCCCGGATTCCTGCCCGGGGGCTCGTCACACCCCGGAGGAGACCTCGGCCTTCTCGTCCGAGCCCGAGGCTCCCTCGGTCGCCGCCAGGGCGCGATTGCGCCGCACGGAGGACCAGAAGGACCAGGCGATCAGGACGACGCCGACGAGGCCGGTGATGACCTCGTTGATCTCGTACTGGATGGTGACCATGAGGATCACGGCCAGCGCGCCGATCGCGTAGTGGGCGCCGTGCTCCAGGAAGACGTAGTCGTCGAGGGTGCCCTGGCGGACCAGGTACACGGTGAGCGACCGGACGTACATCGCGCCGATGCCGAGGCCGAGGGCCATCAGGACGATGTCGTTGGTGATGGCGAAGGCGCCGATCACACCGTCGAAGGAGAAGGACGCGTCCAGGACCTCCAGGTAGAGGAACATGAAGAACGCGGCCTGGCCGGCCAGGACGACCGGCGATCGCTTCTTGCCCGAGCGCTCGGCCTCTTCCTCCTCCTCGTGCTCCCGTTCCTCCTCGGCCTCCAGCCGATCCTCGAAGTAGCCGGAGAGACCACCGACGATCATGTACGTGATGAGGCCGGCGATGCCGGAGATCAGGACCGTCTGCGCCTTGTCCACGTGCGCGCCGCCGTGCTGGTGGGCGTGGGTGGCGAAGGTGAAGGAGGTGATCAGCAGAACGATCAGCGCGATGCAGACCGACAGCATGTCGACCTTGCCGAGCTTGGCCAGCGGTCGCTCGATCCAGCGCAGCCACTGGATGTCCCGGTCCTCGAAGATGAAGTCGAGGAAGATCATCAGCAGGAACATGCCACCGAAGGCGGCGATCGCCGGGTGGGCGTCGGTCACCAGTTCCTGGTAGCGGTCCTTGTTGTTGAGAGCAAGGTCGACGGCCTCGACGGGGCCCATCTTGGCGCTGATGGCGACGATCACGACGGGGAACACGAGTCGCATGCCGAAGACCGCGATGAGCACGCCGACCGTGAGGAAGATCTTCTGCCAGAAGGCACTCATCTTCTTCAGGATTCCGGCGTTGACCACCGCGTTGTCGAACGACAGCGAGATCTCCAGGATGGAGAGGATCGCCACGATGCCGAAGGCCTCCCACCCCCCGTAGAAGACCGCCGCGACCAGGCCGAGCGCGGTAATCGCGAACGACCAGCCGAAGGTTTTCAGAAGCACTGGCTACCCAATCCGTGTCTTGTACGGGTCTCCCCCGCGCCGTACTCGGCTTTGCTAAACGTTGACCACGAGTCTAGAGGGGCGCGCTTCCCGTGGGTACGCGCAGGTCCGCCATCTCGTAAAGCACGAGGTCCGGGGGCTGTGGCCCGCTGGATCACGTCCTGGGCCGACGCCTTTTTACGAAACGTTGACGCCGAAGTCCTGGGCGATGCCCCGCAGCCCCGACGCGTACCCCTGGCCCACCGCGCGGAACTTCCACTCGCCCTGGTAGCGGTACAGCTCGCCGAAGATCATGGCCGTCTCGGTGCTGGCGTCCTCGCTCAGGTCGTAGCGGGCGAGTTCGGCGCCGTCGGCCTGGTTGACGACCCGGATGTAGGCGTTGGAGACCTGGCCGAAGGCCTGGCCGCGCTCGTCCGCCTGGTGGATCGAGACGGGGAAGATGATCTTGTCGCAGACCGCCGGCACCGCCGGCAGGTCGACCAGGATCGTCTCGTCGTCGCCGTCGCCCTCGCCGGTGAGGTTGTCACCGGTGTGCTCGACCGAGCCGTCCGGGCTCTTGAGCTGGTTGTAGAAGACGAACCACTCGTCGCCGAGGACCCGCCCGCCCTGGCACAGCAGCGCGCTGGCGTCCAGGTCGAAGGGGGCTCCGGTGGTGGAGCGCGCGTCCCAGCCGAGCCCGATCATCACATTCGTGAGGTTCGGTGCGGCCTTGGACAGGGAGACGTTTCCTCCCTTGGCGAGCGTGACGCCCATGATGCTGGTCCTCCCCTGAGTTGTGCTGCTTCGGTTGTCCTGCGCGTCCGGCGCCGCCCGTAAACGGTGCGGCGCCGGACAAGCGGAGCGTTCGGGTCTCAGACGTTGACGCCGAAGTCCTGGGCGATGCCCCGCAGGCCCGAGGCGTAGCCCTGGCCGATGGCGCGGAACTTCCACTCCGCACCGTGCCGGTAGAGCTCACCGAAGACCATCGCGGTCTCGGTGGAGGCGTCCTCGCTCAGGTCGTACCGGGCGATCTCCGCCCCGCCGGCCTGGTTGATGACGCGGATGAACGCGTTGCGCACCTGACCGAAGGACTGCTGGCGGTTCTCGGCGTCATAGATCGACACCGGGAAGACGATCTTGTCGACGTCCGCCGGGACGCCGGCCAGGTTGATCTTGATCTGCTCGTCGTCGCCCTCGCCCTCACCGGTGAGGTTGTCACCGGTGTGCTCCACGGAGCCGTCGGGGCTCTTGAGGTTGTTGAAGAAGACGAAGTTCTGGTCGCTGCCGACCTTGCCCGAGGCGTTCAGCAGCAGTGCGCTGGCGTCCAGGTCGAAGTCCGTGCCGGTCGTGGTACGGACGTCCCACCCCAGACCGACGATGACGGCGGTCAGGCCCGGGGCCTCCTTCGTCAGCGATACGTTGCCGCCCTTGCTGAGGCTGACTCCCACGAGTCCTCCATGTGGTGTCCTGGGGCGGGGAGCCCCGTCGTACGTCGGATACCGGATCAACGAGTCGATCCTAGTGACGGGTTCCCGCTGCCCGCAGGCCCTGGACCCGAAGAAATCACCGGTGTCGGATCCGGAGGCTCACAGAGCGTCGAGCGCCTTCACGTAGTCGTTCAGGTCGCGCGCGTCCGGCAGACCGTTGACGACGGTCCACCGCACGACACCCGACTTGTCGATGATGAAGGTGCCGCGCACGGCGCAACCCTTGTCCTCGTCGAAGACGCCGTAGGCGCGGGAAATGTTGCCGTGCGGCCAGAAATCGCTGAGCAGCGGGTACTCCAGACCCTCCTGCTCGGCGAAGACGCGCAGCGTGTGGATGGAGTCGTTGGAGACGGCGAGCAGCTGCACCTCGTCGTTGACGAACGTGGGCAGGTTGTCGCGCAGCTCGCACAACTCGCCGGTGCACACGCCGGTGAACGCGAAGGGGTAGAAGAGCAGCACGACGTTCTTCTCGCCGTGGAAGTCCGCGAGCCGTACGGTCCGGCCGTGGTTGTCCTTGAGCTCGAAGCCGGGCGCCTTGTCGCCGACCTGGATCGCCATGGTCCTGCATCCCTTCGGTGGGCTGTCGGGGTGAGACCACCCTACGCAGCGATCACCGCGCACCTGCGGACGGGCCGGACCTGTCCGGCCCGTCCGGTGTCCGGGGATGAGGCCGACTTACCTCTTGGTCTTGGCGGCCTTCGGCGTCGCCAGACGCGAGCCGCTCCAGTCCTTGCCCACGCTGACGCTCTTGGACGCCGACAGCCCGGCCGTCACCGCGGCTTCCGAGATGTCGCTCGGCTCCACGTACCCGTCACGGCCGGTCTTCGGCGTGAGGAGCAGAATCGCGCCACCTTCCTCGATGTAGGTGGTGGCGTCCACCAGCACATCGGTCAGGTCGCCGTCATCGTCGCGGAACCACAGCACCACGGCGTCGGCTACGTCGTCGTACTCCTCGTCCACGAGTTCACTGCCGATGACTTCCTCGATGGACTCGCGGAGCTCCTGGTCGACGTCGTCGTCGTAGCCGATCTCCTGGACCACCTGCTCGGGCTGGAACCCCAGCCTGCCGGCAGGGCTCGTCCGCTCCTCCGCGTGGTCCGCGGTCGCGCTCACGGGTTGCCTCCTGATCATGTCTTGATGAGTATCTCAGCCACGCGCGTACGCGAAGCATTGGCCGTAGTCCACACGTGCGGGGCGGATCGCGCAAGTACCCGGCCGTTCAGACCGCCGAAACGGTGACGATCCCGGCCGTGTCGCCGCAACTCCGAGCACCCCTTCTCCACCCAGGGTGACTCACACCAGACCCTTCTGCCCGATTTGCGCGCTTAGGAATCCTCTGGGAATCACTCGGCGGTGCGGTGATCGAACAGTTTTACCAAGGGGGTCAAGCGCTGGGCGTATCGTTGCGTTTTGATCGGGCACGCCCGAGTACGGCTTGAGGGAGACCCCACGGAGGTCTCGGTTACCTCACGGTAGAGATGACGTACGCCTTCCCTAGGTACACGATGGGGACGGCGCAGGCACAAGGTGAACGCCCCAGCAGAAAAGCGGCCCTCTGACAGGTAAGGAACAGCGTGGCTTCCGGATCCGATCGCAACCCGATCATCATTGGCGGCCTTCCGAGTCAGGTTCCTGACTTTGATCCCGAAGAGACCCAGGAGTGGCTCGACTCCCTCGACGCCGCCGTCGACGAGCGCGGCCGGGAGCGGGCCCGGTACCTGATGCTCCGCCTGATCGAGCGGGCCCGCGAGAAGCGCGTGGCCGTGCCCGAGATGCGCAGCACGGACTACGTCAACACGATCGCGACCAAGGACGAGCCGTTCTTCCCCGGCAACGAGGAGATCGAGCGCAAGATCCTCAACGCGACACGGTGGAACGCGGCCGTGATGGTCTCCCGCGCGCAGCGCCCCGGGATCGGCGTCGGCGGCCACATCGCCACCTTCGCCTCCTCCGCCTCCCTGTACGACGTCGGCTTCAACCACTTCTTCCGCGGCAAGGACGAGGGCGACGGCGGCGACCAGGTCTTCTTCCAGGGCCACGCCTCCCCCGGTATCTACGCCCGCGCGTATCTGCTCGACCGGCTGAGCGAGCGGCAGCTGGACGGCTTCCGCCAGGAGAAGTCGCGGTACCCCAACGCGCTCTCCAGCTACCCGCACCCGCGCTCCATGCCGGACTTCTGGGAGTTCCCGACGGTCTCCATGGGCCTCGGCCCCCTCGGCGCCATCTACCAGGCGCGGATGAACCGCTACATGCAGGCGCGCGAGATCGCGGACACCTCCAAGTCGCACGTGTGGGCCTTCCTCGGTGACGGCGAGATGGACGAGCCGGAGTCGCTCGGCCAGCTGTCCATCGCCGCCCGCGAGGGCCTGGACAACCTGACCTTCGTGGTCAACTGCAACCTGCAGCGACTGGACGGCCCGGTGCGCGGCAACGGCAAGATCATCCAGGAGCTGGAGTCGGTCTTCCGGGGCGCCGGCTGGAACGTCATCAAGCTGGTCTGGGACCGCACCTGGGACCCGCTGCTCGCCCAGGACCGCGACGGCGTGCTGGTCAACAAGATGAACACCACGCCGGACGGCCAGTTCCAGACGTACGCCACCGAGTCCGGCGCGTACATCCGTGACCACTTCTTCGGTGACGACCACCGGCTGCGCGCGATGGTCGCGAACATGACCGACGACCAGATCCTGCACCTGGGGCGCGGCGGCCACGACCACCGGAAGATCTTCGCGGCGTTCTCGGCGGCCAAGGCGCACAAGGGCCAGCCGACGGTGATCCTGGCCAAGACGATCAAGGGCTGGACGCTGGGGCCGAACTTCGAGGGCCGCAACGCCACGCACCAGATGAAGAAGCTGACGGTCGACGACCTCAAGCACTTCCGGGACCGTCTGCACCTGCCGATCTCCGACCGGGAGCTGGAGTCCGGCCTGCCGCCGTACTACCACCCGGGCCGGAACTCGGAGGAGCTCCAGTACATGCACGACCGGCGCAAGGGGCTCGGCGGCTATGTGCCGACCCGCGTCGTGCGCTCCCAGCCGCTCGCGCTGCCGGACGACAAGACGTACGCGACCGTGAAGAAGGGCACGGGTCAGCAGTCGATCGCGACGACCATGGCGTTCGTGCGACTGCTCAAGGACCTGATGCGGGACAAGGAGATCGGCCGCCGGTTCGTGCTGATCGCGCCGGACGAGTACCGCACCTTCGGCATGGACTCCTTCTTCCCGAGCGCGAAGATCTACAACCCGCTCGGCCAGCAGTACGAGGCGGTGGACCGCGATCTGCTGCTCGCGTACAAGGAGTCGCCGACCGGCCAGATGCTGCACGACGGCATCTCGGAGGCGGGCTGCACGGCCTCGCTGATCGCGGCGGGCTCGGCCTACGCGACGCACGGCGAGCCGCTGATCCCGGTGTACGTCTTCTACTCGATGTTCGGATTCCAGCGCACGGGTGACCAGTTCTGGCAGATGGCCGACCAGCTGTCGCGCGGGTTCGTCCTCGGCGCGACCGCCGGCCGGACGACGCTGACCGGTGAGGGTCTCCAGCACGCCGACGGCCACTCCCAGTTGCTGGCCTCGACGAACCCGGCCTGCGTGGCCTACGACCCGGCGTACGCGTACGAGATCGCGCACATCGTGCAGGACGGTCTGCGCCGTATGTACGGCGGTGACGCGCAGCACCCGCACGGCGAGGACGTCTTCTACTACCTCACCGTCTACAACGAGCCGATCCAGCACCCGGCCGAGCCGGCGAACGTGGACGTCGAGGGCATCCTCAAGGGCATCCACAAGCTGAGCGCGGGTACCGCGGGCTCGGTCCCGGCGCAGATCATGGCGTCCGGTGTCGCGGTGCCGTGGGCCCTTGAGGCGCAGCGGATCCTCGCCGAGGAGTGGGGCGTGCGGGCCGACGTCTGGTCGGCGACCTCCTGGAACGAGCTGCGGCGCGAGGCCGTGGAGTGCGAGACGCACAACCTGCTGCACCCCGAGGAGGAGCAGCGCACGCCGTACGTCACGCGCAAGCTGGGCGGTTCCGAAGGGCCGTTCGTGGCCGTGTCCGACTGGATGCGGTCGGTTCCGGACCAGATCGCCCGGTGGGTGCCCGGCACCTACCAGTCACTGGGCGCCGACGGTTTCGGCTTCGCCGACACCCGTGGCGCGGCCCGCCGGTTCTTCCACATCGACGCGCAGTCGATCGTGGTGGCGGTGCTGACCGAGCTGGCCCGGGAGGGCAAGGTGGACCGTTCGGTGCTGAAGCAGGCCATCGACCGGTACCAGCTGCTCGACGTGTCGGCGGCGGACCCGGGGGCGGCCGGGGGCGACGCGTAACGCGCCGCGGCTTCGACCGACAACGCCGCTTGAGCGGTTCTTGAACAGCCGAGGGCGGTGGGGCTCGATGCCCCACCGCCCTGGTGTTTTCCTTACGATGCGGGCATGGCGGAACAATCGGCGCAGGCTCGCTGGGAACACCTCACCCAACGGCCCCTGCTGGCCCTCGCGGTGGCCTTCGCGGTCGCCTATGCCGTGCCGATCGTGGACAGTTCGGCGGGGCACTCCCTGACGGCCGTGTGCACGGTGGTGGAGTGGGTGGTGTGGGGCTCCTTCGCCACGGACTATCTGATGCGGCTGGCGATGGCGCCCCGGCGCAAGGAGTTCGTGCGCACGCACTGGCTGGACCTGTGCGCGGTGGTGCTGCCGATCCTCCAGCCGCTGCGGCTGCTGCGGCTCGTCTCGACACTGCTGCTGGTGGGGCGGCGGGCGCGGATGGCCTCGCAGATCCGGCTGACGACGTATGTCGCCGGTGCCGTGGTGGGGTTGCTGATGTTCGGCTCGCTCGCCGTGCTCTCGGTGGAGCGGGAGTCGCCGAACGGGAACATCCGCACGCTGGGTGACGCGGTGTGGTGGTCGTTCACGACGATGACGACCGTCGGGTACGGGGACCACGCGCCGACGACCGGGCTCGGCCGGATGATCGCGGTCGGCCTGATGCTGTCCGGGATCGCGCTGCTGGGTGTGGTGACCGCGAACATCGCCGCGTGGTTCATCGCCCGCTTCGAGAAGGACGACGTGGAGGAGCGGCGCCAGACGGAAGCCATCGAGTCGCTCACCGAGGAGGTACGGGCCCTGCGGGCGGAGGTGGCCGCGCTGTCCCTCGTCCGGGCCGGACGGGCAGCCGAGGGCGGAGCCTCCGGGAGCGGCGACGCGCAGTCACCCGCGGGCGACTCGGCCGAACCGCCGGGGGCCGGCGCGCTGCCCCCCTCCGGCAGCGCGCCGCGGCCCTGGCATCCCCCATGCCCTGCGGAGGACTTGACCCACTGTGACCTGCGGCGCGTACCGGAAGCGAGGGATCTTTAGCGGAGTCACCCTGATAGGCGAACTTCGGCCAGATCCGGTTTGGGGGGCGGCCCGGGGACCGGGCCCGAACGCGGGCTCAGATGTGGCCCACACCCGCTCCCGACGCAGCGTTCTCGGCGTGCTCGCCCCGCTTCGTCAGGAGTGCCACGAGCACCGCCACCGCCGCGACGCCGGCCGCGACCAGCGAGGCCAGGCTCATGCCGGAGATGAACGTGTCGTGCGCCACCGACGTGATCTTCGCGGCGAGCTCGTCCGGCGTGCCCTTGGCCAGCGGCGCGACACCGACCTGGACCGCCTCGGAGGCCTGGTCGAGCTGGGCGGGGGTGAGCTTCGGCAGCCCCGCGCCGGCCCAGTTGCCCGGCAGGTCGCTGTCGACCTTGGAGGCCATCACGGCGCCCAGCACGGCCGTACCGAGGCTGCCGCCGATCTGCATGGCCGCCTGCTGGAGGCCGCCGGCCACACCGGACAGCTCCATGGGCGCGTTGCCCACGATGACCTCGGTCGCGCCGACCATGACCGGCGCGAGACCGAGACCCAGCAGGGCGAACCAGAGCGACATGATCGCGCTGCCGGTGCCCGCCTCAAGCGTGGACATGCCGTACATGGCGACCGCGGTGGCCACCATGCCGCCGGCCAGCGGGATCCTCGGGCCCAGCTTGGTGATCATGGCGCCGGCCAGCGGCGAGCCGACGATCATCATGCCGGTGAGGGGCAGGAGGTGGAGGCCGGCGTCGATCGGGCTCATGCCGTGGACGTTCTGGAGGTAGAACGTCACGAAGAACAGGCCGCCCATGAAGGCGATGGCCATGAGGACCATGAGGACCACACCCGCCGACAGCGCGACCGAGCGGAACAGGCCCAGCGGGATCAGCGGCTCCTTGACCCTCGTCTCCCAGAAGGAGAAGAGGAGGAAGCCGACCGCCGAGGCGCCGATGAAGCCCCACGTCTTCCCGTCGCCCCAGCCCCAGCTCGGCGCCTTGATCAGGGCCCACACCAGGCAGAACATCGCGCCCGACAGCAGGGCGATGCCCAGTACGTCGAAGGAGCGCGGCGCGCTGTATCCATTTTCCGGGCTCCGCCCGAGGGCGGCGCGGTGGTCGCGCAGGATCAGCAGACCGAGCGTGAGGGCGATCAGGCCGACCGGCACGTTGATGAAGAAGACGGACTGCCAGTTGACGTGCTCGACGAGGACACCGCCGAGGATCGGGCCGCCCGCGGTGGACGCGCCGATCACCATGCCCCAGATGCCGATCGCCATGTTGAGCTTCTCGGCCGGGAAGGTGGCCCGCAGCAGGCCGAGCGCGGCCGGCATCAGCAGCGCGCCGAACAGGCCCTGGAAGACGCGGAAGGTGACGACGAGCCCGATGCTGTCGGACAGCCCGATGGCGCCCGAGGCGGCGGCGAAGCCGACGACACCGATCAGGAAGGTCTGCCGGTGGCCGAAGCGGTCGCCGAGCTTGCCGGCGGTGATCAGCGAGACCGCGAGGGCCAGGAAGTAACCGTTGGTGATCCACTGGACCTGCGCGAAGGTGGCGCCGAGATCCTTCTGGATGGCCGGGTTGGCGATGGCCACGATGGTGCCGTCCAGGGCCACCATCATGACCCCTACGGCGACGGTGATGAGGGTGAGCCACGGGTGGCCGCGCAGGCCCGGGGCCGGGGCCGGGCCCGACGGGGCGGACGGAACCCGGTCCGCCTTGTCCCCCGACCCCGCCGTGTCGATGGTGGTCTGACTAGTCATACCTTCGAGGCTAGTGACAGCCGCTGACAATTGACAAACCAATTCACAAGTCGGTAACTGACATGTCACTGGCGCATACCCTGAGCGCGAAAGACGTTCAACGGGGAGAGGCCGATGGAGACGCTGCGCGAGCGCAAGAAGCGCCGCACCCGGGAGGCGCTGCTGCGGGCCGCTCTCGAACTGTTCACCACGCAGGGTTACGAGCACACCACCGTCGACGAGATCGCCGAGGCCGTCGACGTCTCGCAGCGCACCTTCTTCCGCTACTTCGCGGGCAAGGAGGAGGTGGCCTTCGCCGTCCAGGAGATGACCGAGGCGCACTTCCTGGCGGCGGTGCGGGCCCGCCCGGCGCACGAGGCGCCGATGGAGGCCCTGCGCCAGGCGATCCTGGAGGGCTGGGACGAGATCCGCGAGACCGTCGAGTCGGCCGTCCCGGTCGAGCTGTATCTGCGCATGTACCGGACGATCGAGTCGACGCCCGCCCTGCTCGCCGCCCATCTGCGCCGCTCCGCGGCCATCGAGGAGACGATCGCGCGCGTGCTCGCCGAGCGCGAGGGTGTCGACGTCGCGACCGACCCTCGACCGCGCCTGGTCGTGGCCGTCTTCGGCGGAGTGATACGGGTGACGGAGCGTCAGTGGAGCACCGGCGAGGACTTCAGCCTGGAGGCGATCCGGACCCTCACCGCCACCTACCTCGACCAGGTCGGACCCGCCCTGGCCGGGAGCTGGCGCGACCACTGAGGCGGGTATCACGTCCGCCGAAACGTGATACCTGTCACTCGGTTACCGCGAGACCCTCCCGTTCTCCTAGTGTGTCCTCCCAGTGACTTCCTTCGAAACCTCCCCGCAACTCAACGTCTGGCGCGCGCTGCTCGCCCTGGGCGTGGTGTTCGTGATGCTCGCGACCACCGGTTGGACCGCCCTGCGCAGCCATCGGGAGGCGAGCGCCCTGCAGGCCTCGCTCACCAAGTGGGAGCACGGTCACCTGCACGGCCACCGGCTGCCGGACCCGGAGGCGTCCCCCGCGCGGATCGCCCGTTTCTTCGCCTCGCTGACCGCGCAGGAGAGCCGGCGCCTCGCGCACCGCTACCCGCTCGCGGTCGGCAACATGAACGGCGCCCCCGTCGAACTGCGCTACCGCGCCAACCACATCGCGCTCGACCAGGCGCGCAAGGTCGACAAGAAGCGGATGCACGACAGCCGGCTCTCGCCGGCCGGGCAGCAGCAGGCGGGCAGGCGGATGCACCGCTTCGAGGACCTGCTGGCCGGGGGCCGGAAGATCCTCGCCTTCGACCCCGAGGGCTCGGGCCGGGTCGCGGAGGTGTTCGGGAACCTGCCGAAGGCCGAGCGGATCTCCGTCGTCGTCCCCGGCGTCGACACCGACCTGCTCACCTTCCAGAAGACGTACCGCCCGTACTCGGCGCCGGTCGGCATGGCCAAGGCGCTGTACGCGGCGGAGCGGGCGGCGAGTCCCGGGGTCCGTGCGGCCGTGATCGCCTGGGCCGACTACACCGCGCCCGCCGGGCTCGGCGTGGACGCGGCCACCGCGATGCGCGCCGAGGACGGCGCCGTACGCCTGAACGCCCTGCTGCGCGCGCTCCCCGGCAGCGCGCCCGTGCAGATGTTCTGCCACAGCTACGGCTCGGTGGTCTGCGGTGTCGCGGCCCACGCGATGCCGCGCCGGGTGGCCGACATAGCGGTGGCCGCCAGCCCCGGCATGCGGGTCGCCAAGGCCGCGCACCTGCACACCCGGGCCCGGGTGTGGGCGATGCGGGACGCCACCGACTGGGTCCAGGACGTGCCGTACCTGGAGGTCGGCGGCCTCGGGCACGGCGCCGATCCGGTGTCCGGAGGATTCGGCGCACGGGTGCTGTCAGCACATGACGCCCAGGGACACAGCGGCTATTTCGAGCCGGGCACGGACAGCCTGCACAACCTCGCCGACATCGGGGTTGGCGCGTACCGCTCGGTGACGTGCGCCCGCGAAGACCAGGTCTGCCGGGCGGGTTTGTCCGGCACCGAGACGGCCTGACGCGCGTAGAGGCGAAGAAACTGCGGTCTGCGTGGGGTGGCGACGGAGGAGCGCGTGCCGCATACGATGAGCCGCATGGGTGACGTACTGGCCGGATTTCATGCCGCCTGGGAGTTCGAGTCCGACTCTGTGCTCATCCGTTACGAACGAGGGATTCGAACACCCAAGCTCTTCCAGGTTCTGGGGGAACGGCGCGTCCCGCTCGCGGCGCTCTCGGGCGTGACCCTCACCCCCGGCAAGCGCGGCACCGTCGTCCTGCGCGCCGAGCCCCGTCCCGGCGCCGATCCGCTGATGGAGGCGGCCGACGGGCAGCTGAAGGAGGGCTGCGATCCCTACCGGCTGGTGCTGCCGGCCGAGCGCGAGACCCTCGCCGAGTACTACGCGGACGAACTCCGGGCGCAGCTCAGCGAGTCCGGCCCGGCCGAACGCCATCTGGTCCCCGCCCCCGAGGCGCCCCTGCACTTCAAGGCGTACGACGCGAAGGTGTCCTTCGACGGCAGGGCCGTGCGCTTCCGCTGGTCCTGGACCGGCGCCTCCTCCACCAAGTGGAAGGCGGGGGACCAGAGTTTCCCGGTCACCGAGCTGAGCGGCGTCGAGTGGCGCTCCCCCGAGGTCTTCGAGGGCCACCTGCGGCTGCTGGCCCGGGACGCGGGCGCCGAGCAGCAGCCGCTCCAGCCGGACCAGGACCCCGCGTCCGTCGTCTTCGGCCTCGGCTACGGACCGGTGCACGAGTCGCTGCCCTTCGCGGCCGCGGTCCTCGCGGCGGTACGGGCCCGGGGTCCGGTCGCCGCGGTGCCGGCCGCGCCGGGACGCCGGGACCCCGCCGACATCGCCGAGCGGATCCGCCACCTCGGGGAGCTGCACCGGGCCGGCCTGGTGACGGACGAGGAGTTCGCCACGAAGAAGGCGGAACTCCTCGCGCAGCTCTAGGCGCTGTTCGCGGCCCGGCTCGGCTTCTCCTGTGCGTAGAAGCTGATCTTGCGGTCGAGTACGGCGAGGGTGTCCCGGAGTTCGTCGATCCGGGCCAGCACGTCCCGGCGGGTCGATTCGAGGAGTTCCTGCCGCTCGGCGTAGGTGCTCTCGCCCTCGCGCACCAGTTCCGCGTACCGGACCATGTCCGCGACCGGCATGCCGGTCAGCCGTAGCTTGTTCACGAAGTCCAGCCAGTCCAGGTCGCGGTTGCTGTAGCGGCGCTGACCGGTGTGCGAGCGGTCGATGTGGGACATCAGACCGATCCGCTCGTACCAGCGCAGGGTGTGGGCGGTCAGGCCGGTGAAGGCGACGACCTCGCTGATCGTGTAGCGGTCCTGGCCCTCGGGGCGTGGGTGCCGCCGGGGCGGGGCGGAGCAGATGTCGGCGGGGGTCGGAGCTTGCTCGGTGGCCGCGGGCGTGGTCTGCATCACCGTCATGGCCCCACGCTATGGCCTTGGAGTGCACTCGAAGCAAGCCGGTACCCGGTAAGAAGTCCACCGGTAAGAAATCCGCGGGACGCGTGGGCGGGTGATCGCTAACGTGCGGGCCATGAGTCTCGCACGCCGTGCCACGCCCGAGGACGCCCCGGAAGTACTGCGCCTGCGCCAGGTGATGATCGACTCCGTCTTCTCCGCCGGCGGTTCCACCCACTGGCACGGGGAGTCCCTGCCGACCCTGCGGACCCGCCTCGCCGAGGACGAGGACTTCGCCGCCCTCGTCGTGGACCATCCGCGGCGGCCTGGGGCGCTGGCCGCGCTGGCGGTCGGCACGCTGGAGTACCGGATCGGGCGGGCGGGCAATCCGCTCGGCACGATCGGGTTCGTCTTCAGCGTCGCCACCGACCCGGACGCGCGCCGCCGCGGGTACGCGCGCGCGTGCATGGCCGAGCTGCTGGAGTGGTTCCGCTCCCGCGGGGCGGGCCAGGTGCAGCTCACCGCCTCCGCCGAGGCCCGGCCCCTCTACGACTCGCTCGGCTTCCGGCCCAAGCCGGACCCCTTGATGGAGCTGACGCTCTGAGCCGCTTAGGCTCGACGGCATGTCGCTGCAGAGCCTGACGCTGATCGAGAACTGGCCCGTCCCCACCGCCGCCGCGGGGGTCGTACGGGCCGACGGCGCGGTCCTGGGGACCCACGGACCCGCCGGCCGGCGCTTCCCGCTGGCCTCGGTCACCAAGCCGCTCGCGGCCTACGCGGCACTCGTCGCGTACGAGGAGGGGGCGATCGAGCTCGACGAACCCGCCGGCCCGCAGGGTTCGACGGTCCGTCATCTGCTCGCCCACACCTCCGGGCTGGCCTTCGACGAGCACCGGGTGACGGCCCCGCCCGGGGAGCGGCGGCTGTACTCCAACGCCGGGTTCGAGCAGCTCGGCGACCACATCGCCAAGGCGGCGGACATCCCCTTCGCCGAGTACCTGCGCCAGGCGGTGCTGGAGCCGCTCGGCATGACGTCGACCACACTCGACGGCTCGCCCGCGAAGGACGGGGTGTCGACGGTGGACGACCTGCTGCGGTTCGCCGCCGAGGTGCAGGCGCCGCGGCTGCTGGACCCTCGGACGGTCGCCGAGGCGATGACGGTCCAGTACCCGGCGACGAAGGGCGTGCTTCCGGGGTACGGACACCACAACCCCAACGACTGGGGGCTGGGCTTCGAGATCCGGGACGCCAAGTCCCCGCACTGGACGGGCTCCTCGTCCTCCCCGCGCACCTTCGGACACTTCGGGCAGTCCGGTACGTTCCTGTGGATCGACCCGGCCGCCGGGGCGGCGGGCGTCGCCCTGACCGACCGTGCCTTCGGGCCCTGGGCGATCGAGGCGTGGCCGGCGTTCACGGACGCCGTGCTGGCGGAGCTCCGCTAGCCGGACAGCTCCCAGAGCAGCAGTTCGGCCGTGCCGACCGCCACGGCCTCCAGCCCCTTTGGCCGCGTGACGCGCGCCGAGTCCCCCGGCCCCAGCTCCTGCCCGGCCAGCCGGACCTCGCCGCGCACCACGTGCGCGTACACGTACGCCGCGTCCGGTACGGCGGTCCGCTCGCCGGGCACCAGGCGGCGCACGTGGAGCAGCGCTCCCGCCTGCGGGACGGCGTACGGGGTGGAGTCGGCGATGCCCCGGACGATCTCGTAGGCGGGGGTGCCGCCGGGTTCGAGCGGGGCCAGCCACATCTGCACGAAGGTCAGGGGGACCGGCCCGTCGTTGCGTTCCACATGGCGGACACCCGCCGCCGAGCTCAGCCGCTGCACGTCGCCCGGCCGCACCACCGTCTCGTGACCCTGCGAGTCCCGGTGCGTCAGCTCGCCCTCGACCACCCACGTGACGATCTCGGTGTGGCTGTGCGGGTGCTCGTCGAAGCCGGCGCCCGGGGCCAGACGCTCCTCGTTGCAGGCCAGCACCGCGCCGAAGCGGAGATTGTCCGGGTCGTAGTGCGGCCCGAAGGAGAAGGCGTGGCGGGACTCGATCCCGGCCTCCGGCTCTCCTCCCGGGTAGCGCTCCGCGGCGCGCCTGACGTCCATCACGGCACCACCGTAGACCCGCCCCGAACCCCGCACGGGCCCGCACCCGCCACCCACCGGCGCACGCTCCCGTCCGGATAAGGCAGTCTTGTCCCGTGCCCGAACCCGAAACACGCAAGTCCGCACCCGCGGCGCACGACGTGCACGCGCACGCCGCGACCCTGAAGCGGCTGGAGAAGTCGTCCGGCAGCCTCGCCGCGCAGGCCATCGCGCGCATGGACGAGACGCTGTCGTGGTACCGGGCCATGCCGCCGGAGAACCGCTCCTGGATCGGGCTCGTGGCTCAGGCGGGCATCGCCGCCTTCACCGAGTGGTTCCGGCACCCCGACGCCCCGCAGGCCATCTCGACGGACGTGTTCGGCACCGCGCCGCGCGAGCTGACCCGGGCCATCACGCTGCGGCAGACCGTGGAGATGGTGCGCACCACCATCGAGGTCATGGAGAGCGCGATCGACGAGGTCGCGGCGCCCGGCGACGAGCGGGTGCTGCGGGAGGCGCTGCTCGTGTACGCCCGGGAGATCGCCTTCGCGACCGCCCAGGTGTACGCCCAGGCCGCCGAGGCACGCGGTGCCTGGGACGCGCGGCTGGAGTCCCTGGTGGTCAACGCCGTGCTCAGCGGCGAGGCCGACGAGGGCGCGGTCAGCCGGGCCGCCGCGCTCGGCTGGAACTCGCCCGAACACGTGTGCGTGGTGCTCGGGACCGCGCCCGACGGGGACAGCGAGCTGACCGTGGAGGCCATCCGACGGGCCTCCCGGCACGCCAAGCTCCAGGTGCTCACCGGGGTGCTCGGGGACCGGCTGGTCGTCATCGCGGGCGGCAGCGACAACCCGATCGCCGTGGCCCGGTCACTGATCGGCCCGTTCGCCGCCGGACCCGTCGTCGCGGGGCCGGTGGTGCCCGATCTGCTGACGGCGACCCGGTCCGCGCAGGCCGCGGCGGCGGGCCTGAAGGCCTGTTCCGCCTGGCAGGACGCACCGCGCCCGGTCCTGGCCGACGACGTGCTGCCGGAGCGCGCGATCATGGGTGATCCCAGTGCGCGCGAGCAGTTGGTGGAGGAGATCTACAGACCACTGGAGGAGGCCGGATCGGCCCTCCTGGAGACCCTCTCCGTCTACCTGGAACAGGCGAGCAGCCTGGAGGGGGCCGCCCGGATGCTCTTCGTTCACCCGAACACCGTGCGCTACCGGCTCCGACGTGTGACTGACGTCACCGGGTGGTCGCCATCCGATGTACGATCCGCGTTCACACTGCGGATCGCGCTGATCCTCGGGCGTCTGGTCGATGGAGATCTTCAGCCCTAGCCTTTTGTCGGGGGCCCACAAAACCCCCTCGTGTTCTTCGTCCCTGTCCTCACGGGCGGCCTTGGCCGTCCCCAAGAGAGAGTGTGAGAGTGCTCGTACTCGTCGCTCCCGGCCAGGGCGCCCAGACGCCTGGCTTCCTGACCCCCTGGCTCGAACTCCCCGGTGCCGCCGCCCGCGTCGCCGGCTGGTCCGACGCCCTCGGTCTGGACCTCGTCCACTACGGGACCCAGGCCGACGCGGCCGCCATCCGCGACACCGCGGTGGCGCAGCCGCTGCTGGTCGCCGCCGGGATCCTGTCCGCCACGGCACTGGGTGACATCTCCCCGGGCGCGGTCGCGGGCCACAGCGTCGGCGAGATCACCGCGGCCGCCTTCGCGGGCGTCCTGGACGACACCGCCGCGCTCACCCTCGTCCGCAAGCGCGGTCTGGCCATGGCCGAGGCCGCGGCGATCACCGAGACCGGCATGTCGGCGCTCCTGGGCGGCGACCCGGAGGTCTCCGTCGCGCACCTGGAGAAGCTGGGTCTGACCCCGGCGAACATCAACGGCGCGGGCCAGATCGTCGCCGCGGGCACGCTGGAGCAGCTCGCCGCGCTGAACGAGGACAAGCCCGAGGGCGTCCGCAAGGTCGTCCCGCTGAAGGTCGCCGGCGCCTTCCACACGCACCACATGGCTCCCGCCGTCGAGACGCTCGCGCAGGCGGCCGCCGACCTCGCGCCCGCCGACCCGACGGTCACCTACGTGTCCAACAAGGACGGCCAGGTCGTCTCGACCGGCGCCGCGGTCCTCGACCGTCTGGTCGGCCAGGTGGCCAACCCGGTCCGCTGGGACCTGTGCATGGAGACGTTCCAGAAGCTCGGCGTCACCGCGCTGATCGAGGTGTGCCCCGGCGGCACCCTGACCGGCCTGGCCAAGCGCGCCCTGCCCGGCGTCAAGACGCTCGCCCTGAAGACCCCCGACGACCTCGACGCGGCCCGCGAGCTCATCGCCGAGCACGCCAACGCCTGACCCCAAGGAGCCGTACCGATCATGTCGAAGATCAAGCCCAGCAAGGGCGCCCCGTACGCGCGCATCCTCGGTGTCGGCGGCTACCGGCCGACCCGTGTGGTGCCCAACGAGGTGATCCTCGAAAAGATCGACTCGTCCGACGAGTGGATCCGTTCGCGCTCCGGCATCGAGACCCGGCACTGGGCGGGCCCGGAGGAGACCGTCGCCGCGATGGCGATCGAGGCCTCCGGCAAGGCGATCGCCGACGCGGGCATCTCCGCGGAGCAGATCGGTGCCGTGGTCGTCTCGACCGTCTCGCACTTCAGCCAGACCCCGGCCGTCGCGACCGAGATCGCCGACAAGCTGGGCACCGACAAGGCCGCAGCCTTCGACATCTCGGCGGGCTGCGCCGGATTCGGCTACGGACTGACCCTGGCCAAGGGCATGATCGTCGAGGGCTCGGCCGAGTACGTGCTCGTCATCGGCGTCGAGCGGCTGTCCGACCTGACCGACCTGGAGGACCGCGCGACGGCCTTCCTGTTCGGCGACGGCGCCGGCGCCGTGGTGGTCGGCCCCGCGCAGGAGCCGGCCATCGGCCCGACCGTCTGGGGCTCCGAGGGCGACAAGTCCGAGACCATCAAGCAGACCGTGCCGTGGGACCGGTTCAGGATCGGCGACCTGTCCCAGCTCCCCCTGGACAGCGAGGGCAACGTCAAGTTCCCCGCGATCACCCAGGAGGGCCAGGCGGTCTTCCGCTGGGCCGTGTTCGAGATGGCGAAGGTCGCCCAGCAGGCGCTGGACGCGGCCGGGATCACCTCGGACGACCTGGACGTCTTCATCCCGCACCAGGCCAACGTGCGGATCATCGACTCGATGGTGAAGACCCTCAAGCTGCCGGAGCACGTCACGGTCGCCCGTGACATCCGCACCACCGGCAACACCTCGGCCGCCTCGATCCCGCTCGCGATGGAGCGGCTTCTGGCGACCGGCGAGGCGAAGAGCGGCGACACCGCGCTCGTCATCGGATTCGGGGCGGGTCTCGTCTACGCCGCCACGGTCGTTACCCTCCCCTAGGCACTCCGTGCCGGATCATGTGGTCCGGCACGAGCGCCGCACCTCCTGCCGCTGACGCGGTGGGCGCAACACACCGTCTGGATATCTAAGAAGGAGCGCCTGACATGGCCGCCACTCAGGAAGAGATCGTCGCCGGTCTCGCCGACATCGTGAACGAGATCGCCGGCATCCCGGTTGAGGACGTCCAGCTGGACAAGTCCTTCACCGACGACCTGGACGTCGACTCGCTGTCCATGGTCGAGGTCGTCGTCGCCGCCGAAGAGCGCTTCGACGTCAAGATCCCGGACGAGGACGTCAAGAACCTCAAGACCGTCGGTGACGCCACCGACTACATCCTCAAGCACCAGGCCTGATCACCCCTCAGACCGAGGCTGCAAGGCCCCGCCACCCGGCGGTGGCGCCGTAGTCCCCGCTGACGCGGGGGTAGCCCTCCCGTATCCGTTGGAGAAAGAATTCCCGTGAGCCCGACCAATCGCACCGTGGTCGTCACCGGTATCGGCGCAACCACACCGCTGGGTGGCGACGCAGCCTCGACCTGGGAGGCCCTGCTCGCCGGCAAGTCCGGCGTCCGGCCTCTGGAGCAGGACTGGGCGGCCGAGCTGCCGGTCCGTATCGCCGCGCAGATCGCCGTCGAACCGGGTGAGATCATCCCGCGTCCGCAGGCCCGCAAGCTGGACCGGTCCGCGCAGTTCGCGCTGATCGCCGCCCAGGAGGCCTGGAAGGACGCCGGTTTCACCGCCCGGGCCGGCGAGGACCTGTCCGTGAACCCGGACCGGCTGGGCGCGGTCATCGCCTCCGGCATCGGCGGCGTCACGACGCTCCTCGACCAGTACGACATCCTCAAGGAGAAGGGCGTACGCCGCGTCTCCCCGCACACCGTGCCGATGCTGATGCCCAACTCCCCGGCGGCCAACGTCGGTATCGAGCTGGGCGCCCGCGCGGGTGTGCACACCCCCGTCTCGGCCTGCGCCTCGGGGGCGGAGGCCATCGGCTACGCCATCGAGATGATCCGCACCGGTCGCGCCGACGTCGTCGTCGCGGGCGGCACGGAGGCGGCCATCCACCCGCTGCCGATCGCCGCGTTCGGCAACATGATGGCGATGTCCAAGAACAACGAGAACCCCGAGGGTGCCTCGCGCCCCTACGACTCCGGCCGCGACGGCTTCGTCCTCGGTGAGGGCGCGGGCGTGATCGTCCTGGAGTCCGAGGAGCACGCGAAGGCCCGCGGCGCCCGGATCTACGTCGAGGCCGTCGGCCAGGGCATCTCCGCCGACAGCCACCACATCACGCAGCCCGAGCCGTCCGGCAACGGCATCGCGCACGCGCTGCAGAACCTGCTGGACAACTCCGACCTGAAGCCGGCCGAGGTCGTGCACGTCAACGCGCACGCCACGTCGACGCCGCAGGGTGACGTCGCCGAGATCAAGGCGCTGCGCAAGGTGTTCGGGGACGACGTCGACCACATGGCGATCTCCGCGACCAAGTCGATGACCGGTCACCTGCTCGGTGGCGCCGGCGGTATCGAGACCGTCGCCTCGGTGCTCGCGCTGGTGAACCGGATCGCCCCGCCGACCATCAACCTCGACGACCTCGACCCCGAGGTCAACGCGGACGTCGTCCGCGGCGAGGCACGCAAGCTCCCCGAGGGCCGTATCGCCGCGCTGAACGACTCGTTCGGCTTCGGCGGTCACAACGTGGTCCTGGCGTTCCGGACGATCTGAGCGACGCCGGTACGCAAGTGAAGGGCCCCCACCGGGCGGTGGGGGCCCTTCCTCGTGTGCGGATCCCGGCGCCGAGGTGCCGGGGTGCCGGGGTTTCTACACCACCTGGTGCAGCCAGCGGACCGGGGCGCCCTCGCCGGCGTAGCGGAACGGCTCCAACTCGTCGTCCCACGGCTTGCCCAGCAGCTTGGCGAGCTCGGCCTCCAGGTCCGTCTCGCCGCGCTGAGACCGCGTCAGCGCCGCCCGCAGCCGGTCCTCGGGGATGAGGATGTCGCCGTGGATGCCGGTGACGGCGTGGAAGATGCCGAGGTCGGGGGTGCAGCTGTAGCGCTCGCCCTCGGCGGTGGGGCAGGGCTCCGCGGTGACCTCGAAGCGCAGCAGATGCCAGCCGCGCAGCGCCGAGGCGAGCTTGGAGGCCGTGCCGGCCTCGCCCTGCCAGGAGAACTCCGAACGCCAGGTGCCGGGTGCCGCGGGCTGCCGGATCCAGTCGAGGTTGACGCGTGTGCCGAGCACCCCGGCGACGGCCCACTCGACGTGCGGGCACAGCGCGCGCGGCGCGGAGTGCACGTACAGAACTCCACGTGTCGTCACCGGGACCTCCGGGCAGAGCGGGACATCTTGCGGACTGGCTGGGCGGCAGTTGGTCGACGGCCGCGTTGATGGCGAGGCTACCGTGCGGCGGCGCAAGGAGTGTGACGTACCGTCGGTCCCAGTGCCAGGAAACCCCCGCCATTCACCCAGGGGGACGCTTGTACGGGTGTGAGCCGTTCCATGCCGCCCGCCGGGAACCCTCGCGCGTTGTCATGGGTTGGGGACCATGACGGCACGACAACAGGAGAGGGACCACGGCATGCGAAACCGACGCCGGCGCCGGCGGAGTGTCCTCGCCCTCACCGCCGTGGCGGCCCTGGGCCTGGCCGGTTGCGACGCCGCGGGCGACGACTCCCCCGCGCCGGACGGCACCCGCGCGAAGACGGCCCCGGTGCGCCCGGTGTGGAACCGCAGCCCGTCCTCGATCGCCGCCGTCGGCGACTCCATCACCCGCGGCTTCGACGCCTGCACGGTGCTGTCGGACTGCCCCGAGGTGTCCTGGGCGACCGGCACCAGCTCCCAGGTCGACAGCCTGGCGGTACGGCTGCTGGGGCGGGCCAGGGCGGCCGAGAACAGCTGGAACTACGCGGTGACCGGCGCCCGGATGGCCGATCTGCCCGCCCAGATGGCCGAGGCGGTCACCCGTCGGCCCCAGTTGGTGACGGTGATGGCGGGGGCGAACGACGCCTGCCGGTCCTCGGCCCGCGCGATGACCTCGGTGGCCGACTTCCGCACGGGGTTCGAGGAGGCGATGCGCACGCTGCGCACCTCGCTGCCGAAGGCGCAGGTGTACGTCGCGAGCGTGCCGAACCTGAAGCGGCTGTGGTCCCAGGGCCGGACGAACCCGCTCGGCAAGCAGGTGTGGAAGCTGGGCATCTGCCCGTCCATGCTGAACGACGCCGACGACCTGGACACGGCCGCCATAGTGCGGCGGGACAAGGTGCAGCGGCGGGTGGAGGCGTACAACCGGGTGCTGCAGGAGGTCTGCGCCAAGGACCGCAGGTGCCGCTTCGACGGCGGCGCGGTCTTCGACTACGAGTTCGGCACCGACCAGCTCAGCCACTGGGACTGGTTCCACCCGAGCACGGACGGCCAGGCGCGGCTCGCGGCCATCGCGTACCGGACGATCACGGCCGAGGAGCCGGTCGCCTAGGGGTGCCCTAGGGTTTTCCACATGAGCGAACTTTTCGGTGCGCTTTCCGACGGTCGCCCGGTCCACCGCTGGACGCTGGAGCGCGCCGGGGTGCGTGTGCGGGTCCTGACGTACGGCGGGATCGTGCAGTCCGTGGAGGTTCCGGACCGATGGGGGTCCCCCCGCTCGAGCGAAGTCGAGAGTGGGGGAGGGCGGGCGGCGGACGTCGTGCTGGGGTTCGCCGGCCTGGACGGTTATCTGGCGCACCCGGAGCCGTTCCTCGGCGCGCTCGTCGGCCGGTACGCCAACCGGATCGCGGGCGCCCACTTCCCGCTGGACGACCTGACCTACGCCCTGGCGCCGAACGACGGGCGCAACTGCCTGCACGGCGGCGAGCACGGGTTCGACAAGCGCGTCTGGGACGCGGAGCCGGTCGGGCACGGGGTGCGCCTGAGCCGGGTCAGCCCGCACGGCGAGGGGGGTTTCCCGGGCCGGCTGAAGCTCTCGGCCACCTACACCCTGGACGCGTCCGGGGCGCTGCGGATCACGTACGAGGCGGTGACGGACGCGCCGACCGTGCTCAACCTGACGAACCACAGCTACTTCGACCTGTCCGGCTCGGGCGACGCGGGCGGCCAGGAACTGCGGCTCGCCGCGTCCCGGTACACCCCGGTCGACGCGGAGCTGATCCCGACCGGCGTGCTGGAGGACGTGACGGGCTCCCGCTTCGACTTCCGTACGGCCCGCAAGGTCGGCGCCGGGTACGACCACAACTTCGTCCTCGACAAGGGCCTGACCGAGGCGCCCGAGGTGGTGGCCGAGCTGCACGATGCGGCGTCCGGCCGGCTGCTGACCGTCGCGACCACCGAGCCCGGGCTCCAGCTCTACACCGGTGACCACCTCGGCGCCCCCTTCGCCCCGGGCAGGGGCGTGGCCCTGGAGACCCAGCACTTCCCGGACTCCCCGAACCACCCGCACTTCCCGACCACCCAGCTGCGCCCGGGCCGGGTGTTCCGCTCGGAGACGGTGTACGGCTTCGGCGTACGGGGGTAGGGCCGCCCCGGCGCACGGGGACGGGGCCGCTTCGGCGCGCCGTGCCGCGGGGGCCGGTGGGGAGGTCGTTGGCCCCGGTCCAGGGGTCAGGTCCCGGACCGGGGCCGCTCGGTGGGGACTGTCGTCCCGGGTCAGACGTTAATCGTGGCGGCGAGACGGTGGTCGGTGAGGGAGCGGCTCGCCGTGATCTCGTACGAACCCTTCACAAACTCCCACGCCTTCGCCTTCTCGTCCCAGACCTCGAAGGCGCGTCGCGGGAGGTCGACGGTGACCTCGACGCTCTGGCCGGGTCCCGCCTCGGCGCCCGCGAAGCCCGCCAGCCAGCGCGCCGGGCGCTCGGCGTCCGGGGCGCCCGGGGCCAGATAGACCTGGACCACTTCCCGCCCCACCCGCGCCCCGGTGTTGCGGACGCGGATCCGCGCGGTCGTCCCCTCGACCTCCAGTGACTCGTACGTCCACTCGGTGTAGCCGAGGCCGTGCCCGAAGGCGTACGACGGGGTGCGGCCCGCCTTCTCCCAGGCCCGGTAGCCGATGAACACGCCCTCGGTGTAGGCGAGCGCGCCGTGCTCCGGGACAACCCGGGTGACCGGGGCGTCGCGCAGGGAGCCCCAGGTGGTGGGCAGCCGGCCGCCGGGCTCGTGCGCCCCGGTCAGCACGTCGGCCAGGGCCGCGCCGCCCTCCTGGCCGGGGAACCAGCTCAGCAGCACGGCCGCGACCTCGTCGCGCCAGGGCAGTTCCACCGGGGAGCCCGAGTTGACGACCACGACGGTGCGGGGGTTGGCGGCGGCGACGGCGCGGACCAGGTCGTCCTGGCGGCCGGGCAGCCGCAGGTCCCGGCGGTCGAAGCCCTCGGACTCGACCCGCTCGGTGGTGGCGACCACGACGACGGCGGTGTCGGCGCCCCGGGCGGCCTCGGCGGCCTCCGCGATCAGTTCGTCCGGGTCCCGCGGGGGGCCCTGGTGGGCCAGGGCGAAGATGACGTTCTTGAGGGGGACGCCCCGCGGGTGGGTCACCACGTGGGTGAGGGAGACGTCGACCGGTTCGCCCGCGGTGAGTTCGGCCTGGGCGCGGGGCACCGGGGCGTCGAAGAAGACGGCGAAGGGGTCGCCGCCGGACGGGCGCTGGACGTCGTCGTAGTACGTCGTGCCGCCGACGGTGAGCGTGAACGCGCCCAGGCCCTTGATGCCGAAGGTGTGCGGGCCGCTCTCGCGCGGGGTGAAGGTGCCGGTCAGTTCCACGGTGTGCAAGGCCACGTGACTGACGCCCGTGGGCAGGTCGGAGCCCAGCCACTGGATCTGGCCGCCGGGGGCCGTGCCGGTGCCGAGGACGTTGCCCGCGGCGTCGCGGCAGACGGCGCGCAGGGTGAAGTCGCGGCCGCCGACGGCGAGTTCGGTGTCCGGATCGGCGCCGACCGCGTAGCTCAGGGCGCCGTCGGGGAGGGCCGCGGTGAGGCCGTCGAGGGGAGAGACGATCCGGGCCGGGAAGACGGTGGCGGAGCCGCCGCCGAGGACCCGGGCCTCGCGGGCGGCGGCGCCGGTCAGCGCCACGGTCGCACCGGCCGTCAGGGGCAGGGCACCGCGCTCGTTGCGGACCAGGACGAAGGCGCGGCGGGCGATCTCGCGGGCCAGGTCCGCCCCGTCGACCGGCCCGGGCACCTCGGTGACCGCGGGTTCGGCGCCGTCCAGGACGCCGACGCGGGCGGCGAGCCGCAGCACGTTGCGTACGGCCGCGTCGACCGCGGACTCGTCGACCTCGCCGTCCCGCACGGCCCGCGCGAGGGGCGCGCCGTACACCGTGACCGGGCCGGGCATGGCCACGTCCAGGCCGCCGGTGAGGGCGCCGACGGTCGACCGGGCGGCCGTCCAGTCGGAGACGTTGACGCCGTCGAAACCCCATTCGCCGCGCAGGACTTCCTGGACCAGGTGGCGGTGTTCGGTCATCGTCGTGCCGTTGACCTGGTTGTAGGCGGTCATCACGCCCCAGGGCCGGGCCTGCGCGACGATCGCCTCGAAGGGCGCCAGATAGAGCTCGCGCAGGGCGCGTTCGCCGACGAGGTTGTCCACGGTGAAGCGGTCGGTCTCGGCGTCGTTGGCGACGAAGTGCTTGACGGTGGTGGCGACGCCACCGGACTGCACGCCGGTCACATAGCCCGTGCCGATGCGCCCGGTCAGGTACGGGTCCTCGCTGTAGCCCTCGAAGTGACGGCCGCCGAGCGGGGAGCGGTGCAGGTTGACGGTGGGCGCGAGCAGGACGTGGACGCCCTTGCGGCGGGCCTCCTGCGCGAGCAGGACGCCTGCGCGGCAAGCCAGTTCGGGGTCCCAGGTGGCGGCGAGCGCGGTCGGGGAGGGCAGGGCGACGGACGGGTCGTCGGCGGTCCAGCGCACGCCCCGGACGCCGATCGGGCCGTCGGACATGACCAGGGAGGCGAGGCCGATCTCCGGCAGGGCCGGCAGGCTCCACATGTCCTGGCCGGACAGGAGCCGGGCCTTGGCGTCCAGGTCGAGTCGTCGCAGGGCCGCCTCCACGACGGCCTCACGGGCCGCGTCCGCTCGGGCGTTGCCGGTCTCCGCCACGGTGGTACCTCCTCGTCGAAGTCCGCTGGGTACCTCCCATCGTGTCCATCACCCGGTCACTGCCGCCAGACGACCGCCAGTGCCTTGCTGATCGCGCAGACCAGTGCGAAGGCGATCCCCCAGCCCACCGCCCCGGCGGCGAACAGGGCGAGCACCCCGGCCCCGAACCACAGCAGTTCGAAGCCGACGCGGACCGCTCCGCGCGTCTTGTACGACGCCTTCCGCGAGCCGAACAGCGCCCAGAGCACGACGAGTACGGCGGGCGCGGCGAGTCCGAGCAGCCACCGCGCGGGGGTGGCCGCGTCCCGGGTGAAGCCCCAGCGGGCGGCGGCCGCGAGGGCGCCGAGTTCTATCAGGAACAGGACGCCCAGGTTCACGGCCTTCGCTGTCTTCATGCGCGGCAGTATCACCTGCCGCCGGGCACCGCCGCCACGATCTCGATCTCGACCAGGGCCTTGGGGCGGAACAGCCGGGGCACCTCGAAGGTCATCCTGCTGCCGGTGCTCGACGAGCACGCCCCCGCGCGGGCGGTGTACGCGGCGACGCCGCGGGGGCGGTCACTGGCCTCGGCCACGGAGGCGTTCCTGGCGGGGCTGCGGGAGGCCACGGCGAGGATCCCACGCCCCATGGCGTAGACCACTCCCGTCACGCGATACTTCCGCCGTCCCGCACGAGGCACCCACCGCGACGGAAGGACCTGAACTTCCTTGACCTCCTTACGCGTTCGGATCGGCTTCCTCTCCATGGCCCTGCTGGCGGGCCTGTCGGCCCCCGCTTCGGCGGTGTCCGCCGACGGCGCCCCTGCCCCCGTCCCCGCCCCGACCGTCGAGGAACAGCGGCTCGACCGGGCCGTGCCCCAGGAGATCCTGCGGCGTTCCGGATTCGACGCCGTGGCACCGGAGTTCGCCCGCGCGCTCGACTCGGCGGACTCCTTCGCGCGGGCCCGCCACATCGTCGTGCGCGAGGGATCCGCGCTGTGGCGGCGGGCCGTCGACCGGGCGCAGAGGCGGGGTCCCGCGGCCGGCGACCTGAGTCCGGACGACGACCGGCCGCTGTACTGGGCGCGGTTGGGAATGACCCGGCATGTGCGGACGTGGGAACCGGGGTTCGGGCTGAGCCAGTCGCAACGGGCGGCGCTGCTGGACGGGTTGGAGCGCGCCTCACGTGGGGAGACCGACCTCCGCCTCCCGCACGGCAAGGGCGTCCGGCGCATCCTCGTCACCGGCTTCGACCCCTTCACCCTCGACCGGGACATCCGCATCTCCAACCCGTCCGGTGCCACCGCGCTGGCCCTGGACGGCACGGTGATCGAGACGGCGGACGGTCCGGCGCGGGTGGAGACCGCCGTGTTCCCGGTGCGCTGGCAGGACTTCGCCGAGGGCACGGTGGAGCGGACGCTGCGGCCGTACCTGCCGAAGGCGGACCTGTTCGCGACCGTGAGCCAGGGCCGCGTCGGGCGCTTCGACATCGAGCGCACCAACGGGGCCTGGCGGGGCGGCTTCCCCGACAACGACTCCGTCGGCCGGACGGAGACGATCCCGGTCACCGAGCCGGCCGCGCAGCCGCAGTGGACGACCACGACGCTGCCCTACGCGGCGATCGTGGCCGCGCACACCGGGCGCTTCCCGGTGTACGACCACACGGAGGTGACCGAGATCCCGGCGGGCGGCACCGAGGCGGTCGTCCGCCCGGACGGACCGACGCCCGGCTCGACCGCCCGTGCCGGGGGCGGCGGCAACTACCTCTCGAACGAGATCGCCTACCGCGCGACCCTGCTCCGGGACCGTCTCGGCCTGCACGACACGCTGCCGGGCGGGCATGTCCACACCCCGGTGCTGCAGTTCGGCACCGGCAACACCGACCCGTCGACCGGCACGGTCACGGACCCGGAGTTCGTGCGCAACCGGCTGGACATCATCGCGCAGGTGCGGTCGATCGTGACGGCGGCGGCGGACGCGACGTTCAGGAAGTGACCTGCCGGTCCTCGTCCGCGGCGTCGCCGTCGTCCTCCGTGGCGCCCTCGGCGATCTCCTCGCCCAGCAGGTCGCGGGCGAGGAGCGTGGCGCCCGCGACCGCGCCCGGCATCAGGAACACCGCGACGAACGGGACCAGGAAGGCCAGGCCGAGGGGCGCGCCGAAGCCCCAGACCAGGGTCTTGCGGGAGCGCAGGAGGCCGAGGCGGGCGCGCAGTTCGACGCCGCGGCGCTGCAGGGCGACGGCGGCGAGCTCCTCGGTGAGGAAGAAGCCGGTGACGAGGAAGCCGAGCACCGGTACGGCCGTCTGGCCGACGAAGGGCAGGAAGCCGAGCGCGAACAGCAGCACGCCCCAGACGGCGGCGCGGGCCAGGATGCGCAGGCTGTCGCGGGCCGAGATCCACAGCTCGCGCCAGAGCGGGAGGCCGGACTCGGGCGCGGTGCCGTCGGGCGACACGTCCCGGTCGACCTTCTCGGAGAGTTTCTCGTAGAAGGGCTGGCCGATCAGCAGGGTCACGGCGGTGAAGGTGAGGACGGCCATGAGCAGGCCGAGCGCGAAGAGCACCGCCGTGAGGAAGCCGCGGAACAGGCCCTGCCAGGGGCTCGACCAGTCGTCGGCGAAGGGGGTGGCCCAGGAGACGAAGTCCTCGCCCCAGATGGCCAGCGCGACGAGCGCCGCCCCGTACAGGACCAGGGCGATCAGGCCGGGCAGCAGGCCGAAGTTGTACTGCTTGCCGTGCCGGGCCACCCATCGCTGGCCCTTCAGCAGATAACCGAATCCCACCCCAAGATCGCGCATGGCCAAAACTTTACCGGGGGTCTGCGGAAGGTCCCAAGGGCCCGGGGGCCCGAGGGCCTGTCCGCCGGGTCAGTCCTGGGCGCCCAGCATCCGGCGAAGCAGGTCCCGCAGGGTCAGCCGCTCCTCGTCGGACAGTCCGGCGAGGGGTTCCCGGGCGAAGCGCAGGCCCTCGCGGAGGTCGAGGGAGACACCGCGGCCCTCGTCGGTGGCGGCGGCGAGCTTCACCCGGCGGTCCGCCGGGTCGGGGCGGCGCTCGACCAGTCCGCGGGCCTCCAGGCGGTCCACGATCCCGGTCACGTTGGACGGCTCGCACTTCAGCTTCTGCGCGAGCTTGCGCATCGGCAGCGGCTCCAGCGACAGGAGGTTCAGCAGCCTTGCCTGGGCCCCGGTGAGCCGGTGCTCGCCCGCCGCCTCCTCGTAGTCCGCGTAGAACCGGGCCACGACGTCCCCGATCAGCTCGACGACCTCCATGGTCAGCTCATCGGGGCGGGAGATCTGGCGGGAGATCTTCTGTGGGCTCGACATGTACTCCAGAGTACCCGGTTACTTGACATCATGAAATATTCAGGCGCATGGTTGTTTCAGGTACTGAAGTAAATCCCGAAAGGCACAGGTCATGATCAACCGCGAATGGCACCTCCTCAGCCGCCCCGTCGGCTGGCCGAAGCCCGAGGACTTCGCCCTCGTCGAGGCGGAGGTCCCGACGCCGGGCGAGGGTCAGGTGCTCGTGCGGAACAAGTACCTCTCCGTGGACCCGTACATGCGCGGCCGAATGAGTGCCGCGAAGTCGTACGCCGCCCCCTTCGAGCTGGGCAAGGTCATGCAGGGCGGCGCCGTCGGCGAGGTCGTCGCCTCCAACGCCGAGGGTCTCTCCGTCGGCGACCACGTCCTGCACTTCTTCGGCTGGCGCGAGTACGCGGTCCTGGACGCGCAGCACGCCGTCAAGGTCGACCCCGAGGCCGCCCCGCTGTCCACGTACCTCGGCGTCCTCGGCATGACCGGCCTCACCGCCTACGCCGGTCTGCTGCGCACCGCCTCCTTCAAGGAGGGCGACTCCGTCTTCGTCTCCGGCGCCGCGGGTGCCGTGGGCAGCCAGGTCGGGCAGATCGCCAAGCTCAAGGGCGCCTCGCGGGTCATCGGCTCCGCCGGGTCCGACGAGAAGGTCAAGCTGCTGGTGGAGGAGTACGGCTTCGACGCCGCCTTCAACTACAAGAACGGCCCCGTCGGCGAGCAGCTGCGGGCCGCCGCCCCCGACGGCATCGACGTCTACTTCGACAACGTCGGCGGCGACCACCTGGAGGCGGCCATCGGCTCGCTCAACCAGGGCGGCCGGATCGCGGTCTGCGGAATGATCTCCGTCTACAACAACACCGAGCCGGCCCCCGGCCCGCGCAACCTCGCCCGCCTCATCCAGACCCGCGGCCGCATGGAGGGCTTCCTGGTCGGCGACCACTACGACCTGCAGCCGCAGTTCGTGGCCGAGGTCGGCCCCTGGGTGGCCTCCGGCCGGCTCAAGTACCGCGAGACCGTGGTCGAGGGCATCGAGAACAACCTGGAGGCGTTCCTCGGGGTCCTGCGCGGCGACAACACCGGAAAGATGATCGTCAAGCTGTAAGGCCCGCGGGACTTCCCGGCTGTTTCCGGCATGCGGTAACTTCTTTCCGAAATCCGTGGTGATCGTGGGCGCGAGTCGCCGCGGACCGAGGAGGAGGACAACCGCATGCCCAGCACCCCCATTGGCCCGTCCGACGTCCTGTACACCGCCGTCGCCACCGCCGAGAACGGCCGCGACGGCAGGGTCGCCACCGACGACGGCAGGCTCGACGTCGTCGTCAATCCGCCCAAGGAGATGGGCGGGAGCGGCGCGGGCACCAACCCGGAGCAGCTGTTCGCCGCCGGTTACAGCGCCTGCTTCCAGGGCGCGCTCGGGGTCGTCGCCCGTCAGGAGGGCGCCGACGTCTCCGGCTCGACCGTCACCGCGAAGGTCGGTATCGGCAGGAACGACGACGGGTTCGGGATCATCGTCGAGATCTCGGCCGAGATCCCGGGCGTCGACGCGGACACCGCGCGCGCTCTGGTCGAGAAGGCCCACCAGGTGTGCCCGTACTCGAAGGCGACGCGCGGGAACATCACCGTGACGCTGGTCCGAGACCGGTCGTCGCGCTGAGCGGGGGCCGCACCCTTGGGGACGGGGGTGCGGCCTCTCGTCGTCAGCGGGCCAGTGCCGCCCGGTGCACCGCCCCCGCCAGCCGGTCGTTCTCCGGGGCCGCCCCTCCCGGGAACGCGAAGCGGCGCCGCGTGTAGCCGTAGGCGACGCCGCTGCGCGGGTCGGCGAAGGCCTGCGAACCCGCCGCGCCGCTGTGGCCGATCGCGCCGGCGCCCAGGAAGGTGTGCCAGGTGTCGGCGGTGGCCTGGAAGCCCAGGCCGTACGACTTGTGGGCGCGGGCCACCAGGTCGTACCCCACGGAGTGGTACTGGCCGAACTCCGCCACCGTGTCCTCCTTCAGCAGCGGTGCCTTGCCGTCGATCTCGCTGAGCAGCGCCGCGTACATCCCGGCCAGACCGCGCGCCGAGGCGACCCCGCCCACCGAGGCCGGGCCCTTGGCGCGGATCAGCGGCTCGTTGAGCAGGGACTCCAGGTCGGTGGGCTCGGCCGCGTGCTCGTTGAACGCGATCGCGGCGAGCGTGTGCGGGCCGGACGGGACGGTGTCGAGCAGCGCGCGCTGCTGGGCCGTCGGGAGCATCGGCAGGGTGCTGCGCAAACGCGGCTCGTGCGCGGATGGCAGGCCCAGGAAGAAGTCGAGGTCGTAGGGAGCGCGGACCCGCTCCTGGTACACCTCCTGCAAGGTGCGGCCCGTCGCACGCCGCACGACCTCGCCGGTGAGCGCGCCGATGACCAGGGCGTGGTAGCCGAAGGCCGTGCCGGGGCGCCAGAACGGCCGCTGGTCGGCGAGGCGTTCGGCCATCGCCCGGTCGTCGGCCAGCTCCGCCGGGGTGAATCCGGAGTCGGTGCCGACCAGACCCGCCCGGTGCGCGATCAGCTCGCGCACGGTCAGTGCCCCCTTGCCCTCGGCGGCGAACTCCGGCCAGTAGTAGGTGACCTTGCGGTCCAGCTCCAGCGTGCCGTCCTGCACGAGGATCGCCACCACCAGGTGGGCGGCTCCCTTGGTCGACGAGTACACGCCGTAGAGGCTGTCGCCGTCGACGCCGTCCCCGGCCCACAGGTCGACGACCCGTCGCCCGTGGACGTACGCGCACAACTGGCCCTCGTAGTCGGCGCGTTCCGTGGCGATGAACGCGGTGAACTCCTCGCGCACCGGCTCATAGCCCTCGGCGACCGTGCCGTGGACGGTGATCTCCTGCGTCATCCGCTCTCCTCAACCGAGCCGCTGCTCGCTGCTCCCATTGTGAACAACGCCCTTCCGACCTGGGCGAGTTCCCCCTTCGGGTGGTCCCGGAAGAGGGGTTCGGTGCCGAACAGCACCGCACGCGGGCCGCTCACCACCGAGGCCTGTCCCGCCGCCGCGCCCGGCCCGCCGAAGCCGTCGGCCCCCGGCCGCCAGTGGCCGGCGAGAAGCGGGTTCCCGGTCGCGTACGACTGCTCGACCCGGACCCCCGGCCCGAGGTCGGTGAACCAGACGGGTGCGTAGACGAAGGAGTGGTCCGGGGCGCCGGCGGTGACCGGGCCCGAATTCACCACGCGCACCACCCCGTTGGCGTCCGGACTGCCTTCGGCCGGCTTCGCGGCCAGCCCCGCCGCCGAGCCGAGCGCCGCCCCGACCGCACCCCGGCCGACGAGGCCGTGTCCGGCGAGGAAGGCGTCCAGGGCCCGGCGGGCCGGTGCGTCCAGGTCGTCGCGGTCCAGCCCGGCCGACACGAACAGCACGTCCGCCCGCGACCAGTCGAAGCCCGCGTCCAGGAGCTCGGTGGAGACGGGCACGACGTCGAAGTTCATCTCCCGCAGCGCGAACAGCTCGCCGGGGGTGACGGCGGCCGCCACGCGCGGGCGGCGCAGGGCCGCGGTGGCGGGCCCGAGGGTGGTGGCGTCGAAGGAGACGTCGTACGTCCGGGCCGCGTCGGCGGCCGCCGCGCGCGCCGAGGCCGGGACCACGGCGCTGCCGTCGCCCGCGAGACGTACGGACACGTGCTGCGCGAGCAGCGCGTTCAGCGCCGCAACCTCCCGTGGGTCGTCCAGCCGCAGCCGCAGGTCGCCGCTCGGGGCGACGTGTCCGACGGCGGCGGCCTCGTGGACGGCGCCGACCGGGAGCCCGGACAGCCGGCCGTCCGGTACGGCCTCGACGGTGGCGCCCCACAGCCGGCCCAGGCTCCAGCCCGAGATGTCGTACATCACCGACACCTTGTCGCTGATGTCCCGGCCGTCGGCGAGCAGCGCGTTCGCCAGACCGCGCTTGGGCTGGTGCAGGTCGACGAGGTAGGAGCCGCTCGGGTAGGTCCGTCCGCCGAGCCGGAAGTCCCCGGTGGCGCGGCCTACGCGGACGTCGTTGGCGAGGAGGTGGTCGACGAGCCGGGCGGCGGCGGAACGCTGGGTGCGGCCCGCCGGGACGACGTACGCCCGCGGGAACGTCGTCGTGTAGACGTCCTCGGGCCCGATGCCGGGCACGCCCGGCACGGTCTTCGGCGACACCGGCACCTGCGCGGCGCCCGCCGTCCCGCGCCGGAAGACCTCGATCTGGTCGGCGATGAGCGTCGTCCGGTGCGAGCGGGCGTAGTCGAGCGTGGCGCGCATGGCGGCCTCGGCGACGGCCACGTCGATCGCGGCCCTGCGCTTCAGTTCGGTCGCCGGCAGGGTGTCGTAGGCCGCGTTGTTGACGGCCAGGGGGATCTCGACGGTGTGCGCGGCGACCGCGCCGTGGAAGGCCGCGTACTGCGGGGTGAAGACCGGGGGCCAGTCGTCCCAGCCCTCCCGCTGGTCGCGGAAGGGGATCTGGACCGGTGCGACGCCGTCCTTCGCCGGGGTGTAACGGAGGCCGTTGACGGCGGCCTCCATGCCGAGGGCGTTGGCGTAGGTGTTCTTCAGGAACAGGTCGTACTCGTAGTTCTCGCCGTGCGGCGGGGTGGCCGGCTCGATGAGGGTGCCGTTGACGTAGCCGTGCAGGTCCAGCATGACGGCCGGCTGCTTGTCGATCTCGATCTGCCGCAACGCCCGCACCTCGGGCTGGGAGGCGGTGACGAAGTCCCGGTTCAGGTCGAAGCCGTTGGCGTTGGCGCGGGTGCCCGCGATCCGGCCGTCCGGGTTGGCGGTGAGGTCGAAGTACAGGCGGCTGTGCGCGAGGAGGTCCGCGGTGCTCGCGTCGTTCGCGGTCGCGAGCCGCTCGATGAGCTTCAGGGCGGCGTCGGTGCCCTCCCGCTCGTCGCCGTGGATGTTGCTGTTGAAGAAGACCGGGGTCTTGTAGGACGCCTTGATCGCGGGGTCCTCGGCGGCCGCGGCGGGCGCGTTCTCGATGCGGTCGCGCATCTGCTCCTGGGCTTGGGTCTCGGCGGCGCTCTCCGGGGCGGTCACGGTGACGAGGTAGAGCCGGTGGCCGCCGGCCGAGTGGCCCGCGACCTCTACGCTCACCCGGTCGCCGAGGCGCTGGAGGGCGTTCAGCCGGGGGGCGATGGCGTGGTACGGGACGAGGCCGAGCTTGAGGGAGCGGTCGGCGGCGTTCTCCGGGTCGGGGGCGAGGACCTGTTGGCGCGGGTAGCCGCGGCCGGCGTCGGCGAGGTCGGGGAGCCGTGCGGTGAGGGCCGTGCGGGCCGCTGCCGCCGGGGCGTCGGCCGCCCGGTGCTCCGTGGCGGAACCCTCCCGGAGGGCGGGGGCGACGCCGGCTCCGGCGGTTCGGGCGGGGTCCACTCCGGTGGTACGGGCGGGGGCGGCCGCGGTGGCGAGCGCCAGGACGGCAAGGGTCGTGATCAGAACGGATCTCGGGGGAACGGCTCCTGCGGTGGGGGGCACGCGTACCTCCTCTGACGATTCCTGAGAGCGGTACGGCGAGACGTACCTGTTCGACTCAACAGCAACAGGCGAGCCTGGGTGTCACCGTTGCCCCGGATGGCCGATGCGAGAGGGGTCGGACGGGGCATGCTGTGGGCGGGTCCGCGCGGTGGGTGCGAGTCGAGCCGTCGGGCAGAGGCCGAGCAGAGGGCGGGAGGGCCCATGGCGACGATTCCTTCGCTCCCCAGCAGGGACGAGGTGCTGCGCATGGCACGCAGCACCACCGACATCACCGGTCAACTCCTGGACACGGCCGGGAACATCACCAAAATCGCGATCAACACCCTGGACCCGCGCGACGGTTCGGGCACCGAACTGCTGCGGGTGCTGCGCGAGACGACGGCGGAGCTGGCCGAGGCGAGCGCGTCACCACAGGCGCAGGAGGCGTTCTACCGGATCGTGGACACGCTGACCCGGCTGGGCACGAGCGGGATGCCGCTGGCGGCGCACCCGGTCAGCGAACCGGCCCAGGCCCTGCTGGCCGCCCTCGGCGACAGCCTGCTGCCGGTGCTGGACGCGGTGGAGCCCGCCGTGGAGGAGTTCGCGGCCGTGCTCGGGGAGCTGGCCGAGGCGATGTCCCCGCTGCTGCCCACCCTGGCCGGGATGGCGGCGGGCGCGCTGCTGGCCCTCACCCCCGCGATCCGGGCGGCGGCCGAGGTCCTGCGCGAGTCCTCCCCGGAACTGCGCCGCATCGCGGACGCCGTCACGGCGGCCGTGGCTCCCCTCCTGCCCGCCCAGGTGGCGCTGGCGGAGCGGGCGGCCACGGTGGGCGCCGGTCTCGTCCGCGCCGCGCTCCCGCCTCTGGCCGATGTGACGGAGGCGGCCGCCGCGGCGACCAAGGCGGCCCGGCCCGTGCTGATCGCCGGCGAGGAGCTCCTGGTGACGGGCCTGGAGCAACTCCAGCCGCTGCTCCTGACGACAGCCGCCCGTACCGGACGCGTGGCACGGGCCACGGCGATACGGGTGTCGGCGGCGGTGAGCCCGGCGGCGGAGCCGGGGGTGGTGGTGGCGGTCACGCCGGTCTAGGCCCGGTCGGCCGCCCTCGCGGTCACACCGGTCCAGGCCCTGGCGGCCGCCCTCGCGTTCGCGCCGTCGCGGCGGGGAACGCTCAGGTGCACCACCACAGGAACTGCTTGCACGTCTTCGACGGGGAAGGAACCGGTGCCGGGCCGGACGGCGTCGGGTTCGCGCTCGGGGTGGACGCCGGCCGGGAGGTGGCCGGGGACGTGGGGGCCGTGGTCGGCCCGCCCGTGCCCGCGACGGCCGACTGCTCCGACGCGTCGGTGCTCTTGTCGTCGGGGGACTTCGACGCCTTGTCCTTCGCGGACTCGGAGGCGGACGGGGAGGCCGAGGCGTCCGGTGAGGCGGATCCGGCCTTCGTACCGGCGGACGCGTCGTCCAGGGGCTTCGCCGACTCCCCCGAGTCCGAGGAACTCGCGCCGCCGTCCGTGGAGTCGTTGCCGGCCGCGGCCGGCCGCTGGCTGGAGAACGGGGCGTCCATGCCGAGTTCGGCGAGGCTGAGGCCACCGGCCGCCAGGACGAAACCCGCGGTTATCAACAGGGTCCGGCGGCGGCGTCGGCGGTGGGCCGCGGCCTTGCGGTCGCGGCGGCTGCCCTCGGCGCCCGCCGGACCCTCCTCGTCCCCGCCCCGCCCACGCCCACGGCCCCGGCCGCGCGTCTGTTCCCGGCGCCGGGCCGCACGCCCCGACGGCTCGGCCTCGTCGCCGCGCGCGTGGTGTTCGTCGGCGTCGGCGTCCTCGTCGTCGTAGCCCTCGCCGGAGTCGGCGTGCTCGTCACCGTTGTCCCCGCCGTCGCGGTCGTCCCCGTCGTCGTAACTGTCGTAGGGGTTCTGGTTCTTGTACGGGTACGGCTCGTACGGGCGCGCGCCCGATTCCTCCGGGTACGCGCGGAGCTGTTCGACGGGAGTGCCGCACCCCGGGCAGGCGAGAGCGCCGTTGAGGTGCCTACGGCACGGGAGGCAGTAGTCCATGACGCGGGAAGACTAAGTTCCCGGAGGGTCACGTTCCTAGGCGCCCCTGTGAAGGTTCTGTGGGAGACCGAAAGAGTTCTCGACATCCTTGCCGAAACCGATATCTGTTCGCCCCATTGACACCCCCGCCGCCCCATCCTTACTGTCACGCCAACATTTCGAACGTGTGACGAAATCTCGAACAGCTGAGGGGCAACTGCCGTGCGCATCACCGGAATCAGCACACACGTGGTCGGGACGCCGTGGCGCAACCTGACCTACGTCCAGGTGCACACCGACGAAGGGATCACGGGAGTCGGCGAGACCCGGATGCTCGGCCGCACCGACGCGCTGATCGGCTACCTGCGGGAGGCCGAGGCCAACCACATTCTCGGATCGGACCCGTTCGCCGTCGAGGATCTCGTGCGCCGCATGAAGTACGGCGACTACGGGCGGGCCGGCGAGATCGTCATGTCCGGCATCGCGGTCGTCGAGACGGCCTGCTGGGACATCAAGGGCAAGGCGCTCGGCGTTCCGGTCTGGCAGCTGCTCGGCGGCAAGGTCACCGACCGGGTCAAGGCGTACGCCAACGGGTGGTACACCACCGAGCGGACCCCGGAGGCCTACCACAAGGCCGCGCAGGAGGTCGTCGCCCGCGGGTACCGGGCCCTCAAGATCGACCCGTTCGGCACCGGGCACTTCGAGCTCGACCACGAGCAGACCCTGTACTCCGTCTCCCTCATCGAGGCGGTGCGCGACGCGATCGGCCCGGACACCGAGCTGATGCTGGAGATGCACGGCCGCTTCTCCCCTGCCACCGCCGTCCGGCTGGCCCACGAGCTGGCCCCCTTCAAGCCCGCGTGGCTGGAGGAGCCGGTGCCGCCGGAGAACCTCAAGGCGCTGGAGAAGGTCGCGGCGAAGGTGGACCTGCCGGTGGCCACCGGTGAGCGGATCCACGACCGGATCGAGTTCCGCGAGCTCTTCGAGAGCCAGGCCGCCGACATCATCCAGCCGGACGTCGGCCACATCGGCGGCATCTGGGAGACCCGGAAGCTGGCCGCGACCGCCGAGACGCACTACGTCCTCGTCGCCCCGCACAACGTGGGCGGCTCGGTGCTCACCGCCGCCTCCCTCCAGGTCGGGTTCACCACCCCGAACTTCAAGATCCTGGAGCACTTCAACGACTTCGCCGACGCGGACATCAAGAAGGTCGTCAAGGGCGCGCCGGAGGTGGTCGACGGCTACTTCCACCTCTCCGACGCACCGGGTCTCGGCGTCGAGTTCGACGCCGACGCGGCCGCCGAGTTCCCGCAGCAGCAGGCCCGGTTCGACCTGTGGGCCGACGGCTGGGAGCAGCGCAGGCCGAAGGGCACGCAGTGAGCACCGCGGTCGTCGTCGAGGCGCCGGGCGAGCACCGCGTCGTCCCGCACGAGCCGCGCGAGCCGGGTCCGGGCGAGGCGCTGGTCGCCGTGCACGCCGTGGGCATCTGCGGCAGTGACCGCGAGCTGTACCAGGGCAACCGGCCCGAGGGGTACGTCCGTTACCCGCTGACGCCCGGCCACGAGTGGTCCGGGACGGTGCGGAAGGTGGGCGCCGGGGTGCCGGACTCCCTGGTCGGCCGCAAGGTCGTCGGCGAGGGCTTCCGCAACTGCCAGGTGTGCGACCGCTGCCACGCGGGCGAGACCACCCTGTGCACCGCGGGCTACGAGGAGACCGGCTTCACCCAGCCGGGCGCCATGGCCACCACCCTCACCCTCCCGGCCCGGCTGCTGCACGTCCTGCCCGACGCGGCCGACCTCACCGCCGCCGCCCTCCTGGAGCCGGCCGCCTGTGTCGCGGCGGCCGCGCTCAAGGCGGACGCCCGGCCGGGCGAGCGGGTCGCGGTGGTCGGCACCGGGACGCTCGGGATGTTCGCCGTACAGTTCCTGCGGGCGATCTCCCCGGCCGAGCTCCTGGTGGTCGGCACCCGCGACGACCGGGAGGCCCTCTCCCGCCGGTTCGGCGCCACCGACTTCCGTACGAAGGACCAGCCGCTGCCCGACGACTTCGACGTCGTCGTCGAGACCGCCGGGTCCGCGTCCGCCGCGCGCACCGCCGCCTCGCTGCTCAGGCGCGGCGGACGCCTGGTCCTGACGGGCATCCCGGCGCCGGGCGCCGAGGGGCTCGACCCGACCGACCTGGTCGTACGGCAGCTGGCGGTGCAGACCGTCTTCGGGGCGCCGCCGGACGCCTGGGCGCACACGGTACGGGTCTTCGGCGCCGGCCTGCTCGAACCGCTGCCCCTGGTCACGCACCGGCTGCCGCTGACCCAGTTCTCCCGGGCCGTCGAGCTCGTGGGGTCCGGCGACCCGAAGGTCGGCAAGGTGCTGCTCAGGCCCTAGTTCTGCGCCGGTCGCGGCGTTACCTGATCGCGCCGCGACCGGCGTACCACCGGGCCCTTTCCCTGCCCCAAGGCCCGAACCATGTGCGAAATATCGAACACGAAGGACAGCTTGTGACCGACGCTTCCGCCACGGCAGCCCGCAGGCCCGGTGAGCAGGCACTCACCGCCCTGGGCCTGGGCGCGCCCGCCCTCGACCCCGCCGACGCCTCCGCCCACGGCTTCCCGGGCGGCGGCCGCTGGCGCACCGAGATCCCCTCGTGCGAGGGTCCCGAGGCGCTGGCGGCCGTCCTCAAGGAGTCCTCCCGGCTCGACGTGCCGATCCACCGGATCAGCCAGGGCAGCGGCGTGTGGATGCTGACGGACGCCGAGATCACCGAGATGGTCGAGGCCACCGACGAACGCGGCATCGAGCTCTGCCTGTTCACCGGCCCGCGCGGCACCTGGGACATCGGTGGCTCGGTGCGCACCGACTCGCGGGGGGCCGGCCTGCGCGCCCGCGGCCACGACGCGGTCGCCGGTTGCGTCGAAGACGCCGTCCGGGCCACTGAGTTGGGCGTCAAGTGCCTGCTGGTCGCCGACGAGGGCGTGCTGTGGACCCTGCACCGGGCACGGCGGACCGGGATCATCCCGGCCGACACCACGCTCAAGGTCTCGGCGCTGATCGGGCCGGTCAACCCGGCCGCGTACGCGGTGTACGAGCGGCTCGGCGCCGACTCGATCAACGTGCCCAGCGATCTGACGCTCGATCACCTCACCGAGATCCGCCGGGTGTCCGGCGCCCCCATGGACATGTACATCGAGGCCCCCGACGACCTCGGCGGATACATCCGGATGTACGAGGTCGCCGAGCTCATCCGGCGCGGCGCACCGCTCTATCTGAAGTTCGGCCTGTCCAGGGCTCCCGGCATCTACCCGTGGGGCACCCATCTGCGGGACGTGACCCTGGACACCGCCCGGGAGCGGGTGCGGCGCGGCCGCCTCGCCCTGGACCTGCTCGCCCGGCACGGCGCGGACGGCGACATGGCGCCGCTCGGCTCCCGGCTGCCCGGCCCGCTCCACCGCTTTCCCACCGGCGCCTGAAGCGCCCGGGACCTCCCACGTCGAGAAGACCGTCGCGCAAACCCCCGAGAAAACCGTCGCGAAGACCGCCGAGAAGACCAAGGACTGATCACATGCGCAACCGCAGAGCCGCACTGGCCGCCGTGGCCTCAGCCGCCTCCCTCGCCCTCACCCTGTCCGCCTGCGGCCAGAACAGCGAGGGCGGCAGCAAGGACAAGGGCGGCGACGCCAAGGGAGCCACGATCGGCATCGCGATGCCGACCAAGTCCTCCGAGCGCTGGATCGCCGACGGCAAGAACGTCGTCAAGGACCTGGAGGCCAAGGGCTACAAGACCAAGCTGGTCTACGGCGAGGACGACCCGGACCAGCAGGTCTCGCAGATCGAGAACCTGATCACCCAGGGCGTCAAGGGCCTGATCGTCGCGGCGATCGACAACAAGTCCCTGAACAACGTGCTCCAGGAGGCCGCGGAGGCGAAGATCCCGGTCATCGCCTACGACCGGCTGATCCTCGGCACCGGGAACGTCGACTACTACGCCTCGTTCGACAACACCAAGGTCGGCGAGCTCCAGGCGAGTTACATCGTCGACAAGCTCGGCCTGAAGAACGGCAAGGGCCCCTTCAACATCGAGCTGTTCGCCGGCTCCAACGACGACAACAACACCAAGTACTTCTTCAACGGCGCGATGAGCGTCCTCAAGCCGTACATCGACAGCAAGAAGCTGGTCGTCCGCTCCGGCCAGACCGAGCTCACCAAGGTCACCACCCTGCGCTGGGACGGCGCCACCGCGCAGAAGCGCATGGACGACATCCTGACCTCCTCCTACAAGAGCCGGCGGGTCGACGCGGTCCTCTCCCCGTACGACGGCATCTCCATCGGCATCCTGTCCTCGCTGAAGTCGGACGGCTACGGCTCCAAGAGCAAGCCGCTGCCGGTCGTCACCGGCCAGGACGCCGAACTCGCCTCGGTGAAGTCGATCATCGCCGGTGAGCAGACGCAGACCGTCTACAAGGACACCCGCAAGCTCGCCGATGTCGCCTCGACGATGGTCGACGACGTGCTCCACGGCAAGAAGCCCGAGGTCAACGACACCAAGACCTACGACAACGGCAGCAAGGTCGTCCCCTCCTACCTGCTGCAGCCGGTCAGCGTCGACCGAACCAACTACGAGGACGTGCTGGTCAAGGGCGGCTACTACACCGCCGCCGAGCTCAAGTAACCGCCCCGACCCACGGATTGGAAGGCACGACCATGGCGGGACCCGTCCTGGAAATGCGCTCGATCGTCAAGACCTTTCCCGGTGTCAAGGCGCTGTCGGACGTCTCACTGACCGTCCGTCAGGGCGAGGTCCACGCCATCTGCGGTGAGAACGGCGCCGGAAAGTCCACCCTGATGAAGGTGCTCTCCGGCGTCCATCCGCACGGCAGCTACGAGGGCGAGATCCTCTTCGAGGGGGAGATCTGCCGCTTCAAGGACATCCGGGCCAGCGAGCACCACGGCATCGTCATCATCCACCAGGAGCTGGCGCTGGTGCCGTACCTGTCCCTCGCGGAGAACATCTTCCTCGGCAACGAGCACGCCAGGCGCGGGCTCATCAACTGGAACGACACGCTCAGGCACGCCACCGAACTGCTGCGCCGGGTCGGGCTCGACGAGCACCCGGAGACCAGGGTCGCCGACATCGGCGTCGGCAAGCAACAGCTCGTGGAGATCGCCAAGGCGCTGTCGAAGTCGGTGAAGCTGCTCATCCTCGACGAGCCGACGGCGGCCCTGAACGACGAGGACAGCGGCCAACTCCTCGACCTCATCCTGGAGTTGAAGAACCAGGGCATCACCTCGATCATCATCTCCCACAAGCTGGGCGAGATCCGCCGGGTCGCCGACTCGGTGACGATCATCCGCGACGGGAAGTCCATCGAGACCCTCGACGTGAAGGCGAAGGAGACCAGCGAGGAGCGGATCATCGCCGGCATGGTGGGCCGCGACCTGGACCACCGCTTCCCCGAACGCACCCCGCACGAGGGCCAGGAGGGCGCCGCCCCGGCGCTGGAGATCCGCAACTGGACCGTGCACCACCCGATCGACCAGCAGCGCAAGGTCGTCGACGACGTGTCGATCCAGGTGCGCCGCGGCGAGATCGTCGGCATCGCCGGACTGATGGGCGCCGGCCGCACCGAGCTCGCGATGAGCGTCTTCGGGCGGACGTACGGCCGGTACGCGGGCGGCACGGTCCTCAAGGACGGCAAGGAGATCCGTACCAAGACCGTCCCGGAGGCGGTCGGCCACGGCATCGCCTATGTCACCGAGGACCGCAAGCACTACGGCCTCAACCTCATCGACACCATCAACCGCAACATCTCGCTGACCGCGCTCGGCAAGGTCGCCAGGCGGGGGATCGTCGACGAGCACGAGGAGCGCCAGGTCTCCGAGGGCTACCGCACGTCCATGAACATCAAGGCGCCGACCGTCTTCGAGCCGGTGGGCAAGCTGTCCGGCGGCAACCAGCAGAAGGTCGTCCTCAGCAAGTGGATCTTCGCCGGTCCGGACGTACTGATCCTGGACGAGCCCACGCGTGGCATCGACGTGGGCGCCAAGTACGAGATCTACACGGTCATCGACCGGCTGGCCGCCCAGGGCAAGGCGGTCGTCTTCATCTCCTCCGAGCTGCCGGAGCTGCTCGGCATGTGCGACCGCATCTACACGATGGCCGCGGGTCGGCTGACCGGTGAGGTGCCGCGGGCCGAGGCCACGCAGGAAGTGCTGATGCGCCATATGACGAAGGACAAAGAGGTAACGCGATGAGCACGGACGTCACCGCCAAGACCCCGGCCCCGGCGCCGCCGGGCGGGAGCGGATCGGCCACGGGCGAGGGCCTGCTCGGGCTGGTGCTGAGCGGCCTGCGCCGCAACATGCGCCAGTACGGCATGCTGATCGCCCTCGGCCTGATCGTCGTGCTCTTCGCGATCTGGACCGACGGGGACCTGCTGCTGCCGCGCAACGTCTCCAACCTGGTGCTGCAGAACAGCTACATCCTGATCCTCGCGATCGGCATGATGCTGGTGATCATCGCGGGCCACATCGACCTGTCGGTCGGCTCGCTGACCGCGTTCGTGGGCGCCTTCGCGGCCGTGCTGACCGTGCAGCACGGGCTGGCCTGGCCGATCGCGCTGGTGCTGTGTCTGCTGGTCGGCGCGGTCGCGGGCTCGATCCAGGGCTTTCTGATCGCGTATCTCGGCATACCGTCGTTCATCGTCACCCTCGCCGGCATGCTGCTCTTCCGCGGACTCACCGAGATCCTGCTCGAGGGGCAGACGCTCGGCCCCTTCCCCGACGGCCTGCAGAAGATGGGCAACGGCTTCCTGCCCGAGGCCGGCCCCAGCACCAACTACCACAACCTCACGCTGCTCCTCGGCCTCGTGCTGATCGCGGCCGTGGTGTGGCAGGAGGTCCAAGGGCGGCGCCGGCAGCAGGAGTTCGCGCTCGACGTGCTGCCCGGCCGTCTCTTCCTGCTCAAGCTGGTCGCCCTGGTCGCCGCGATCCTCACCCTCACGATGCTGCTCGCCAGCTACAAGGGCGCACCGATCGTGCTGATCATCCTCGGCGTGCTGGTGGTCGGGTACGGCTACGTCATGCGCAACGCCGTCTTCGGCCGCCACATCTACGCGATCGGCGGCAACCTGCCGGCGGCCAAGCTGTCCGGCGTCAAGGACAAGAAGGTCACCTTCTACGTCTTCCTGAACATGGGCGTGCTCGCGGCCCTGGCGGGTCTGGTGGTCGCCGCCCGCCTGAACGCGGCCTCGCCGAAGGCGGGCGTCAACTTCGAACTGGAGGCCATCGCCTCCTCGTTCATCGGTGGCGCGTCGATGAGCGGCGGTGTCGGCACCGTCCTCGGCGCCATCATCGGCGGTCTCGTCCTCGGCGTGCTGAACAACGGCATGAACCTCCTCAGCGTCGGCACCGACTGGCAACAGGTCATCAAGGGGCTCGCCCTCCTGGTGGCGGTCGGCTTCGATGTGTGGAACAAGCGCAAGTCCGGTTCGTAATTCAGATCGGGCCCCGTCGGATTCGGTACGGGGCCCGACCTCCATTTGCTGAGCACGGTCGTCGTCTCGACACCGGCTCGGGCGCCCCGGAGGCGAACCGAGCCGCAAAAAGGGAGTGCTGTATATGGAACTGAACAGACGTACGGTCATTGCAGGCGCGGCGGCCGCGGGTATCGCCGCCACCACCCTCGGCACCACAGCGACATCAGCCGCTGCCGCGGCGGGCGCCGAGGCCTCCGCCGGCAAGTCGCCGGTGAAGTCCCTCTTCGGGAAGCTCGCCGACGGCACCAAGGTGTACCGCTGGTCGCTGGAGAACGGCGGCACCCGGCTGAAGGTCCTGAACTGGGGCGGTGTCGTCCAGGGCCTGGAGCTCCCCGACCGGCACGGCCACTACGCCAACGTCTCCCTGGGCTTCGACAACATCGACGACTACGTGGCGAAGACCCCGTACTTCGGCGCCCTGATCGGCCGTTACGGCAACCGCATCGGCAAGGGCCGGTTCTCCTTGGACGGCACGTCGTACCAGCTGTCCGTGAACGACGGCGTGAACAGCCTGCACGGCGGCAAGCAGGGCTTCGACAAGCACATCTGGGACGTCGAGCCGTTCACCAAGGGCTCCGACGTCGGCCTGCACCTGTACTACACGAGCGTCGACGGCGAGATGGGCTACCCGGGCACGCTCCGGACGAAGGTGACGTACACCCTCACCCGGCGCGGCGACTGGCGCATCGACTACGCGGCCACCACCGACAAGGCCACCGTCGTCAACCTCACCAGCCACGTCTACTGGAACCTGGCCGGCGAGGGCAGCGGCACGATCGAGAACCACGAGCTCACGATCGCCGCCTCCCGCTACACCCCCACCGACTCGGGCCTGATCCCCACCGGCGAACTCGCCAGGGTCCACGGCACCCCCTTCGACTTCCGCGAGGCGAAGACGATCGGCCGGGACATCCGGGCCGCCCACCCCCAGCAGGTGCAGGCCAAGGGCTACGACCACAACTGGGCGCTGGACAAGGGCACAACCGCCCGGCCCGAGCACGTCGCCACCCTGCGCGACCCGCACTCCGGCCGCACCCTGCGCATCGCCACCGACCAGCCGGGGCTGCAGTTCTACTCCGGCAACTTCCTCGACGGCACCCTCACCGGCACCGGCGGCCGCACCTACCGCCAGGGCGACGCGCTCTGCCTGGAGACACAGCACTTCCCGGACTCGCCGAATGAGCCGGCGTTCCCCTCGACCGTGCTGCGGCCGGGGCAGACCTACCGGACGACCACGATCCACACGTTCGGCGCGTGAGCGGCCGTACCCGGAGAGTCGCGAACTCACACTTCTTTCACATGAGTTGAACAGCGTCACGCTCGTCCCCGTACTCATGGGCGGCCCGTGCTCCCCCGCACGGGCCACCCTTAGACGACGAGCCCGGTCGTCCCCGCCGGGCTCGCCTCATACGGAGGTTCCATGGCCGACAACGTCACCTCGCTGTTCCGCAGCACCGCGGCGCACAGCCCGTCGATGGCTGCGTTGACGCGAGAGGGCGGCGAGGGGGCCGGGCCGGTGGACTTCTGCATACCCTGCAATCCGTACTTCCCCACCCCGGCCATGTTCGAGGAGATGTCGGCCAGGCTCCGGGACATCATCACGTACTACCCGAGCAGCGCCGACACGATCACGGCCGAGCTGTGCAACCTGCTCCAGCTGCCGCCGCAGTGCGTGGCGATGGGCAACGGCTCCACGGAACTCATCACCTGGATCGACCACCTCCTGGTCCGCGAGTCCCTGGCCGTCCCGGTCCCCACCTTCGGCCGCTGGACCGACCAGCCGATGGAGACCGGCAAGCGGGTCGACATGTTCCCGCTGCAGGAGTCCAGCGGTTTCGCCCTGGACCTGGCGCAGTACGGGGAGTTCATCCGCAAACGCGGCACACGCGTGGCCGTCGTCTGCAACCCGAACAACCCCGACGGCGGGTACATCCCCCGCCAGTCGCTCGTGCAGTTCATGGACGCGATGGCCGACCTGGACCTGGTGGTGATCGACGAGTCCTTCCTGGAGTTCGCCGACGCCGAGGCCGAGCCGAGCGTCGTGCAGGAGGCGATGCTGCGGCCCAACGTGGTCGTGCTCCGCAGCCTGGGCAAGAACTTCGGCCTGCACGGCATCCGCTTCGGCTACCTGGTCGCCAACCCGTCGCTCGCGGGCCGTATCCGCTCGATGCTGCCGAAGTGGAACCTCAACTCCTTCGCCGAGCACGTGGTGTTCATGCTGCGCGAGCACGGCGCGGAGTACGCGCAGAGCCTGATGCAGGTGCGCCGGGACCGCCTGGAGATGGCCAGCCAGCTCTCCGCCCTGCCCGGCCTGACGGTCTACCCCTCGCAGGGCAACTTCCTCTTCGTGCGCCTTCCCGTCGGCGCCGAAGGCACCGTGGTCCGGGACCGGATGCTCACCGAGCACCGGATCCTGGTCCGCGAATGCGGCAACAAGATCGGTTCTTCCAGCCGCTTCCTGAGGCTCGTGGTGCGCCCCCAGGTCGACGTGCGTCGCCTGGTGTCCGGCCTGGAGTCGGTGCTCTACGGGTCCAGGAGGGGAGCCGCCGTATCCGAGCTGGGCACCGGGACCAGCTACAGCTCGGGTACGGCGGCGGTGGACCGGCTGGTGAGCGAGACCAATGGCGCCGGAATGCTGGGGCTTGCCGCGCAGGCCGTCGGTGCCGGCGCCGCCCCGGGGCCGGCCGTCGCCCCGGCCGCCGGCACCGGCATGCCGCTCCCCGCCGCCGCCCAGCCGGCCGGCGGCGGGATGCCGATGCCGGCGGCAGCCCAAGCGGCACCGGTGCCGCAACAGCCCATGTCCGCGCCCATGCCGGCGCCCATGCAGATGCCGGCGCCCGCGCCGATGCCGGTTCCGATGCCGGTGCCCGCCGCGATGCCGGCTCCGGCTCCCGTCCCCACTCCTGTACCGGCCGCCGCCCCGATGGCCCTGCCCACACCGGTGCCCGCGCAGTTCCCCACACCAGTGCCCGCACCGTTCCCCACGCCGGTGCCCGCACCGTTCCCCGCGCAGGCCCCCGTGTCGGTTCCGGCGCCGGCCGCCGCGATGACCGGGCCGACTCCGCCCGGGGTCCCGGCCCGGGGCGGGCTCACGGCCGCGCAGGTCCGCGGCATGACGGCACCGGCCGGGGCCCCGGCTCCCGGCCTGACCCCGGCCCCCGCGACCGGGTGGCCCAACGCCCAGAGCTGGCCGAACGCGGCGGGCATGGGGCAGGCGGGGTAGGCCCTGCCCCGAGCCCGGCCAGGAGCGGGCGGCGACGCGTGACGCCGCCCGCTCGGCACTCCCCCGTTGCTCCCGGTTCCTAGACCGGCGTCAGGACGTCGGGCACTGCTTCCACGCGAGGTGGTACACCGTGCTGATGTCCCCGTCCGTCGAGTCCATGGTCATGAAGCTGACCTTGCCCGGTGCGGAGGTCCCCGCGTTCACGCGGAGCTCCGTGTTGATGTTGAAGTTGCGCAGCACGCCGCAGGGCGACCACACCAGCTGGGCCCAGTCGGTGCTGTCGGTGGCCTGCCAGTCGTCGTTGTACGGGCCGCTGAACGGGTGGGTCTTGGACGCGGTGTTCGGCGAGCCCTGGAAGTAGTACGACGCTCTCTGCGTGCTGCTCGCCCCGGACTGGAGCGACGCGAAGCCCCGGTAGTCGGCGCTGGCGATCGCGTAGGTGAAGCCCTGCGGGACGTGGACGATCAGGTTGAGCTGACAGTTCTTGCGGAACGCCGTCGGGTCGGAGTTCCCGCCCGCCTGGGCGAGGTAGTCGCTGTAGGTCACCGTGAAGGCGGTGTTGTCGGGGGAGACGGCGACGGCGGCCGTGCCGGCCGGACAGCCGGAGCCGTTCACCGTGGCGACGTCGATGACGATCTTGTCCGGGGGCGGGTTGTCGATGACGGGCGAGGAGGACGAAGCAGGTATCGCGGTGGTGAGCAGAGCGGCTACGGCACCGCTCAGCAGGAGTCCACCAGCCATGGATTTCTCCCAGTAGTCGAGTGGGGGGTTGACCGCCTCGACCCCTGGAGAAACTGTGCGGATCCTGTGAAGGCCGAGGCGGCGCTCGCAACGTAGCGAGCCGCACGCGCACCGGTCAGGGCGAACTCAGGCCATTCACAAAAGCGGATTTCACACCGCCCACCGCGCCGACCTTCCCGACCTTCCAGGCCTCACCGACTTTCTCGGCCATCCCGGCCTTTCCGGCTCTCAGGGGTTCTCCCAGGCCGACGGTTCCGCCGCCAGCTGTCGTACCGGGTCCGGCAGTGCGTCCGCCGCGATGTCGGCGATCGTGACGCCCTCCAGGATCCGGCGGACGTTGGCCCGCAGGGCGATCCACAGGGGGAGCAGGGGCTCGGCCGTGCCGGTGTAGGCGAGCCCCGTCGGGCGTTCGCCGCGTACCGACACGATCGGGCCGTCCACCCCGCGGATGACGTCCGCCACGGTGATCTCCGACGCCGCGCGGGCCAGCCGGTAGCCGCCGCCCCCGCCGCGCCGGCTGTCCACGACCCCGGCGCGCCGCAGGTCGGCCAGGATGCCCTCCAGGAACTTGTGCGGGATGTCCTGCGCGGTGGCCAGTTCCTCCGCCTTCACCGGGCCCGGGCCCTCTCCTTGCCGCACGGCGAGCTCCAATACCGCCCGTACCGCGTAATCCGCCCGTGCCGAGATCCTCATGCGTCCATTGTGGGGCGTGCCCGCGTGGACAATGGCCGGACCCGCGCCCCGTAAGATCGCCCGGGAGGATCCCTTGGCGCTCAGCAGACGTACCTTCAGTGCCCTCGCCGGCTCGACCGCGCTCGGCTTCGCCCTGGGCGGCAGCGGCGGCCCAGGGGCGCCCTCGGCGTACGCGGCACGCGGCGTGCCGACCGGCCCCGCGCCCGCCCCGCCCACCGCGGACGGCCGGCGGCACACGATCGGGTGGGACAACTACTCGCTCGTCGTCGACGGCCGACGGCTGGTCCTGTGGTCCGGGGAGATGCACCCGTTCCGGCTGCCGAGCCCGTCCCTGTGGCGCGACGTCCTGCAGAAGATGCGGGCGCACGGCTACAACGCGGTCAGCATCTACGTGTCCTGGAACTACCACTCCGCCGCCCCCGGGCACTACGACTTCTCCGGCATCCGGGATCTGGACCTGTTCCTGCGCATGGCCGCCGAGACCGGGCTGTACGTCATCCTGCGTCCGGGGCCGTACATCAACGCCGAGATCGACGGCGGCGGCTTCCCGGGCTGGCTCACGGCCACGAAGGGCACGGCACGGACCGCCGACCCGACCTATCTGGCGTACGCCGACGAATGGCTCACGGCGGTGAACCGGATCGCCCGCCGCCATCTGTTCACCGAGGGCACCGGCACGATCCTGCTCTACCAGATCGAGAACGAGTACGACGCCCATGTGAAGGAGCCGGCCGGGCGGGACTACATGTCCCATCTGTACCGGAAGGTGCGCGCGGACGGGATCGACGTACCGCTGTTCCACAACGACAAGGGGCGGAACGGGTACTGGATCCCGGGCTCCTTCGACACCGGGGCGGAGCAGGACGGCTGGCTGTACGGCTTCGACGGGTACCCGTCGCCGAGCCAGCCGCCGCCCGACTGGGGGCACTTCGGGATCGGCGGGCTCAAGGGCGGCGCCACCGCCAGTCCGCATACGCCGGGGTTCGTGCCGGAGTTCGGGGGCGGCTGGTTCGATCCCTGGGGCGGTGTCTGGTTCGACGGCAAGGGGTACGCCGAGTCGCGGCGCACCCGGGACGCGGCCTACGAGCGGCGCTTCTACCTGACCAACCTGGCCAACGGCATCACCCTGCACAACGTCTACATGACCTTCGGCGGCACCTCGTGGGGCTGGCTGCCCGCGCCGGTGGTCTACACCTCGTACGACTACGGCGCGGCCATCGACGAGGGCCGCAAGGTCACCGAGAAGATCGCCCCGATGCACGAGCTCGGGCATCTGCTGCAGCGCGTGCCCGACTTCGCCAAGCTGGACCGGGCGGCGGACGTGCGCGCCGACGGGCTGAAGGTGTACCACCTCACCAATCCGGACACCGAGGCGCATGTGTACGTGGTGCGCAACGACGGCACGGAGGAGGTCACCTCCCGGGTGCCGACCGCCGCGGGCGACCTCGAACTGACCGTCCCGGCCCACGACGCCCGGCTGCTGACCACCGGACTCTCCCTCGGCGGGCGCAAGTTGAGGTACTGCACCGCGCAGCCCATGATGTGCCTGACCGCCGGACGGCAGGACATCGCGGTGTTCACCGGGCAGACCGGGGAGATGGCGCACCTGGTGCTGGAGTGCCCGAGCGAGCCCTACGTCACCCGGCTGGACGCCGAGGCGGCCTGGGTCTACGACCGCAACGCCCTGCACGTGAACGTGCCCCTGGGCAAGGGCGGGCTCACCCGGGTGCTGGTCGAGCGCGGCGAGAGCGAGACCCCGCTGCTGCTGCTCTTCGCCGACCACGCGACCGCCGTCCGCCTGTTCCCGTACGACACGCCCTCGGGCAGCCTGCTGGTCTACGGACCGGCGCTGCTGCGCCACGCCGAGCTGAACGGCGGCACGGTCAGGCTGACCGGTGACCTCGTGGAGCAGACCGGCCTGGAGGTGTGGGGGCCGCGCGGGATCGAGAGCGTCGAGTGGAACGGGCGCCGGGTGCCCACACGGCTGGCCCTGTCCAAGAGCCTGGTGGCCGAGACGCTGCTGCCGGGCGCGCCCGAGGTACGACTGCCCGAGCTGGGCGGCTGGCGGATGCGCACGGAGAACCCGGAGGCCGGGCCGAACTTCGACGACTCCCGGTGGCGGGCCGCCGACCGGACGTCGTCGTTCAGCACCACCGCGGTGCCGAAGGGCGGGCCGGTGCTGTTCGCCGACGACTACGGCTTCCACTACGGCGACGTCTGGTACCGGGGCACCTTCACGGACTCCGCGGCCGTCGAGGAGGTCTCGCTCGCCTACAGCACCGGCACCCAGGGGCTGCTGATGGCGTGGCTGGACGGGGAGCCGCTGGGCACGCACCGCATGCCGGTGCCGGACGACAGCACGGTCCGCAAGGGCAGTTGGGCGGACACGGCGGTGTTCCCGGTGCGCGAGCAGCTGCGCGGCCCCGGCCGGCACGTGCTGTCCGTGCTGGTCCGGCGCATGCAGCACGACCAGGACGGCAAGGCGCTCGACACCCACAAGGTGGCGCGCGGACTGACCGCGGTCACCTTCAAGGGCGCTTCCCCCGAGGTGAGTTGGCGCATCCAGGGCGAGCGGGCCGCCGACCCGGTGCGCGGTCCGCAGAACAACGGCGGGCTGTTCGGGGAGCGGGAGGGCTGGCATCTGCCCGGCTTCCCGGACCGGGACTGGAAGACCGTGGCCTTCCCGCGCGCCGAGCGGCGGCAGGGGGTGACCTGGTACCGGACCTCGTTCCGGCTGGCGGTGCCCGCCGATGTCGACGCCTCGGTGGGGCTCGTGCTGGAGGACGACCCGTACCGGTCCTACCGTGCGCAGATCTTCCTCAACGGCTGGAACATGGGCCAGTACATCAACGACGTCGGCCCGCAGCACACCTTCGTCCTGCCGAACGGCATCCTGCGCACCCGTGGCACCAACACCCTGGCGCTGGCCGTCCTGTCCGAACTGACCACGCTGTCGGGCCCGGGACGGGTGCGGCTGACGCTGCTGGGCAGCGCGGCCGGAGGGGTTCCGGTGACACCGGTGCTCTCCCCCGGCCGCTGACGGCCGCGCCCCGGGCGAGATTTTCGGACGGCCGGATCGCATGACGCGAACACATCCGGGCGCGTAATCTCGGACAAGCCGCCGCCCGGCGGTGAGAAGGGGGAACCCATGGACATCGCGGGCGCGCGACAGCGGGCGGCCCGGATCGCCGCGCGGTGGCGGCGGCGCCGTCCCCCCTTGTCGATGCGCGGCCTCGCCGTCGACCTCGCCCGTGCGGTGCGCGCGCGGCCCCGCCCCCCGGACGACGTACGCGCGTTGTGCCGGGCGCTGTGCGAGGAGATGAGCGCGCGCCGCGACGGGCGGCCCGTCGAGCTGCGGTTCGAGCGGTTTCCCGACGAGATCGAAGTCACCGGCCTGTGGGTGGAGTTCGCGGACTTCGATCTGGTCATCGTGGAGGAACGTGCCGAATCGTTGCAGCAACTGGTGATACTCGGACACGAGTTGTGGCACATGCAGGCTGGCCACCGGCACCACTACGGCGTCGGCGCGGCCACCGTGCACGCGCTGGCCGGCCGCGACGACATCGCCCTGACCGTGGCCGCCCGCAACGGCTCCCACGAGGCCGAGGAGGCCGAGGCCGACGACTTCGGGCACCGGCTCGCCGCGGCCTTCCGGCCCCTGCTGTCGGGCCGGGGGCCCGATGCCCGCCTCGACCCGGTCCAGCGCTCCATGGGCTACCGCGGAGGGGGGACACGGTGACGTACGCCCTCGACCTGCCCGGACCCGACCTGTCCCGCGGCCTGTACATCTCCTTCTGGCTGCCGACGGTGGTCCTCACCGTCGCACTGGCGATCAAACTGCCCAGCATCATCAAGATGTGGCGCGACCCGCTGCTGCGCGCCGTCGGCGGTCTGCTGCTGTTCGCCTGCGCGGTGTTCGTCTTCGCGGCCCCCAAGACCATCGCCTGGACCAACCGGGTCACTGGCGTGCCGAACATCTCGGCGCCCTGGGTGTACTCCCTGCTCACCGCGCTGTGCGCGTCCTGGCTGCTGCTGATCATCGCCTGGCGCAACGGCCTGTCCGACCGCTCGGCCGCGACCCGCCACGCGACGCGCTGGGTCGTCTCCGTCTACGCCGGTGTGGTGATCGCCCTGTGGGTGCTGTTCGCCCTCGCGGACGTCCCCGTGGAGCGCCTCCAGGACCTGGACACCTACTACGCCACCACGCCGTTCATGCGCGAGGAGATCCTGCTCTACCTCGTCGCGCACACCGTGGCCTGCACCATCACCGCCCGGCTGATCTGGAACTGGATCCGCACCGACGGCCTCGACGCCTGGCTGCGCTGGGGACTGAGGTTCCTGGGCGTCGGCTACGCGACGAACCTGCTCTTCGACGCGTCCAAGCTCAGCGCCGTCGGCGCCCGCTGGACCGGCCACGACCTGGACTGGCTGAGCACCTACCTGGCGCCGTCGGCCGCCTGTGTCTCCGCCACCCTGGTCGCCGTGGGCTTCATCATCCCGCACGCGGGCCAGTACCTCGCCGAGCGCTGGCGCGTCCGCGTCAGCCACTGGCAACTGCGGCCCCTGTACCTGCTGATGCGCACCGCCACCGGCAACCGCGAGCCCTTCACGCCTCGCTCCACCGGCGAACTGCGCCTCATCCGCCGCGAGACGTTCATCCGCGACGCGCTCCTCCAGCTCTCCCGGCACCTCGACGAAGGCCTGCGCACCCGGTCCTACGCGGCCGCCCTGGCCCTGGGATCCGATCCCGGCCGGGCGGAGGCGCTGGCCGCCGCCGTGACGATCCAGGACGCCGTCGAGACCCGCAAACGGTCGCCGGAGACCGACGGCACCGCCGCCTCGTCCGGCCCGGACACCACCTATCTGCTCCAGAAGATCCAGGCCGTGTCCCGGGTTCTCCGCCACCCCGACGACATCGAGGCGGTGCGCGCCCGAGCGACCGCCCCGGCAGAGAGTGCCCGCGCATGAGTGAACGTTCCGCCCCCGCCGTCAGAACCGCCGTCGTGCTGGGGGGATCCCATACCGGCATGCTCGCCGCGCGGGCCCTGGCCGGCTTCGCCGACCGGGTCGTGGTCGTGGACCGCGACGTCCTGCCCGACGGTCCCGAGCCCCGCCGCGGGCTGCCGCAGGCCCGGCACGCCCACATGCTCTGGTCCGGCGGGGTCCGGGCCGTGGAGGACCTGCTGCCGGGCATCACCGAGATGTTCCTGAGCGTCGGCGCCCACCGGCTGCCGGTCACCACGGACGTGGTCGCGCTGTCCTCGCAGGGCTGGTTCCGCCGCTGGCCCGAGTCCCACCATGTGATCCTGGCCGGCCGCGACCTCCTGGACGCCACGATCCGCGCCCAGGTCCTCGCCGACGAGCGCGTCGAACTGCTCGGCGGGACCGAGGTGGTGGGGCTCACCGGGACGGGCACGCAGGTCACCGGCGTACGGATCCGCACCCGGGACGAGGAGGAACGCACCCTCGCCGCCGCCCTCGTCGTGGACGCCACCGGGCGCGGCTCCGGCGCACCCCGCTGGCTGGCCGCGCTCGGACTGCCCGCCGCGGAGCGGCGCGAGGTGGACTCCGGGCTGGTGTACGCGAGCCGGCTCTATCTCGCTCCCGACCAGGCCCGGGACGGCTTCCCGATCGTCAACGTGCAGGCCGACCCGCGGGCCGGCGTCCCCGGCCGCTCGGGCTGGCTGGTGCCCATCGAGAACGGGCGCTGGATCGCCACCCTGTCCGGCACCCGCGGCGGCGAACCCTCCGCGGACAACGACGACTTCATCCGCTTCGCCCGGGACCTGCCGCACCCGGTGATCGGCGACCTGCTCGACAACGCGGAACCGCTTTCCGACGTGTCGGTCACCCGCGCCACCCTCAACCGCCGTTACCTCTACGAGCGGATGCCGGTGTGGCCGGAGAGCTTCGTCGTCGTCGGCGACGCGCTCGCCGCGTTCAACCCGATCTACGGGCAGGGTCTGGCGGCCGCCGCCCAGAGCGTCAGGATCCTGCGGGACGTGATCCGGCGTCAGGGCTGGGGCAGTACTGGGCTGTCCCGCCGTGTCCAGAAGGCGGTGGCCCGGCCGGTCCGGGCGGCCTGGGACCTGGCGATAGGCCAGGACGTGTTCTATCCGGGCGCGACGGAGAACGGCCCCACGCTCCGGGACCGGATCGTGGCCGCGTACGTCGACCGGCTGATGCGCACCGCCACCGGCAACGGCCGGGTCGCCCGCAGGGTCACGGACGTGACGTCCCTGGAGCGGGGCGCGGAGGTGCTGCTGACCCCCGACGTGCTGCTGGCGGCGGCGATCGGCCCGCTCAAGCCGCAGTTGACCGGGCCGCCGCTGACGGCCGAGGAGCGCAAGGCCGGCGGGCTGTTGTAGCGCGCCGCCGGCCGCGGACTCCCCGGCCCGGGCGTCAGCCCGCGAACGCCGGCTGCGGCAGCCCCTTTCCGGCGCCCGGCACCACCAGCAGCGATCCCGAGACGGGGTGCGGCCGGTCCAGTCCGGTCCGGGCCGTGGTGATGTACAGGTCCGTCAGGTCCGGGCCGCCGAAGGCACAGGCCGTGGTGCGCGGGGCCGGCAGGAGGAGCACCCGGTCCAGGTCGCCGTCGGGCGTGTAGCGGCGGACCGCTCCGCCGTCCCACAGGGCCACCCACACGCACCCTTCGGCGTCGACGGTGAGGCCGTCGGGGAAGCCGGCACCCTCCTCGATCTCGGCCAACGGGCGTCTGTTCACGGCCCGTTCGCCGTCGAGGTCGAAGACGTCGACGCGGCGGGTGGGGGAGTCGACGTAGTACAGGCGGTTTCCGTCGGGGCTCCAGCCGATGCCGTTGCTGACCGCGACGGAGGGCAGGACCGTCTCGACGGCCCCGTCGGCGGTCAGACGGGACAGCGTGCCGCCGCCCGCCGCCTCGTCGTAGCGCATCGTGCCCGCCCACAGGGAGCCGTCGGGCGCGACCGCGGCGTCGTTCGCGCGGCGGCCGGGGACCGGCTCGTGGTGCAGCCATCGGAAGGTGTCGTCCGGGTCCAACAGGCCCACGCCGTCGCGGAGGTTGAGGACCAGTCCACTGCCCGCCCTGGGCTTGGCCGCGCCCACGTGCTGGTCGGTCGTACGGACCGTGCGGCGGCCGGTGGCGGGGTCGTAGGTGTGCACGCGCGAGCCGAGGACGTCCACCCAGATCAGCCGGCCGGCCGCCGGGTCCCAGGTGGGGCCCTCGCCGAGGCTCGCCGCCGCCCGTACCGCGACCTCGTACGCCGTCATGCCACGCCCCGGTGGCCCAGGCGCTCGGACAGCTCGGTGGCGCCCTTGACGGCGAGCTCCTCCAGCTCGGCGCGGCGCTCGTCGCTCCAGCGGATCATGGGCACGGAGATGGACAGGGCGGCGACCACCTGGCCGGTGCGGTCGCGCACCGGGGCGGCCACGCAGCTCACGTCCGGGTTGGACTCGCGGCTCTCCAGCGCGATGCCGTGCTGCCGGATCTCCGCCAGAGCGGCGCGCAGGGCGGCCGGTTCGGTGATGCTGTTGGGGGTCATCGCGGCCAGCTCGGCGCCGTCCGGGATGCGCGAGGCCAGCTCCTGCTCGGGCAGCGAGGCCAGCAGCATCTTGCCGACCGAGGTGCAGTGGGCGGGCAGCCGGCGGCCGGCGGCCGACACCATCCGCACGGCGTGCGTGGAGTCGACCTTGGCGATGTAGATGACGTCGGTGCCTTCGAGGATGGCCACGTGGACCGTCTCGTCGCAGGTCTCGGCGACGGACCGGGCCACCTGCTGGCCCTCGGCGGCGAGGTCGAGCTGCTCGGCGTAGCGGCTGCCGAGCTGGTACGGGCGCACGCCGAGCCGGTAACGTCCGGGTTGTCCGGGCACGGGCACGATGTACGAGCGGGCCGCGAGCGTGGTGACCAGTTCGTGCACGGTGGTGCGCGGCAGCTGGAGCTTGCGCACGATGTCGGGGGCGGAGAGTGTCCCGTCACCGTCGAGGAAGAGCTCAAGAATGTCGAGAGCCCGGGTCACGGCAGGTACGAGGCGTCCCATGTCCGGCCCCCTCCCTTGGGTCTGCGCCTGTGTTCGAGATTTCAACAGACGATCGGCATGACGAACACAGGCTAGTCATGGAGGGTTGCGCGGGCAATGGTCTAGCCGTGTGCTCGCGCATCGCCCAGTTGTCCGCGCAGTCGGCGCGCCCGCAGGACCAGCTCCAGTTCGAAGCGGCGGTCCGGGTCGTCGATCTCGTCGCCCCACAGCTCGCGGATCTGGCGGAGCCGGTAGCGGACGGTCTGCGGGTGGACGCCGAGCCGGGCGGCCACCTCCGGGGCTCCGCCGCGCGTCTCCAGCCAGGCCAGCAGCGTCTCCGCGAGCCTGCGGCCGTGCGTCGGCCCGCAGTGGGCGAGCGGTGCCAGGCAGCGCAGCGCCAGGTCGTCGATCAGCTCCTCCGGCTGCAGGAGCACCAGGGCCTCGGTGTGCTCGGTGCAGTACAGCACCTCCCCGCCCGGCAGCAGGCCCCGTTCCATCAGGCGTACGGCGGCCAGGGCCCAGCGCAGCGACTTCGCGGCGTCGGCCAGTGCCACCGGGGGCCCGATCGCCCCGGACCAGCCGGTCAGCGCCCGGTGCAGCAGTTCGGGCCGCCCGGCCGCGTCCGGCTCGGGCACGACCATGCGGGGCTGCTCGTACTCCATGTCGAGCAGCACCCCCTGCCCCACGGCGGGCGCCACCGCCTCCCGGGCCGGGCGCAGCAGCACGCCCACGGCGACCTTCGCGGGCAGCGACCAGCCGACCCGGGCGGCCCGCTCGGCCAGCGCGTCGGCCGGATCGCCCCGGTGGCGTTCGGCGAGGAGCAGTTCCATCAGCCGGCGCTGCAGGCGCAGGCGTTCCCCGGCCCGGCGGGCGGCGGCCTCGGCGTAGCCGCGCACGGACTGGTCGACCAGGCCGTCCAGGTACTCGTAGCCCGCGTCGACCAGCTCGTACATCGCCGGCGGCGGGATCTCGACGCGCTGGCCGATCTCGGCGAAGCGGCGCCAGGCGAGCCGTACGCCCATGCGGTACATGGCCTGCAACGCGTCCAGGCTGCGGCCGCCCATGCCCTCGCCGCGCCCGAACTCCTGGAAGACGCCGGGCGGTACGGTCGGCCGGCCCTCGGAGTGCTCCAGGTGCTGCACGAAGACCTCGATGGCGCGGCGGATGCCGATGAGGGCCATGGGTTCGCCGCTCTCGTCGAGGACGACGGGCAGGGCGGGGTACTCGCGACGGATCTCCCGCAGGATCTCCTCGGCCAGCGCGGGCGCCTCGGCCATGGCGAGCGCGGCGAACCGGCGGACCTTCAGGCGGGGCACGTCGTGCCAGGCCGAGCGGGCGGACACGGCCGGGGAGCGGGCGGGCACGGTTCAGTGCCCCCGGCCGGCGGGCGCGTACGGCTTCTCGCGCGACGTCACGGCCACGGCTCAACTCCCCTGGCCCGCTTGCTCGTACGTGATCAGCGGGGTGTTCGGCTGGTCGGGCCGGGCGTCGAGCAGCGCGACGATGCCGAGCGCGGCGCCCACCGCGAGGGCGGCGGCGGCCACGACGGTCAGCGCGGCGGCGAGCAGTCTGGACATCGCAGGGTCAGCCTCTCTGTCCGGAGTTCGTCCCCCGCCCCGGGCCGCGCCACCCCTGTCTGTCCGGCCCAGTGTCGGCAGTCATTGACACTCCGTCAAGAGGCGCCTACGGTTCCCGGCCCATAGGGGTGGGTCGACTCGCACGCGCACTGTTCCCTCTCGGACCTGGAGTGCCGGATGCGCCGTACAGCCTCGCCCTTTTCCCTGATCACCCTGGGCCTCGGCACGTTTTTGCTGGTGCTGGCCCCGCTGCTGGCGTGGTACGTCGAGCCGCGTGCCGCGGTGAATCCGATCGACATCGACACCACCGCCGTCTACACCGGCACGGGCAGCTATTTCGACACCGGGCAGATCCGGACCGTGGCCGACCGGCGGATCACGATCACCCAGGTGGTGCGCGGGGACGTCGAGGACGGCGAGCGCAGCGGGCGGGCGGTGTGGGACGTGACCACGACCGTCGACACCGACCGGACCCTGCCGGCCGCCGATCCGCACGACGCGCTGGAGTTCTTCCTGAACCGCTGGGTCACCGACCGGGGCACCAACAAGCCGGTGCACTGCTGCCGGGAGAACCCGTACTTCGAGGGCGACGCGTATCTGAAGTTCCCCTTCGACGTGCGCAAACGCTCCTACCAGTGGTGGGACAACTCCCTCGGGTCGACGGTCACGCTGCACTACGCGGGCACCAGGAAGATCCAGGGCTACCGCGGCTACCGGTTCACCGGGACCGTGGCGCCGACCCGGATCGGCGAGCGTCTGGTGCCGGGGAGCCTCGTCGGACTGCCGAAGCGTCCGCAGGTGCAGGCCGAGGAGTGGTACGCGAACCACGGCATCGAGCTGGTCGCCGACCAGCGCACCGGCCGGGTGATCTACGCCCAGGTCGGGCCGCGGCGGACACTGCGCGCGCCGGGGACGACGAAGGACGCGGTGGTCCTGCTGGACAGCGAGAAGCTGGGGTTCACCACCGGGACGCAGAAGGAGCAGGTGAGACTGGCGAAGAAGGAGAGCGGCCTGCTGCGGCTCGTGGGGCGGACCCTGCCGGTCGGTGCCGCTGTGGCCGGATTCGTCCTGGCGGCGGTGGGGGGCGTTTTGGTGGTACGCGGCCGGAGGCGTCCGGATACATCCGAAAACACCGCCCCCACACTCACGATGTGACAGGGCGTCAGCTCCAACAAGCCCCGAAATTGTCACCCCGGTGAGTAGCCCTGGCGGACGGCGGGGCGAAAACTGTCCACCCCACCCCGCGCACAGGCCGCCCACACCCTGCTCTCAGGAAGTACCCGAACCAGCCACAGAATCGATCCTCCCCCCACTGAGTTCCGCACCCCGAGACGAGTTGGAGCTCCCATGCCCCAGCACGTACCGTCCTCGCCGCGCGCCGCCTCACCCCAGGGCACGCGGCACCTTTCGGCGCTCCCCCCACAACCGCGCCGGATCGTCTTCCTCGCCCACCGGGACCTCGGCAACCCCTCCGCCGGCGGCTCCGAACTCCTCGTCGACCGGCTCGCGGACGGGCTGACCCGCCTCGGCCACCAGGTCACCCTGCTGTGCGGCGGACCCCCGGCCTTCCGGGACTACCAGGTGGTCTCCGCGGGCGGCACCTACGACCACTACCTGCGCGCCCGGTCGGCCTTCACCCGCCGGGTCGGGGACTGCGACCTGCTCGTCGAGGTGTGCAACGGCATGCCGTACTTCGCGCCACGGTGGCACCGCGGCCCCACGCTGTGCCTGGTCAACCACGTCCACACCGACCTGTGGCGGATGCGGCTGAGCGGGCCGCTGGCGCCGGCCGCACGCATCGGCCGAAGACTGGAGCGGTGGGCGCTGACCGGCGCCCAGCACCGGAGCCTGCTGGTCGCCGTCTCCCCCTCGACGGCCCACGCGCTGCGCGCGATCGGTGTGGAGCGGGACCGCATCCGGGTCGTACACAACGGCGTGGAGGAGCCGGGCCCGAGCGCGGACCGCTCGCCCGAGCCGCTGTTCGTGGCGGTGGGGCGGCTGGTCGAGTACAAGCGGATCGATCTGCTCCTGCGGCTGTGGGAGCGGGTACGGCCGGTCACCGGCGGCCGTCTCGTGATCGTCGGCGACGGGCCCGAGCGCGGACGCCTTGAGCGACTGGCCGGTCCCGGCGTGGAGTTCACCGGCCATGTCACCGAGGCCGAGAAGCACCGGCTGCTGTGCGAGGCCTGGCTGCTGCTGCACCCGTCGGCGTTGGAGGGCTGGGGTCTGGTGGTCACGGAGGCGGCGGCGCGTAAGACGCCGACGATCGCCTTCGACGTGCCGGGCCTCAGGGACTCCGTGGTGGACGGCGAGACCGGCGTGCTCGCGCGCGGCGAGTCGTCGTTCGCGGCGGCCTGGTGCACGGTGGCGCTGTCCGCGCGTCGGCGGGAGGTTCTGGGCAAGGCTGCCCGCGATCGTGCGGCGCGCTATCGCTGGGACGGCACCGTGAGACAGTTCCGTGCGGTTGCCGCCGAGGCGGTGCGGGGTTGGGGGCGGTGACGCCTATGCGCCGTGTCGGTAAGGGCGTGGCGCGACTGCCGGTTCGTTTTGGCTGGTCGCGCAGTTCCCCGCGCCCCTATGGGGGCGCTACGGGGCACCGGGGTTTGAAGGATCCCTCCCTTCGGCGCTCGCTGGCTCTCTTCCGTGCCTTCCGGCATGAGCAGGACGACCCCGAGGCCTGCTACTGCCTGCTCGCGCGGGACGCCGTCGACCAGGTCGAGGGCTACGACGGGCCGGTGGTCGGGCGGATCGTCGTGGACGTCGGTGGGGGCGGCGGGTACTTCACCGAGGAGTTCCGGCGCCGGGGCGCACAGGCCTACTTGTTCGAGCCGGACGTGACCGAGCTGGGTGAGAAGCCGCCCGACGGGACGGTGATCGCCGACGGCTATCTGCTGCCGCTGGCCGACGGGGTCGCCGACGTGACGTTCTCGTCCAACGTCCTGGAACACGTGGCGGATCCGCGGACGTTCCTCAGCGAGCTGGTGCGGGTGACCCGGCCGGGCGGCCTGATCTACGTGTCGTTCACCAACTGGCTGTCCCCGTGGGGCGGTCACGAGTGGGCGCCCTGGCACTATCTCGGCGCCGACCGGGCCCGCGCCCGCTACCGCCGTCGTACCGGACGGCCGGCGAAGCACACCCTGGGCGAGAACCTGTTCGCCGTGCACATCGGAGCCACCCTGCGGCAGGTGCGCGCCCGGGACGACGTCACGGTCGTCTCGGCCCGCTCCCGCTACTGGCCGTTCCTCGCGGAAGCCGTGGTGAAGGCGCCCGGCATCCGCGAGCTGGCCACCTGGAACCTCCTCCTCGTCCTCCGGCGGTGTCCCGCATGACCACCACGGTCCAGGCCCCTCCCCCGGCAGCCGTCCCCACCACCACGGCCGGCTCGGGCCCGCCGGAGGGCCCGCGGTCGCGGCGCTGGCTGCTGGGGTTCTGGGCCGTGCTGTTCGTGCTGTTCCTCGCGGTGCGCCCGGGTCGGCAGACGTTCGACACCAAGCTGGGCGTCACCGTCGACCCGGGCCGATTCCTCTCGGATCTCGGCCAGTTGTGGCACGACCAGGGATCCTTCGGCGGGATCCAGGACCAGTACGCCGGCTATCTGTGGCCGATGCTGCCGTTCCACTGGCTGTGCCACGCGGTGTCCCTGCCGGTGTGGCTCGTGGAGCGGCTGTGGCTGTCGCTGATCGTGTCGGTGGCGTTCTGGGGTGCGCTGCGGCTGGCCGAGCGGCTGCGCGTCGGAACCCCCGCGTCCCGGCTGCTCGGGGCGGTGGCCTATGCGCTGTGGCCGGTGTTCACCGTGGTGGTCGGCTCCACCTCGGCGGCCGCGCTGCCCGGCGCCTTCCTGCCGTGGGTGCTGCTGCCGCTGGCCGACGAGCGGTACACCGCCCGGGTCGCGGCCCTGCGCTCGGCACTGGTCGTGCCGTTCATGGGCGGCGTCAATGCGGCCGCGACCCTGGCCTCCCTGCTGCCGGCCGGGCTGTACCTGCTCTCCCGCCCGCCCGGACCGCGGCAGCGCAAGCTGATCTCCTGGTGGGTGCCCGGAGTGCTCGTGGCGACGGCCTGGTGGTGGATCCCGCTGCTGCTGCTCGGCGTGTACGGGGAGAACTTCCTTCCCTACGTGGAGACTTCGCAGACGACGACGGCGACCATGTCGGCCACGGAGGCGCTGCGCGGCGGCGGGAACTGGGTCGCCTATCTGCATCTCGGCGAGGCCTGGCTGCCCGCGGGCTGGAGCGTGGCCTCCGCGGTCGTGGTGATCGTCTGCTCGGCGCTCGCCGCCGGGCTCGGGCTGGCCGGGCTGGCCCGGCGCGACCTGCCGGAGCGGCGCTGGCTGGTGCTGACGGTGCTCACCACCGTGCTGATCACGCTCGCCGGGTACGGCGGCGCGTTCGGGGCGCCCTTCCACGGGGTCGCGCAGGACTGGCTGAACGGCCCGCTGGTGCCGTTCCGCAACATCTACAAGTTCCAGGCGGGCATGGCGCTGGCGCTCGTGCTCGGGCTGGCCCATCTGGTGGGCGTGGCCGCCGAGCCGCGCGGCGCCCGCCCGGTGCGCGGGCGTCGCTTCGCCCCGCTGGTCGCGGCGGTCCTCGTGCTGCCGGGGCTGCTGTGGCCGTACCTCAACGGGTCGATCCTGAATCCCGGTTCGTTCCAGCAGCTGCCCAAGTACTGGCAGACCACGGCCGACTGGCTGAAGAAGTACTCCCCCGACTCCCGCGCCCTGGTCGTCCCGGCCACCGCGCACGGCCTCTACACCTGGGGCTCCCCCGTCGACCACCCCCTGGACGTGCTGGCCGACAGCCGCTGGGCGCAGCGGGACTTCGTGCCCTTCGGCACCCCGGGCAACCGGCGGGCGATGGACGCGGTCGAGCAGGCGCTGCTGAGCGGTGGCGAAGTCCCCGGCCTGGCCGACTACTTGAGCCGCGCCGGGATCCACTACGTCGTCGTCCGCAACGACCTGGACCCCGACCAGATCGGCTACGTCCCGACCACGACCGTCAAGCGCACCCTGGAGCAGTCCGGGTACCAGCGGGTGACCGGCTACGGGCCGGTGATGACCGGCGGCCGGATCGCCCACGGCACCCCGCTCCAGGTGGAGGGGCTGTACCCGAGGCAGCGGGCGGTGGAGATCTACGAGCCGGTGGACCAGGACGTGCCGCGGCCCGGCCAGGCCCGGCTGCTGTCGGCCGCGGACACGGCCGTCGTCTCCGGCGGCCCCGAGGCACTGCTGCCGCTCGCCGCGCGGCTGCGCGACCGGGCTACCGTGCTCACCGGCGACAACCACCCGGGGGTCGGCTCGCCCGGCCTCCAACTGGTCGGCGACGGACTGCGGCGGGCGGACACCCGGTTCGGGCTGGTCGACGCCAACACCTCGTACACGTACACCCGCGACGAGCGCAACGCGCCCGACGCCGTGCAGGACGCGGGCGACAAGCCGCGCCAGATCCTGCCCACCGACGGCATCCGCCACCAGACCGTGGCCCAACTGCGCGGCGCCCGCTCGGTGACGGCCTCGTCGTACGGCAACTGGCTCTTCCACCTCCCGCAGTACGACCCGGTGAACGCCTTCGACGGCGACCCGGCCACCGCGTGGGCGGAGGGCGCGCCCGGCTCGGCGAAGGGGCAGTGGCTGCGCGTCGGCTTCGACGGGCCGTACGACATGCCGTCGTCCGTGAAGGTGACGCCGTTGCCGCAGCAGAGCGTGCGGGCCGCCGCGACCCGGGTGCGGGTGACGACGGAGAAGGGCTCGGTGAGCAGCTTCCTGCGGCCCGACGGCATGACGCAGACCGTCAAGGCCCCGGCGGGCACGACGCGTTGGATGAAGCTGACGATCGTCGACTCGGTGGCCCGGCGCTCCGGCCTCACCGGCGCGGGCTTCTCCGAGATCGCCCTGCCTGACGTGCGGGTGACCCGCATGCTGCGGCTGCCCACCGACGCCGACGGCTCCGACGCGGCGGCCGAGGTCGTCTCCCTGCACCGCGCGGCCGACCCGACCGGGCTGTCGGCGACCGGCACCGAGGTGGGGCTGCACCGCGCCTTCGCCACGGGGACGGCGGGGTCGTACCAGGTGGCGGCGAGCGCGGTGCCGGTGCCGGGCGAGGCGCTCGACAAACTGCTGTACCGGGTTGCGCCGGACCAGAAGAACCGGATCACGGCGACCGCGGACTCCACCGCGGCCCTGGGCGCGGGCCTGTCCGCGCGCAATCTCACCGACGGCGACCTGACGACGGCGTGGATCGCGGGCGACCGTCCCACGATCCATCTGAGCTGGAAGGGCAAGCAGCCCGTGGGCGAGCTCGTGCTGGTCCCCGCGGGCGGCCTGTCGACCCGTCCGACCGAGGTGGACATCAGCTCCCCGGACGGTGCGACGACCGCGGGCGTCGACGAGAACGGCATGGTCCGCTTCGACCCGATCACCACGGACCGGCTCGACATCACGATCACGAAGACGGCGCCGCTGACCCTGCACAACCCCGTCGCCGACGAGGACCTGCAACTCCCCGTCGGACTCACCGAGGCGTACCTCCCGGCGCTCGACGGCTATCGCACCCGGCAGCCGGCCCCCACCCGGACGTTCTCCCTGCCGTGCGGCCAGGGCCCGGTGCTGGCGGTGGACGGCGAGCTGTACCCGACGAGCGTGAAGGGGACCGTACGGGACCTGGTGGAGCGCCGGCGCGTGGCGGTGACGCCCTGCCAGGAAGGCAGCGAGGACGCGGCGTTGGAGCTGACCGCGGGCACGCACCGGGTCGAGGCGGGGGACACCGGTCCCCTGGTTCTGACGGACGTGACGCTGACCCGCGGGGCGGTGAACGAGGCCGCCGGTCCGGGGCGTGAGCTGCGGATACGGGACTGGCTGGGCGACCGCCGCGAGGTGACCGTCGGCTCGGGCGCGGCCACGTACCTGACGACGTACGAGAACTACAACGACGGCTGGCGGGCCACCCTGAACGGCAAGGAGCTGACCCCCCTCCGGCTCGACGGCTGGCAGCAGGGCTGGCGTGTCCCGGCCGGGGCGGGCGGCACGGTCAAGCTGTCGTACGGACCGGCGACGACCTACGAGGGCGGCCTGATCGGCGGCGCGGTGGGGCTCGCGGCCCTGGTGGGCCTGGTGTTGTGGCGGCGCCGCGCGCCCAATCCGGACGAGCCGCAGCCGGTGCCCGCGCCGCCCGGCGTGTGGCTGGGCACGGTGGCGCTGACGCTGGTCGCCGTGGTGATCGCGGGCTGGTTCGCCCTGCTGGTGCCGGCCCTGGCACTGCTCGCCCGCCGACGGCACGCGCTGCTGGTGCCGCTCGCCCTCGTGGCGCTCGCCGGAGCCGGGATCGCGGCGGCGACCGGTGCCGGGGAACCGGTGGCCGCCGGTCACGGCTCCTTCGGCCATCCGGCCCAACTGCTCGCGCTGATCGGGCTGTTCGCCGGGCTGGTAAGCGTCCGGGAGGTCCCGCCACCGGGCGGGGATGGCACGCCCGACGACTCGGAGGCGCCGACGGCGCCGCTGCCGCGGCGGATACGCGGCTCCAGTCCCCTGGGCGCGCCCGCGCCGGGGCCCGCCTCCGCCGCACCGGAGGAGAAGTCCCCGCCGGGCGCCGCCGGACCGACCGTCTCCGCCCGTGGACCCGGACACCCCGACGGAGGTGCCCCCGCATGACCGCGCTCCAGCACCGGCCGGACGGTCCGGCACGGCCCCCGTCCCGGGTCCCGTTCCCGGTCGTCGACGAGGTCGCCCGGCACTGTCTTCAGGACGCGGAACCGGAGACCGTGCACATCGAGCTCCACCTGCCCGGCCGACTGGATCCCGCGCGGCTGCGCACGGCCTTCGGGGAGGCGCTGCGCCGCCATCCGCGCAGCCTGATGCGGGAGGCTCCCCGGCCCTGGTACCGGGCCCGGTACGAGTGGGAGCTGACGGCGGAGCCGGACGTGGAGGTGATCCGTTTCCCGCCGCCGGAACCGGACGCCCGGGGGCGGGCCCGGCAGCGCGCCCTGGACTGCGCTCCCCCGCTCTCCTCCGCCCCGCCGATCCGCCTGGATGCCGTGCCCGAGGGCGACGGCACCGTGCTGATCCTCACCGTCAACCACACCGCCCTGGACGGCCCGGCCTGCCTGCGCGTCGTGGCCACGGCGGCGGAGCTGTACGGCGGCCGGGACAACTCCCCCGCCGCACCCCCCGTACGCACGCAGGACGCGCGGCGGGAGTC
>NZ_JADDRL010000209.1 GCF_021538895.1 Streptomyces olivochromogenes | reverse complement strand
CGGCGGCACCCTGCTCGTCCACGCCGCCGAACCGCCCACCGACCCGGCGGCGCCGACGGCCTCCGCCCTGGACGTCGAACGTGCAGCCGCCCCGACACCTGAGTCGGAGCCGGCCGCGGTTCCTCCCGTCGACGGCATTCCGGCCCTGCCTGCCGCCGACCCGGCCCCCGCCGAGCCCGCCCCGGCCATGCCAGTGCCACCCGCGTTGGTCGCCCACGCCCGCAAGGTCGCCGACGACCACCGCGCCCGCACCGGCAACGAGATCGACCCCGACACGCTGCGCGCCCGCCTCGGCGTCCCTGCGCCAATGGCAGCCGCCATCGCCGCCCAACTCACCTGATCAGAAAGGACATCGACTGATGGGACACCGGTTCTTCCTCTTCGAACGCCTCGTCCGCTACGGCCCCGTCGAGATCGGCCGCGCCCTCACGAAGAACAGCGAGAAGGGCTACGTCGCTTCCTGCACCGCCGATCAGTGCGGCTGGTCGTCCGAATACACCAGCTACGGCGCCGTGTGCGTGGCGGCCAAGGGCCACCGCTGCCGGATTAAGACCAAGCACTAGCTGAAGGGACTCACACCGTGTCCGTGCCGCTGTGGTTCTTCATCGCCTGCATCGCCGTGGCCGGCGTCAAGCTCGCTCGCCCACCGCTCTGGCTCGTGATCGTCCTGCTGATCGGCGGCTACATCCTCGCCAACAGCCTTCTTGCCCCGGCCATCGACCCATTCGTCAAGTAATCGACTGCAGACGGGAGTTGATCCATGTTCCGCCCGAAGATCCCGACCATGCCCACACCGACCGGGCAGGCCACCCCGCCCGCCGTGGTCGCGCCGACCACCACCATCCCGGCCGCTCAGACCCCGCCGCCCGCCCCGGTCGCGCCGGCGCCGACCCGGCCCACGATCCAGCTCACCCCGAGCACCGCGATCGCCCTCGTCGGCGGCGGCACGTTCGTGGTCCTGGTCGTCGGCGCCGTCCTGGTCTCCATGCTCCTCGCGGTCGCCATCACCGGCGCCTCGGTCGCCGTGTGCGCCGTCGTCCTGCGCTCCCTGGTCGCCTCCGACGCGAAGCGACGCTGACCGGCCCCCGGGCGGCCCTGAAACCGCCAAGTCTCCGCCGCCCGGGCGCCGTGCCCCTCTCCGATCCACAAGAACGGGAAGGAACCTCCATCATGCCCGGCCCCAACCCGGCCACGATCACAAGCGCGCGGATCTGCCCGAACTGCGACGGCTTCGCCACCGCCGCCATACCGGCCGGCACCCGCCACCGCGACGGCACCCGCGTCCTGCTCCACGTCGACTGCGGCACTTGCCACGGCGCCGGCACCGTGCCCCTCCGCCCGCGCCTGACCATGGCAGATGTCGAGGTGGCCGCGTGAAGACTCTGACCACCTCGGCCCACATCGAGCCGGACACCCGCTACCGCGTCACCCCCTTCGCGGACCGTGCCTACCCCTTCGTCAGCCTCCGCATCGAGGGCGACTTCGTCGAGATCGCACTGCTCGCCACCCCTGGCGCCTCCGAGGCCCTGCGCAATCTCGCCGCGGCAGCCACCGAGGCAGCCGGCTTGCTGGATGCCCTGGACGACGACACGGCGGGGGTGGCCGAATGACCCACCCCAAACCCGTTGAGGTGCGCGCCCTGACCGTGTGGCAGCCGTGGGCGTCCGCCATTGCGTACGGAACCAAGCGGATCGAAAACCGGCGCTGGGCCACCGACTACCGCGGCTGGCTGCTCATCCACTCCGGCGTCACGATCGACCCCGCCGCCAGGTACGCGGTCATGGCCCGCCCCTTCCTGCACCGCCCGCAGCCGGCCGGCGCCGTCCTCGGCTGGGCCCGCCTGGACGACTGCCACGAAGACGACGGCATGTGCACCCTGTGGTCTGCCCGCGGGCAGTGGCACTGGCACCTCACCGACGTCCGTCGCCTCCACCGCCCCGTGTCCTGGTCCGGTGCCAGCGGCCTGTGGACCCCCGCCCCCGACCTCCTCGACCTGGTGCGGGAGGCGGCCCATGCCTGACCTCGGCCCGCGCGTACTGGACCTGTTCTCCTGCTCCGGCGGGGCTGGCTGGGGCTACCACCTGGCGGGCTACGCCGTGGATGGCTGCGACATCGCCGACCGCCCTCGCTACCCCTTCCCGTACAACCGCGGCGACGCGCTGGAGTACCTCGCCCACCTGATCGACACCGGCGACATCGAGCGCTACACCCTCGTGCACGCCTCCCCGCCCTGCCAGGCCGGCTGCGCTCTCACCGTGGGTACCAACCGGTCCCAGGGCTGGGGCGGCACCCATGAAGACCTGGTGGCCCCCACCCGCGTCCTGCTCGATCGAACCAGCCTGCCGTATGTGATCGAGCAGCCCAACGGCAAGGCGAAGATTCGCAAGGACCTCACCCTGTGCGGCGAGATGTTCGGCCTCGGCGTGCTGCGGCACCGCAACTTCGAACTCGGCCGCTGGGCCACGTCACGGCCGGTCCACCCCAAGCATCGCGGCTACGTGCGCGGCTGGCGTCACGGCATCTACCGCGATGGCCCCTACCTGGCGGCGTACGGGGAAGGCGGCGGCAAGGCCACCATCTCCGAGATGCAGCAGGCCATGGGCATCACCTGGACCCACGTCCATGAAGAGCTGACCGAGGCGATCCCGCCCGCCTACACCCGCTGGATCGGCACCGCCTTCCTGACCGCCCGTCAGGAGGTGCTCGTATGACCGACACCGCTACCCTGACCGGCCTCGATCCGACCACCCTCGGCGACCTGCTGCGGGTGGCCTCCGCTCCCGACTTCGACCGCTGGCAACATCAGATCCACCGCACCGGCGGCTGCGCCGACCCCATCCACCTGCGCGGCTGGACGGTCCGCGTCGACAAGACCACCGGCGAGACCCTCCACCGCTACACCAGCCATGGAGAACCGGGCGGCCGGCTGCGCATCGCCTGTGGCAACCGCCGCGCCTCCCGCTGCCCCTCCTGCGCCTACATCTACGCCGGCGACACCTACCACCTCATCCGCGCCGGGCTCGCCGGGGACGACCGCCGGGACATCCCCGTCGCCGTCCGGGATCACCCCCGCGTCTTTGCCACCCTCACCGCACCCTCGTTCGGCCCGGTCCACAACCGCCCCGACCACGGACACTGTGGCTGCGGCCGTCGCCACCGCGAGGACGATCCCGTCCTTGGCACCGCCCTTGATCCGGACGCTTACGACTACGCCGGTGCGGTGCTGTTCAACAACCACGCCGGCGACTTATGGCAGCGCTTCACCAACCGGCTCCGCCGCGAGATCGCCAAGCGCGCCGGCCTCACCCAGCGCGACCTCTCCGAAGCCTGCCGGGTCTCCTACGGCAAGGTCGCCGAATTCCAGAAACGCGGCGCCATCCACTTCCACGCCGTGGTCCGCCTCGACGGACCCGATGGAGCCGACTCGGCACCGCCCTTCTGGGCGAGCGTCGACCTGCTCACTGATGCCATCCGGGCCGCCGTGAGGCACTCGTACACCAGTCTGCGCATCCCTGCGATCGGCGACCAACCTGCCCGCACGCTCCGCTGGGGCCGAGAACTCGACATCCGTCCCGTGAAGGCCTTTGGTGACGGCTCCGACCTCACCGAACAGGCCGTGGCCTCCTACGTTGCCAAGTACGCCACCAAAGCCGCCGAGAACACAGGCACGCTCGACCGCCGCATCGGTGAACTCGCCGAACTCGACCGCCACGGCGTTCCCGACCACGCTCGCCGCCTGATCACCGCATGCTGGGACCTCGACACGCTGTACCCGGACCGGCGGCTGTGGGCCTGGGCGCACATGCTTGGCTTCCGCGGCCACTTCTCTTCGAAGTCCCGTCGCTATTCCACCACTCTTGGCGCCCTCCGGCAGGTACGGGCCGACTACCGGGCCGCCCAGGAACGCGAAGCGCTCGGCCTGGACGATCGCGAGCCGGACACAGTCCTCGTTCTTGCCGACTGGCAGTACGCCGGCCATGGCCACACCCCCGGCGAATCGGCCCTCGCCGCGACCATCGCCCGCGACCTCCAGCTCAACCGCGAAACCGCCCGCGAAGCCCTACAAGAGCAACTCGTCAGGAAGGAGCGTTGACGTGAAAGACGAGTTGATGACTGTGCTGGAGGTCTGTACCGAACTCAAGGGCATCTCACGTCGGACCTTCTACCGCTGGCAGGAGCTTGGGCAGGCACCGGATGCCTTCAAGCTGCCCAACGGCGAATGGCGCGTGTGGCGCAGTGACTTCAACGCATGGCTGAACGCCCGAGCGAGGGCCACCGCATGAGGTCTCTCGACGTGAAGGTCTGGGGCGTTCGAAAGAGGAACACCAAGAAGTCGTCCTATGACGTCAGATGGACCGTTGCTGGCAACGTGTTCTCCGATCAGTTTCGCACCAAGGGGCTTGCGGACCACTACCGCGCCAAGCTTCTCCGCGCTGCCCGGGACGGCGAAGAGTTCGACACGGTCACCGGGCTGCCCGACTCGATGATCGAAAAGGCCCCGTCGGCCACCTGGTACGCCTTCGCTCTGAAGTACCTCGCCATGAAGTGGCCGCACGCGGCGCCGAACACGCGCAACGGGATCAATGAGTCGCTGACCGCCGTAACCATGGCTCTTCTCGACGACCGCCCGGGAAGGCCGTCCGATGATCTGCTCAGGAAGGCGCTGCGTAATTGGGCCTTTGTCCTGCCTGGTCCTGATGATCGCGAATTGCCGACCGAGATCGCGAACGCCTTGCATTGGGTCGCAAAGGCTTCGCGCCCTCTGTCCGACCTTGGCGACGCTGCTATCGGTCGGGCGATCCTGGACTCGCTCAAGCTGAAGCTCGACGGGACGGCGGCGGCTGCGGAGACGGTTCGGCGTAAGCGTCGGACGCTCGTCAATGCACTGCACTACGCCGTGGATCTTGGGGAGTTCAGGGAGAACCCGATCACTGCCATTCGATGGAAGAAGCCGAAGGTAGCCGGTGAGGTGGATCCCCGCGTAGTCGCCAATCCGGAGCAGGCTCGGTCCCTGTTGACCGCGGTCTCGTACATCGGCGGATACGGCCGGGCGCGTGGTCGTCGACTCGTCGGCTTGTTCGCCTGCATGTACTACGGCGCCTTACGCCCGGCTGAGGCAGTCGGCCTCACCAAAGCAGACCTGAAGCTGCCGGAGACCGGCTGGGGGACAGCCCTGCTGAACCGCACGCGCCCTAGTGTCGGCAAGCAGTGGACGGACTCCGGTGAGACCCACGATGACCGCGGCCTGAAGAACCGGCCAGCCGAAGAGGTGCGGCTCGTGCCCATCCCGCCCCAGCTCGTCGCCATCCTTCGGCAGCACCTCGACACGTTCGGCAGCGCGGAGGACGGGCGACTGTTCACGAACGAACGTGGGGGAGTGGTCGGCTCCTCGACCTACTACCGCGTGTGGCAGGAGGCTCGGGCGCTGGCGCTCCCGCCGGCCGCGGTCGCCTCTCCGCTCGCCGCCCGGCCGTACGACCTCCGACACTCGGCCCTGTCGACCTGGCTTAACTCCGGGGTGGACCCGACCGAGGTCGCCGAACGTGCGGGCAACAGTGTTGAGGTCCTGCTGGGCCGCTATGCCAAATGCCTCGATGGACGCCAGGAGATTGCCAACCGCAAGATCGAAGAGTTGTTGCGCGAATACGAGTGATCTCGCACATAGGCGTTAGCCCCCAGCCTGCATGGGCCGGGGGCTTCGTCGTGTCTCGGCCGTGTGCCTTCGGCCGTTGGTTGCTAGTTGCACCTGCCGGGTCGCGTCCCATTTCATGGATGGACGACTGCCGCAGGCGTCCCGTCCAGTTCGCGGTCTACGCATACGCCGTCGGGCTGCCGACCCTCACGATATGGGGGTTTTAGAAGAGGGGCCGCGCAGGCTGGGAGGTGGGCAGTCGCGCTGCCTGTACTGCGGCCTGCCGGCGGATCGCGTGGCGACGCTGGAGCAGGACTGGGTGTTGCTTGAGCCGGACATGAATCCGCTGGCCCATACGGTGCCGGCGGAGCATCGCTGGATCGAGCTCTCCGACGGTCGGGTAACCGTCTACGGAGTGTGTCCGCCGGATCCGTTTCAACGGTGCCGTATCGAGCATCGGCTGGCCTGCTCGGCGCAACCGAAGCCGGATCTCTGGCCGTGGTTGACGACGCTGCGAGCGGAGAACGGGCGGCGAGTGGAGCGGCAGGCTGACCCGGAGCCGCCAGAGCCTCCGGAGGAATGGCCGGATGCGGGGTAACGGCCGCTTGAGGCAGACATGAAGGCTGAGGGGCATCGATTTCCAGGAGTCCAGCGGCTTCTTCGTCATCTGACCAACGGAGGCCAAAACCGTCCGCCGCTACCCGTATGAGCTCACCGAGCGGGGAAGACCAGCCTCAGAACGATCTCGCCGTCGTCGATCTCGCCCGTAGGCTCGAACCCGAACTTCTGGTAGAAGGGCCACGGTTCGCCGTCGCCGGGATCGTAGCTGGTCAGCAGCTCGGTGGCGCCGTCCGCGCGAACCAGGGCGGCGATCTGTGTGAGCGTCTCGCGGCCGATCCCTCGCCTCTGGTGCCGCTTGTCGACGAGGAGGCGCCAGATGAAGTGCCGCCCTTTGTAAGGACCAGCCGGCGGCTTCCACGACAGCATCACGAAGCCGACCGGCTCGTCGCCGCGGTACACGGCGCGGTACCAGGGATTGGCCTCCGGCTTCTTTGCCGCCTGCTTGAGCGACTTGGACACGGAGGCGACGAACTGCTTCTGGTCACGTCGGACGCGGAGGGCACGAACGGCATCCCGGTTGTCGTCGGTGATCTCCCGCAGGTGCACGCCCGGGGACCTCATGCCACACCTCTTCCTGCATCCGGCGGCTACGCCATGACGTCAGGTTGAACGCCTTCGCAGCGTATTCGACGCAGTGGATCTGGAGTGGGACTGGCACGCCGGGCTGTGTCCGCTCGGAGGTAGCTGCTTTGACCTGGGCAGACGCTCCAAGATCCTGTCCACAAATAGTCCACAGACCCTGTCCTAGGGCCGCTCAGCGCTGCATATGGCTGCACATACGCGAAGACCCCGTCCTCAGCGTTCTCGCTGGTGGCGGGGTCTTTGGGCACCTCATGCAGGGTGCCCCCGGCAGGATTCGAACCTGCGCACACGGCTCCGGAGGCCGTTGCTCTATCCCCTGAGCTACGGGGGCGTGTCGGTTGGAGCTGTTTGCTCGCGGCGACGGGTAGAACACTACCAGCTCCTTCGGGGTGATCAGGAACGGGTTTCGGAGGTGGGGTGGGAGTGGGTCGCTCGCAGGGGGTGGAAGTGGGCAAAACCCGGACGCGGTGGCCGGTCCGGACCTACTCTCGACTTGTGCCGGGCGCGTCGGGTCGGGTGCTTGTTGTAGACGACAACAAGGTCATCCGGCAGCTGATCAGGGTCAACCTTGAGCTGGAGGGTCTTGAGGTCGTGACCGCGGCCGATGGTGCCGAGTGTCTGGATGTGGTGCATGAGGTGCGGCCCGATGTCGTGACGCTGGACGTCGTCATGCCCCGGTTGGACGGGCTCCGGACCGCCGCTCGCCTGCGCGCCGATCCTCTGACCCGCCACCTTCCCCTTGCCATCGTCAGCGCCTGTACGCAGCACGAGGTCGAGAGCGGTCTCGACGCCGGCGTCGACGCCTTCCTTGCCAAGCCCTTCGAGCCCGCCGAACTCGTTCGCCTCGTCCGTGACTTGATCGAACGAGGGAAGGCGGGGGAGGGGAGTGAGTTGGTCGAGGTGGTAGGTGCAGAGGATGCGGAGGGCGGGGGTGGCGGTGTGGCCCTCGGGGGTGTTCTTCGGGCTTCTGGCGGCGACGCTGAGCGTTCGGCCGAGCGCTCAGCCGAGCGTGCTGGTCGGTCCGGCGCTTGATTCGTCGATGCGTCGATGCGTGCAACCGTGGAATCGTGGACCCGTTCGGGTTCGGCCGCGTCGGCTTCGGGAGTTTCGGCGGGCCTTCGGCTGATTCTGAAAGTTCCGGGCGCGGCGCGTTCCAGGGGGATCTCTCCCGGGCGTTGTCGTTGGTCGCCGATTCCCCGAGTTCTTGGCTTCGCTCGAACAGGGGGACCTCAATCGCGTCGATGCCCTCCGCCGGCCTGTAGCTGCACGCTTCCCCATAGCCGCACGCTTCCCCAAGC
>NZ_JADDRL010000208.1 GCF_021538895.1 Streptomyces olivochromogenes | reverse complement strand
TTGGGCCGTTCCGACGTCTCAAACCCTAGCGGATTCTCTCGGCGATTCCCAATCGGGTCTTGCGACTCGAACGGGCGCCACCGAGTCCCAAAATCGGATTGAATTCGGGCACGCCGAAAACAACCCTGCTGGGCGATCGTGCTGGTGGTTTGGTTTGCCGCTGCTGCGGCGGAGGTGTTGCCGGGGAACCGTTACGGCCCCGTGGCAACCCGAAGAACTCTACGGATGCGACAGGGGGCTGTCAACCACCCCTGTCAAGATCTTTTCTTCGCGGAGTCAGTCCAGGTCGGTGAGGCGTCCGCCGGCGTCCGGCTGGGCGTGTTCCACCCGGCGCAGGAGGCGGGTGAGGGCCTCGCCGAGGACCGTGCGCTCCTCCGCGGACAGGTCCTGGAGGAGGTCCTCCTCGAAGACCGAGGCGAGCCGCATGGCCTCCAGCCACTTCTCGCGGCCCTCGGTGGTGAGCTCCACGATCACCCGAACGCGGTTGGACTCGTCCCGCTCCCGGGTGACGAGACCCTCCGCCACCATCCGGTCGATGCGGTGGGTCATCGCGGCCGGCGTGAGGCCGAGGCGCTTGGCGAGCTCGCTGGGGCCCATCCGGTAGGGGGCGCCGGAGAGGACCAGCGCCTTGAGGACCTCCCACTCGGCGTTGCTGATGCCGAGGGCGGAGGTCTGACGGCCGTAGGCGACGTTCATCCGACGGTTCAGCCGGGACAGCGCCGAGACGATCTTCTCGACCTGGGGGTCGAGGTCCCGGAACTCGCGCTGGTACGCGGCGATCTGCTCTTCGAGGCTCGGCTCGCTGCCGATGCCGGTGCTGCCGGGGGTGTCACCCATGGGCCCCAGTATCGCATGGAGCCGCTTGGCGTTGAAGTTCTTCGGTGTGTACTGTTTAGCTTCGAAATTTATCTTCGAAGTCTTCGGTTCTAAGACCTGAGGGTCCGCAACTAAGCGGACCGACTACCTGAGAGAGGTGAACGTGACCAGGGCGATGGGCGCAGCGATGCGCCGGATCCACGTGGGCAACGCACTCAGCGCGTTCGGGCTCGGCTTCACCGTCCCCTACCTGTACGTCTATGTGGCGCAGGTGCGGGGGCTGGGGGCCATGACGGCGGGACTCGTGCTCGCCGTCTTCGCCGTCGCCGCGCTCATCGTGCTGCCGTTCGCCGGTCGGGCGATCGTGCGGCGCGGCCCGCTGCCGGTCCTGCTCGCCGCCCTGGTCACGGCCGCGCTGGGCGCGCTGAGCCTGGGGCTCGCGGGCAGCGCGGCGGCGGTGCTGCTGTCGGCGGCAGCGCTGGGGGCCGGGCAGGCCGTGATGCAGCCGGCGCTGGCCACGATGATCGTGGACTGCTCGTCGGCGGATACGCGGTCGCGGGCGTTCGCGACGCAGTTCTTCCTGCAGAACCTGGGTCTCGGGGTCGGCGGTCTCATCGGCGGGCATCTGGTCGACACGACCCGCGTCTCCTCCTTCACGCTGCTGTTCGCGATCGAGGCGGCGATGTTCCTGCTGCTGGTCGTGGTGATGTCGACGGTGCGGATGCCGCACTCGCCCCGGTTCGGGGACGCGCCGGCGCGCTCGGCGAAGGGCAACTGGAAGCAGTTGCTCGGGAACCGGGCCATGGTGCAGCTGATGGTGCTGGGCTTCGTCCTGTTCTTCGCCTGCTACGGGCAGTTCGAGTCGGGCCTGAGCGCGTACGGAGTGGAGGCCGCCGGAATCTCGACCTCCGCGCTGGGTACGGCCCTGGCCGCCAACACGCTGATGATCGTGGTCGCGCAGTTCGCGGTGCTGAAGTTCGTCGAGCGGCGTCGCCGGTCCCGGGTGATCGCGGCCGTCGGTCTCATCTGGGCCGTAGCGTGGATCGTGGCCGGGTACGCGGGGCTCGGGCACGGCAGCCAGGAGATGGCCACGGCCGCGTTCGTGTCGACGTACGCGCTGTTCGGGCTCGGTGAGGCGATGCTGTCGCCGACCGTGGCGCCGCTGGTCGCCGATCTGGCGCCGAGCGGGCTGGCCGGGCAGTACAACTCGGCCTTCGCCCTGGTCAAGCAGCTCGCGCTGGCCGTCGGGCCGGCGGTGGGCGGGCCCATGGCCGCCTCGCTCCACGGGCCGTACGTCGTGACGTTCCTGCTCTTCTCGCTGGGGATCACGGTGCTCGCGCTCCGGCTCGGGCGGCAGCTCACGCCCGCCCAGGACCAGCCGTCGTCGGCCGCGCGGAGCCGGGTGGTGGCCCGGGGCGAGGCGCCCACGGAGCCGGTGGCGGCGGAGGCGTAACCCCTTCTCGCGCCGCTACGCGCTTCCCGCGCGCGGCGGCGCGAGCTACTCGCAGGGCAGTACGAACTCGCACCACACCGCCTTTCCGCCTCCCGGCGTCCTGCGCGACCCCCAGTTGGAGGCGATGGTCGCGACGATGGCGATACCCCTGCCCGATTCGTCGCCCGGCTCCGCCCTGCGGCGGCGCGGGAGGTGGTCGTCGCCGTCGGTGACCTCGACGATCAGGCGGCGGTCGGTGCGGCGCAGCCGCAGGCGCATGGGCGGGGTGCCGTGCTGGAGGGAGTTGGCGACCAGTTCGCTGGTGGCCAGGACGCCCAGGTCGTGCAGGTCGGCCGGGAAGCGCCAGCTGGTGAGCACGCCGGAGGCGAAGGCACGCGCGCGTGGGGCCGCTTCCACGCCGCCGAGGAGTTCCAGGGCGGCGTTGCGGAAGAGGTCGCCGTCGGGGCCGGTGCGGGCGGGGTGCTGGAGGACCAGGACCGCCACGTCGTCGTCGTGGTCGGCGGTGACGCCGGCGGAGCGGACGAGGCGGTCGCAGATGACCTGCGGGGTGCCCGAGGCTCCGGCCAGGGCGTGTTCCAGGGCCGCGATGCCCTCGTCGAGGTCCTCGTCGCGGCGTTCGACGAGGCCGTCCGTGTAGAGGACGGCGGTCGAGCCGGGGCCGAGGGGGATCGAGCCCGAGGTGTGGATCCAGCCGCCGGTGCCGAGCGGGGGTCCGGTCGGTTCGTCGGCGCGCAGGACCGTGCCGCTCTCGTCGCGGACCAGGATCGGGAGGTGGCCGGCGGAGGCGTACACCAGGCGGCCCTCGTTCGGGTCGTGGATGGCGTAGACGCAGGTGGCGATCTGGTTGGCGTCGATCTCGGTGGCGAGGCCGTCGAGCAGCTGGAGCACCTCGTGCGGGGGCAGGTCGAGGCGGGCGTACGCGCGGACGGCCGTGCGGAGCTGGCCCATGACCGCGGCCGCCCGTACTCCTCTGCCCATCACGTCGCCGATGACCAGGGCCGTGCGGCCGCCGCCGAGGGTGATCACGTCGTACCAGTCGCCGCCGACCGCGGCCTCCGTGCCGCCGGGCTGGTAGGTCGCCGCGATGCGCAGGTCGTCCGGTTCTTCGAGTTCCTGCGGGAGCAGTGAGCGTTGCAGGGTCACCGCGGTCTCGCGCTGGCGGCGTTCGCTGGCGCGCAGGCGTTCGGCGGCCTCGGCGTGGTCGGTGACGTCGGTGGCGAAGACGAGCACCGCGCCATCGCCGCCGTCTTCGGCGACGGGGGTGCAGGTGAAGGTGTAGGAGCGGCCGTCGGGGGCCTTGCGGGACTTGAGGGTGCGGGGCTTGCCGCTGCGCAGGACCTGGTCGAGGAGGGGCAGCAGGCCCAGTTCGGCGAGTTCCGGGAGGGCTTCGCGGGCGGGTTCGCCCAGCGGCCGTGCGCCGAAGGCCAGGACGTAGGCGTCGTTGACGTACGCGGTGCGGTGGTCGGGGCCGTGGACGAGGGCGACGAGTGCCGGAACGCGGTCCAGGACCTCGCGGGCGGGGAGTTCGTCGACGGCGGGTACGGGCGATGCCTCGTCGGTCAGTTGTTCGGCGCGGGCCGCGGGCACGGAGCCTTCCCCCCGCCGGTCCGGGGTGACCGCGTGCTCGGTCCGCGCTGCGGCGCGGCGCTGCGTTCCGGGGAGCCGGGCGCTCCAGCGCGTGAAGTTCACTTGGGAAGAAGCCTCGTGGGTGCTGAGGACGGGCGGGGTACCCGTCCGAGGTCGTGGGGCAGTCTGGCAGTGTGGCCGACCGCGGCGACATCCGTCAGACGCCGGGGTGGCCCGTGGAGTTCCTCGGTCCGGTCAGGACGACCCCTTCGGGTCGTCCGAGGGGTCGTGATGAGGCTTTCCACCGGCCGCGAGTTCGAACTCCGCTCGCGGATGTTCGAGCGAACCCAGGGAGACGATCTCCCGCTTGAAGAGCCCGGACAGCGTCCATTCGGCGAGCACGCGGGCCTTGCGGTTGAAGGTGGGCACCCGGCTGAGGTGGTAGAGGCGGTGCATGAACCAGGCAGGGTAGCCCTTCAGCTTGCGCCCGTAGATCTGCGCGACGCCTTTGTGCAGTCCCAGGGAGGCGACCGAGCCGGCGTAGGCGTGCGCGTAGGTGTCCAGGGGCTCGCCGCGCAGGGTGTGGGCGAGGTTGTCGCCGAGGACCTTGGCCTGGCGCAGCGCGTGCTGGGCGTTGGGGGCGGTCTGCCTGCCGGGTTCCTCGGCGGTGACGTCGGGGACGGCGGCGGCGTCGCCCGCGGCCCACGCGTGCTCGGCGCCGTCGACGGTCAGCTGGGGCGTGCAGGTGAGGCGTCCGCGTGCGTCCAGCGGCAGGTCGGTGGCGGCGAGGAGGGGGTGCGGTTTGACGCCGGCGGTCCAGACGACCGTACGGGTCGGGAAGCGTTGGCCGTCGCTCAGTACGGCGACGCGGTCGGCGCAGGATTCGAGGCGGGTGTCGAGGAGTACCTGGATGTTGCGGCGGCGCAGCTCGGTGAGGGTGTAGCGGCCCATCTCCTCGCCGACCTCGGGCAGGATGCGGTCGGTGGCCTCCACGAGGATCCACTTCATGTCCTCGGGCTGGAGGTTGTGGTAGTACCGCGTGGTGTAGCGGGCCATGTCCTCCAGTTCGCCGAGCGCCTCGACGCCGGCGTAGCCGCCGCCGACGAAGACGAAGGTCAGGGCCGCGTCGCGGATCGCGGGGTCGCGGGTGGAGGAGGCGATGTCCATCTGCTCGATGACGTGGTTGCGCAGCCCGATGGCCTCCTCGACGGTCTTGAAGCCGATGGCGTACTCGGCGAGGCCGGGGATGGGGAGCGTGCGCGCGACCGAGCCGGGCGCGAGGACGAGTTCGTCGTAGTCGAGGCGGTCGCCGCCCTGGCCCTCCTCGTGGGTGGCGAGCGTGGTGAGGGCCGCGGTCCGCTTGGCGTGGTCGATGGACGTCACCTCGCCGATGACGACATGGCACTGGTGCAGGACGCGGCGCAGCGGTACGACGACATGACGAGGAGAAATCGAACCGGCGGCCGCTTCGGGGAGGAACGGCTGGTACGTCATGTACGGGTCCGGGGTGACCACGGTGATCTCGACGTCACCCCGCTTGAGCTCGTGTTTCAGCTTCCGCTGAAGGCGCAGGGCGGTGTACATCCCGACGTAGCCGCCACCGACAACGAGAATGCGCGCACGTTCCTTCACCATCCCATGACGCACCCGGCGCTCTTGTTTGTCCACAGCCTCGGCAATTTGTGTGACCGGCGACCGGCTGTACGCCCGTTGGCCGAGGGGTCGGACCGGGACGAAAGGGGGCAGGTCAGCGGGGGCGGACAGGAGGGCGCGAGGGTGCGCAATCGGGACGTATATGCTCCGTACTCCGATCGGGGGGCGCACTGTGCGGAACCTGCCCCTTCTGAATTGACTCCCTCTCAACTATGTTCGTGTGTCGACGGGGTGTAGGGGATGTGGGCGAACGGTTCCGCGACGGGCGGACCCGGTCAAGGAACGGCACCCGTTCCGCGCACTCCGGATTCAGTGGCGGGGAGAGTCTCCGGGGGGAGACGTCATTAACCGGGGGAACGCTTATGCACATTCAGGACACGCATTGGTCTTCCGCATCTGCCATCGCGCCTGGTGGCGGGGCGGTGAGCGCGGCGGCGAGCAACGGACGCGCGGACAGTTCGCGTACGACGCCGCTGCGGGTGGACGCACAGCGCAATCTGGAGCACGTGTTGCGTGCGGCGCGCGAGGTCTTCGGCGAGCTGGGTTACGGCGCGCCGATGGAGGACGTGGCGCGCCGGGCGCGGGTCGGCGTCGGCACGGTGTACCGGCGCTTCCCGAGCAAGGACGTCCTGGTCCGGCGTATAGCCGAGGAGGAGACCTCCCGGCTGACCGACCAGGCGCGTGCGGCGCTCGGTCAGGAGGACGAGCCGTGGTCGGCGCTGTCGCGCTTCCTGCGCACGTCGGTGGCCTCGGGCGCCGGCCGGCTGCTGCCGCCGCAGGTGCTGCGGGTGGGAGTCGCCGACGAGGAGGACTCCGTCGCGGAGGAGCCGAGGGTGCCGCAGCAGCGGACACAGCCGGCGGCCGGTGAGCTGCGGCTGGTGTCCGACGAGCCGTCGGCCGCGGTCGACGACGCGGGTGCGGCGGCGCTGCTCGACGTGGTGGGCCAGCTCGTGGACCGGGCCCGTGCGGCGGGCGAGCTGCGGCCGGACGTGTCGGTGTCCGACGTCCTGCTGGTGATCGCCACGGCGGCCCCGTCGCTGCCGGACGCGGCCCACCAGGCGGCGGCCTCGGCGCGGTTGCTGGACATCCTGCTGGAGGGACTGCGGTCCCGGCCGGCGTGAGCGAGGCCAAGTCCCGGACGGGGTCGGCCCGTTGATCCTTCCCCGTCCGGGGGACGGCTGGCACTGCTGAGCGGTAGGCCCCCCACGGTCGAGTGGATGGCCCGTACTGTGGGGTCCTGAAAAAAAGCCGGTGTGGCACTCTGACCCGGTGATCGGGTCGGGCTGGCAGGCGTCGGGGGCTTACCGCGATGAGCGTTGACGGGTGGGACGAGTCCCGCGGCGAGGGTGACCCGGAGGCCGGCGGCCTGACCTCACCACAGGTGCCGAACCAGGGCGGGCCGGCCGGCCCGCCGGCACCCGGCGACCCGGCCGCGGGCATCCTCCCCGCCCAGCGCGAGAGCAGCGTCCTGCCGCCGCGCACCGTGCCGTCGGCCGACGGCACGCTGATCGAGCGCATGCGCGCGGGCGACGACTCGGCGTACGAGGAGCTGTACCGGCGGCACGCGGACGCGGTGCGCCGCTACGCCCGCACCTGCTGCCGCGACGGCCACACCGCCGACGACCTGACCGCCGAGGTCTTCGCCCGCATGCTCCAGGCGGTGCGCGGCGGCGCCGGACCCGAACACGCCGTACGCGCCTACCTGCTCACCTCCGTGCGGCGCGTCGCCGCGCACTGGACCAAGTCCGCCCGGCGCGAGCAGCTCGTCGACGACTTCGCGGTGTTCGCCACGCAGGCCTCGCGCGGGTCCGAGGCGTCCGAGGGCACCTCGTCCCTCGGCTCCCTCGGAGCGGGGCTGGACCTGGGCGCCGAGGTCCGGGCGATGCACGAGGCCGAGCAGTCCATGGCGATGCGGGCCTTCCGCTCGCTGCCGGAGCGCTGGCAGGCCGTGCTGTGGCACACCGAGGTGGAGGACGAGTCGCCGAGCCAGGTGGCCGTCCTGTTCGGGCTGGACGCCAACGGCACGCGCGTGCTGGCCAGTCGCGCCCGCGAGGGCCTCAAGCAGGCCTACCTCCAGGCCCATGTCAGCGCCGCCCTCGCGGGCGACGAGGAGTGCGCGCGCTACGCCGACCAGCTCGGCACGTACGCCCGCCGCAGGCTGCGCACCCGCGCCGAGCGGGGTCTGCGGGGGCACCTGGAGGAGTGCGCCAAGTGCCGGCTGGCGGCCGCCCAGATCGAGGAGGTCGCGAGCAGCATCCCCGCCGTCGTGCCGGTCGCGGTCATCGGCTGGTTCGGCGCCGCCGGGTACGCGAAGGCACTGGGACTCGTCGCGGGCGCCTCGGTGGGCGCCGCGGGCGCCGCCACCGCGGCGGGCGGCTCGTCCGGCGGTGCGGGTGCGGCTGGCGCGGCCGCCTCGGAGGGGGTGGCCGCGTCGGTGAAGGCCGGCGTCGCGGCCGGGGTGGTCGCGGTGGCCGCCGCCGCGGTGGCGCTCGCCCTGGCGAACAACGGCCACCCCGCCAAGGAGGTCGCCAAGCCGGCCCCGTCCTCGCCGGCCGTCCAGCCGACGGTGCCCTCCCCCGCGCCGTCGAAGAAGGAAAAGCCCCCGGCCGAAGCGCCGGTGGTCCCCGCGTCGGCCCCGTCGCCGTCGCGCACCGCGTCGCCCGAGCCCACGCCCACGCCCGCCTCCAGGCCGAGCCGGAAGCCGCCCCAGGC
>NZ_JADDRL010000207.1 GCF_021538895.1 Streptomyces olivochromogenes | reverse complement strand
CCGGGATCCCGGCGGGCGTCCCGGCGCAGCCGAGGAGCCCCTCGCCGAGCATGCGCGCGACCTCGACCGTGACCGTGTAGACCCCGCGCCCGGTACGGAAGGCCAGGTCACGGGAGGTGCGGCGGCCGTCGGCGTGCGCGAGCAACTCCTGTTGCAGCGGGGTGAGCCCGTGGTCCGGCGGGGCCAGCGGCAGGGGGCGTTCCCGGTCGGGGCGCACGGGGTGCGGCAGCGCGGTCAGGGCGGCCAGTCTGCGGACGGCCTCCTGGAGCAGCCGGACGGGCGTCTCACCGATGGCGACCGGCGCGTGCGCCTCGGTGCCGACGACGCGCTCGCAGGCGTCGACCAGACCCGCGACGACGGCGAAGGTCGCGTCCTGCAGCGCCATCGCGCACACCACCCGCAGCTGTGCGGCGCCCGCGTAACCGTGCGCGATGAGACCGGCGGCCGGCCAGCGTGCCCCGCCGGACTCGCGCACCAGGTCCGCCCACTGGTCGCCGTCGATGCGGTCGGAACGCAGCAGGAGCGCCTCGGGCCCGGGCGCGCCGGGGCTGTGCGCCGCGACGACGAGTCCGCCCCGTAGCTGGAAGGCGCCGCCGGGGCTGCCGTGCACCCGCAGGTCCCCCGTGAATCCCTCCTGCCCGCACGCGGTCAGCGCGTGCGCGAGCCGGCCGTAACCGGCCCTGCCGAGGGAGTCCCGAACGTCCGACATCACTCCCCTTGGCATTTCGGCATTTCGCACAGACGCCTGACGCGTCGCACCGAGGAGGTATGTGTATCAGTTCAGCGGCATATTTCTGCCGGGGATTTTCCTACCTGTCCCCGGCTGACGGAAGTTGGACCATCACGCCATTCAAAACGCTTTGTTCGACACTCATTTGATCGATTACGAGACGAACTCAGGCACCATCGTCGAGCACCCGCACGGACAGCGGCCGCAGGGCCTCGCGCAGGGCCACGGCGAACTCCCGGTACTCGGCGCCCCGGGCGGCGCCGGCGCGCATGGCGAGGGCGATGCGACGGCTCGGGGCGGGATCGGCGAAGTAGCCGGTGAGGAGCTGGTTGCTGCGCGTGGTCTCGACCTTGAGGGCGGTGCGCGGGAGCAGGGTGCAGCCGAGCCCGCCGGCCACGAGCTGCACGAGCGTGGACAGTCCCGCGGCCGTCGTGGTGACCGGCGCGTCCGCGCGTCCGGCCTCCCGGCAGATGTCGAGGGCCTGGTCGCGCAGGCAGTGCCCCTCGTCGAGCAGGAGCAGGTTGAGCTCCTTGAGCGCCTCGCGCGGGATGCCCTCGCGGCCGCCGAGCCAGTGGTCGAAGGGCGTGACGAGCACGAAGTCCTCGTCGAAGAGCGGGAGTTCGACGACACCGGGGACGCCGAGGGGGACAGCGAGCAGCAGCAGGTCGAGCCGCCCGCTGGTCAGCCCCTCGATGAGGTTGGCGGTCTGCTCCTCGTGCACCTGGAGGTCGAGATCGGGATACCGCTCGTGCACGAGCCGCAGGACGGTGGGCAGCAGATAGGGGGCGACCGTCGGGATGACCCCGAGCCGCAGCATCCCGGTGAAGGGCGCCCGGACGGCCTCCGCCTCCTCCATCAGCGCGCCGACCTCGTCCAGCACCGCCTTCGCCCGTACGGCCAGACGCTCGCCGGCGGGCGAGAGCAGCACCTTGCGGGTCGTACGCTCGAGGAGGGTGACGCCGAGGATCTCCTCCAGCGCCGAGACCGCTCCCGACAGGGCGGGCTGGCTCATCCCGATGGCGGCGGCCGCGTCCCTGAAGTGCAGATGCTCGGCCACGGCGGCGAAGGCCCGCAGCTGGGACAGGCTGGGCTGGCGCCGCCGCCCGCTCACGCTACTCACGGTCACTGATAGATACCTCCGATCAACACGACCGAGTGTAGCTATTTCCCGTATCAATCGACCCTGTGCCAACATCGACGACGTCCAACCCAAGGGAAACGCCCGCGATCCGGGCGCTTCCTCGCTGCAAGGAGAGCGTGTGCTCACTGTCGGTGACAAGTTCCCCGAGTTCGAACTGACCGCCTGCGTCTCGCTGGAGAAGGGCCAGGAGTTCGACACGATCAACCACAAGACCTACGAGGGCAAGTGGAAGATCGTCTTCGCCTGGCCGAAGGACTTCACCTTCGTGTGCCCGACCGAGATCGCGGCCTTCGGCAAGCTGAACGACGAGTTCGCCGACCGTGACGCCCAGGTGCTCGGCTTCTCCGGTGACTCAGAGTTCGTGCACCACGCCTGGCGCAAGGACCACGACGACCTGCGCGACCTGCCGTTCCCGATGATGGCGGACTCCAAGCACGAGCTCATGCGCGACCTGGGCATCGAGGGCGAGGACGGCTTCGCCAAGCGCGCCGTCTTCATCGTCGACCAGAACAACGAGATCCAGTTCTCCATGGTGACCGCCGGCTCCGTCGGCCGTAACCCCAAGGAGGTCCTGCGGGTCCTGGACGCTCTCCAGACGGACGAGCTGTGCCCGTGCAACTGGAGCAAGGGCGACCAGACGCTGGACCCGGTCGCGCTGCTGGCCGGTGAGTGAGTTGTCCCTCGACTCGCTCAAGTCCCGGATCCCGGACTACGCCAAGGACCTGAAGCTCAACCTGGGCTCGGTCATCGGCAACTCCGACCTGCCCGCGCAGCAGCTGTGGGGAACGGTTCTCGCGACCGCCATCGCGTCCCGCTCCCCCATCGTCCTGCGTGAGCTGGAGCCGGAGGCGAAGGCGAACCTGTCGCCGGAGGCGTACAACGCCGCCAAGTCGGCCGCGGCCGTCATGGCGATGAACAACGTCTTCTACCGCACGCGCCACCTGCTGTCGGACCACGAGTACGGCACCCTGCGCGCGGGTCTGCGGATGAACGTCATCGGCAACCCCGGTGTCGACAAGGTCGACTTCGAGCTGTGGTCCTTCGCGGTCTCCGCGATCAACGGCTGCGGGATGTGCCTCGACTCCCACGAGCAGGTCCTGCGCAAGGCGGGCGTCGACCGTGACGTCATCCAGGAGTCCTTCAAGATCGCCTCGGTCGTCCAGGCGGTCGGCGTGACCCTGGAGGCGGAGGCCGTGCTCTCCGAGTAGGCCAAAGCGGTCCGATCCGCCGGGGCCTCGCTCACCCTTGGTGAGCGGGGCCCTCGGTGTTTTCCCGGGCGTCCTTGAGGGCGGCGCCCCCGGCCGCGGCCGCCCGGACCACCGCGTCCTCGGGCGCCGGACGGGCCGGCGGGAGCGGGCCGGTGCCGTCCGCCGCCGGTTCCTGCCCCATCCGTTCCAGCGAGTACTGCCGCAGATAGCCCACCACCGTGTTCGTCACCGCCACCAGCGGTACGGCCACCACGGCGCCGCCGATGCCGGCCACCATGCCGCCGGTCGCCACCGTGAGGACCACCGCGAGCGGGTGGACGCGGACCGCACGGCCGAGGATGAACGGCTGCAGGATGTGCCCCTCGATCTGCTGGACCAGGAGCACCACCACGAGGGTCATGACGGCCGTGAAGACGCCCTGGGTCACCAGCGCCACGATCACCGCGAGCGCGCCGGAGGCGACCGCGCCCACGAGCGGGATGAACGAGAACAGGAAGATGAAGACGGCCAGCGGGACGGCCATCGGCACGTCCAGCCAGTAGATGCCGACGCCGATGCAGATGGCGTCGATCAGGGCGACCAGGACCGTGCCCCGGACGTAGGCCGTCAGGGTGTTCCAGGCGCGCGGGCCGGCGCCGGCCACGCCCGGGCGGGCCGCCGCGGGCACCAGCTTCAGCGACCACTGCCAGATGCGCTCACCGTCGTACAGCAGGAACAGCGTCGAGAAGAACACCAGCAGGATGCCGGTCAGGGCCTCGACGATGACCTGCACGCCCTCCAGGCCCGCGGACGTGATCTGGTCGGCGTTGGCACCGATCGCCTCGCGGAGGTTCTTGGCGATCTGGTTGATCTGCTTGTCCGTGACGTGGAAGGGGCTCTTCAGCAGCCAGTTGCGCAGATCGTCGATGCCGCTCTGGATCTGGTTGGAGAGGGTGTCGATGTTCTCCATGACCTGCCAGGTCACGAACCACCCGATCAGACCCATCACGACGAAGCCGAGGATGGCGGTGAGCGCGGTCGCCGGACCGCGCGGCACCCCGTGGCGCCGCAGCCGGGCGACCGTGGGCTGCAGCAGCGCGGTGATCAGCAGGGCGATGACGAAGGCGAAGACGACCAGTTGTACGGCGCTGATGACGCGCATCAGCACCCACAGCGTGCCGGCGAGCACGAGCAGCCGCCAGCCCGCCTCCGCCGCGACCCGCACACCCCACGGCACGGCCTGCGCCGGGTCGGGGCGGGGACCGGCGGGCACCACGGGCGCGGGCGCGGGGGCGGCCGGGACCGGGTCGGTGACGCGGTCGGCGACGACCGGTTCCACCTCGGCGTGCTCCTTCTCGACCTCGGCCCGCCGCTCGTCCAACCGCTGGCTCACTTGGGTCAGTCCGGCGCCGAGTCGGCCGAGCCACCCTGGCACTCGCGACATGATCCGTCCTCTTCCCCCGCGTCCTCGGGTGCTCGCCACCACTCCCCCCTGGAGTCGTTCGCGTCCGACCGTACAGGGCGAAAGCCCCTCCCCCTAGGACGGGGAGGGGCTGCGCAAGGTTGAGAGGGAACCGAGGAGGCTCAGTACCAGTGGTTCGCCTGCCAGAACGACCAGGCCTCACAGGGGCTGCCGTACCGGCTGTTCATGTAGTTGAGGCCCCACTTGATCTGGGTGGCCGGGTTCGTCTGCCAGTCGGCGCCGACGGACGACATCTTGGAGCCGGGCAGGGCCTGGAAGAGACCGTAGGCACCGGAGGAGGCGTTGACCGCACGGTAGTTCCAGCTGGACTCGTGGTCCACGATGTTGCTGAAGCACTGGAACTGGCCGCTCGCCACCATCTGGCGCGCCATCGCCTGGATCTGCGAGACGGAGTACGAGCTCTGGACGGGGAAGCTGGAGGAGTCGCGGGTCGACCGGGTGGCCGCCTTCTTCGCCTCCGCGCGCTCCTTGGCTTCCTTCTCCGCCTTCTCCGCGGCAGCCTTCTTCGCGACGGCGGTCTCGGCGGCGGCCTTGCGGGCCAGAGCCTCGGCGTCCTTCTTGGCACTCGCGTCGGCCGCGATGGCCTGTGCGTCGGCCTGCTGCGTCAGGGAGGCGGTCTGCACCTGGGCCTGCTGTCCCGCGGGTATGTCCGCGAGCAGCGTCGTGGTGTCTGCTGCCGTCGCTTCGGCGTCGTTGTTCTGCGCGGTGCTGCCCGAGGCAACGCCGACGACGCTTCCGACAGCGGTGACCGCCGTGGCCGAGGCCACTGCGAATCCCCGGACCGAGATCCGGCTCACACGGTTTCCTTCCAGCATCGCCCGCTTCGGTGACCCTGGCGGACGCAATCGTGCCCCTGGCGCTGGCCTCCCAACTACGGGGTCACGGGAGGCACGGACCCGGTGGGCAACTCCCCCGAGGGGAGCGCCGCGTGGTGCTCGGGCGGCATACGACGTCGCTATGGAGTTAGCCATGGTGCTTTTGTGGTGCCGTACCGCTGGGGGTACAGGTGTGTCGTATGCGGGGCCTGACAGGAGTGAGACTCTGCCGCAACCGGACGCCGGGTGGCAATTCTGCGTTGCGTGTGAAAGCTCACATCCCGTTTGCCCCTGGGGATTTCAGGAAACCGCCACACGCGAAGGCGCCGCCCGGCTAGGCTCAGGCCTTTGCCGGACGGCGCCAACGGGCGATTAAGCCACTCAAGTTGGACAGTCGGTTCAGATGTGTCCGTCCTCCAGCATTTCGGTCACAAGGGCGGCAATCTGGGACCGCTCGGACCGGGTCAGCGTCACGTGCGCGAAGAGCGGGTGACCCTTCAGCTTCTCCACGACGGCGACCACTCCGTCGTATCGACCGACTCGCAGATTGTCCCTTTGCGCCACGTCATGGGTCAGAACGACCCGTGAATTCGCGCCGATCCGGGACAGAACGGTCAGAAGTACGTTCCGTTCGAGCGACTGCGCCTCGTCGACGATCACGAACGCGTCGTGCAGGGAACGGCCGCGGATGTGGGTCAGCGGCAGAACCTCCAGCATGCCGCGCGCGGTGACCTCCTCGATGACCTCACGGCTGGTGACCGCGGAGAGGGTGTCGAAGACCGCCTGCGCCCAGGGGCTCATCTTCTCGGACTCGGAGCCGGGCAGATAGCCCAGCTCCTGCCCGCCGACCGCGTACAGCGGACGGAAGACCATCACCTTCTGGTGCTGACGGCGCTCCAGGACCGCCTCCAGGCCGGCGCACAGCGCCAGCGCCGACTTGCCGGTGCCGGCCCGGCCGCCCATCGACACGATGCCGACGTCCGGATCGAGGAGCAGGTCGAGCGCGATGCGCTGCTCGGCGCTGCGGCCCTTGATGCCGAACGCCTCCCGATCGCCGCGCACCAGACGGACATTGCCCTCCGACGTCACCCGGCCCAGCGCCTTGCCCCGCTCCGACTGGATGGTCAGACCCGTGTGCACGGGGAAGTCGGACACCTCCGGGACATACACGTGGCCTTCCTCGAAGAGGATGTCCACCTGCTCGCCGGACAGGGTCAGTTCGGACATTCCGGTCCAGCCGGAGGAGTCCGTGATGGCGAGCTCCGCGCGGTACTCCTCGGCGAGGAGACCGACGGACGAGGCCTTGATCCTGAGCGGCAGGTCCTTCGACACGACGGTGACGTCGAACCCCTCGGCCTGCAGATTGCGGGCGACCGCGAGGATGCGGGAGTCGTTGTCCCCCATGCGGTAGCCGGTGGGCAGCACGCTGGGGTCCGAGTGGTTGAGCTCGACACGAACGGTGCCGCCGAGTTCCCCGATCGGGATGGGGGCATCGAGGCGGCCGTACCGGACCCGGTAGTCGTCGAGCAGGCGTAGGGCCTGCCTGGCGAAATAGCCGAGTTCGGGATGGTGCCGCTTGGCCTCCAGTTCCGTGACCACGACGATGGGGAGCACGACCTCGTGCTCGTCGAAGCGGGTCAGGGCGTTCGGGTCGGCCAGCAGGACGCTGGTGTCGAGAACATACGTGCGCCGATCTGGCATGTGGCGCTTTGTGCTGGTCACCACGGAAGGACGTACCCCCTCGGATGAGGTCGGGGAGCGACGAGAAGGAGCTGGACCGGTCGACGGCCCTCGCACACGGCGGGCCGCGAACCGGCCCTCCGCGGCTGGTTCCGTGCGGTGATGGCACGGTCGGGCTGGTGCAAAGGGCCTCCCGGGCGGACGGCCCCGTGCCGCCCGCTGAGATCCGACACCCGTGGTTCGGGTGTCGACCTGCTTGGCTTATGCCCTCGAACATGCGAAGCCATGCAAATGCATAGGACAGCGCGCTGGTGAACTCCTCGTTACTCCCGCCCCAACGGGGACATACGGGGCGGTTGCCGGGGGGCGCGACCGGTCGGCCGCGGTCGCTCAGCCGCCGTAACGGCGGTGGCGCGCCGCGTAGTCACGCAGGGCGCGCAGGAAGTCGACCTTGCGGAAGGCGGGCCAGAAGACCTCACAGAAGTAGTACTCGGAGTGAGCGGTCTGCCACAGCATGAAACCGGACAGTCTCTGCTCTCCGCTGGTCCGGATCACCAGGTCCGGGTCGGGCTGGGCGCCCGTGTAGAGGTGACGGCCGATCATGTCGACGGTGACGGAGTCGGCGAGGTCCTCCATGGGGACGCCCTTGTCCTGGGCGTCCAGGATCATCGCGCGCACGGCGTCGGCGATCTCCTGGCGGCCGCCGTAGCCGATGGCCACGTTGACCACTATCCCGTCGATGTGGGCGGTGGCCTCCTCGGCCTCCTTCAGCGTCTGCTGCATGCCCGACGGCAGGAGGTCGAGCGTCCCGACGTGGTGCACACGCCAGCGGCCGTCGGCGGCGAGGGTGCGGACGACGCCCTCGATGATGCCGAGGAGCGGGACGAGCTCGTCCTTCGGACGGTCGAAGTTGTCCGTGGACAGCAGCCAGAGGGTGACGACCTCGACGTCCGTCTCGGAGCACCAGCCGAGGAATTCCTCGATCTTCTCGGCGCCGGCCCGGTGGCCGTGGACGGTGCTGGAGCCGGCGGCCTTCGCCCAGCGGCGGTTGCCGTCCATGATGACGCCGATGTGCTTGGGCACCTGAGCGTGGTCCAGGTGACCTTCCACCCGGCGTGCGTAGAGCCTGACCAGAAGGCCGCGCAGTTTGTCGCGCAGGTTCACGTGTTCGTCAGCCCCTCCGTGGTGCGGTCCCC
>NZ_JADDRL010000206.1 GCF_021538895.1 Streptomyces olivochromogenes | reverse complement strand
CGTCGCTCACGCGACGATTATGGCTCCGGGCGGGCGGGGCCCCCGGGCGGGGTCAGCCGCAGCGCGGTGCGATGTACCCGTCGGCGCCGGTGTTCACGTAGGCGTCCGAGACGTACTCGCCGTTGTCGATGTTGTCCCAGATGTTCGTGGTGCCGTAGTAGCCGGACACCCGCGTGCCCGGCGACTGGCAGTAGATCGGGACCTTGGCGCCCTCGGGCAGGACGCGGACGATGTTGTAGCCGGTGCCGGGGCCGCTGCGGACGTTGAGCCGCATGCCCGGGGCGACCGAGTAGTAGTGCAGGGCCGCCGTCGCCACGGCCTCGGCCGCTTCGGCGCTCTCGGCCTCTTCCGCACGCTCAACAGACATGTGTTACCTCCCCCGTTGGCCCCATGACAGTCATGGGGCCCCGTTCATTCCCCGGATGCGCATCGCGAAACACCTGTGCGCGACTCGCACACGGAGGCTAGCAAGCCGCCTCTGACTCGTACGAGTCATCGACTAGGCTCCCCTCGTCGCGCGCGCGTAGGAACGGCACGGGGGTGGTCCATGACGCCACAGCGCAACACCGGAGCGGGCGCGGAAGCGGAACTTCCCGAGTACGCCGGTCACTACCGCCTGGAGTCATGTCTGGGATCGGGCGGTATGGGCGTGGTGCACCTGGCCCGGAGCACCTCGGGCCTGAAGCTCGCGGTGAAGGTCGTACACGCCGAATTCGCCAAGGACCGTGAGTTCAGGGGCCGTTTCCGGCAGGAGGTGGCCGCCGCCCGGAAGGTGAGCGGTGCCTTCACGGCGCCCGTCGTCGACGCCGACCCGGAGGCCGACCGGCCCTGGATGGCCACGCTGTTCATCCCGGGCCCGACCCTGTCCGAGCACGTGAAGCGGAACGGGCCGATGGAGCCCGGTCAGCTGCGCCGGCTGATGGCCGGGCTCGCGGAGGCCCTGCGCGACATCCATCGCGTCGGCGTCGTGCACCGCGATCTCAAGCCCAGCAACGTGCTGCTCGCCGAGGACGGGCCGAAGGTCATCGACTTCGGCATCTCCCGGCCCAAGGACAGCGAACTGCGCACCGAGACCGGCAAGCTGATCGGCACGCCGCCGTTCATGGCGCCCGAGCAGTTCCGCCGGCCGCGCGAGGTGGGTCCGGCGGCCGACATCTTCGCGCTCGGGTCCGTGCTGGTGCACGCGTCGACCGGGCGCGGGCCGTTCGACTCCGACAGTCCCTACGTCGTCGCCTACCAGGTCGTGCACGACGAGCCCGATCTGACCGGCGTACCGGAGATTCTCGCGCCGCTGGTGCTGAGCTGCCTCGCCAAGGAGCCGGAGGACCGGCCGACTCCGGACGAGCTGATGCGGGAGCTGCGCTCGCTGGCGGCCTCGTACGACACCCAGGCGTTCATACCGGCACAGCGGACGGGGGACGGTGCCACCGCTCCCGAACCACCCGCCGAACAAACCGAGCAGGCCGGCGAGACCGACGAGGCTGGCGAGGTCAGCGAGGCCGATGAGGCGAAGGAAGCCGAGGAGGCCGAGGGAACCGGGAAGGCCGCGGAGGCCGAACGGCCGTCCGGGCGTCGCGCGGTCAGGCGGGCCGCGCTGGGCGTCGGGGCGCTCGGCGTCGCCGTGGCCGCCGTGCTCGCCTCGGTCCAGGCGTTCGGCGGCGGCGAACCCGCGCCGCGGAACGCGAGTCCCCGCACCGGGGCCGCCGCCTTCAGCGCCTGGCACAGGAAGCCGGCGCCCGAGGCGGCGGGGATGCCGCAATGCGCGTACGGAGCGAAGAAGTTGCTCTGCGCGCAGCCCGGCGTGGTCTTCGCCCTGTCCCCCACCGACGGCAGGCTGCTGTGGCGGCAGCCGGTGGCCACGAAGACCACCAGCGGCCCGCCGGTCCTCGCGGGCGGTCTGATCCAGCCCTACACCGGCGGCGGCACGCGGCTGGCGGGGCTGGACCCCGCCACGGGCAGGGAGGTCTGGAAGCAGGGTCTGCCGGCCGACACGACGGTGCGGTACGTGGGCGGAACGGTCCTGCTGACGGCCGCCGACGGCACGGTCACGGCCCTGGACGCCGCCTCGGGCCACACCAGGTGGACCCACCGGATCACGGGCCAGGGCCACCCGGTCTTCGACTCGTTCCCCGGCGACCCGCTGGCGTACGCGACGAGCACGTCCGGCGACGGCTCGGGCACCCGTGTGACCGCCGTGGATCCGGTGACCGGTGACATGCGGTGGGAGGCCCGGCTGAAGGGGACGCTGCGGCCCTTCGGCACCGCGGACGGCTCGGTGTTCTTCCTCTCCGTCGACCGCGTCTACGGGGACACGAGGGCCGTTGTCCGCTACACCCCCGGGCCCAGGGCGACGCGCCGGGTGGCGCTGCCCGTCGCGCTCGCGGGCGCCCACGCCACCGTGCGCGGGAACACGGTCTACCTGCTGGGCACCGGCGGCACCCTGGCGGCCGTGGACCTGGCGACGGGCCGGTCGCCGTGGCGCCTGGAGACCTCGGTGAGCCGCGGTTCGGCGCCGGTCACGGACGGCGAGCACGTCTTCTTCACCGCGGGCGACGGGCGGCTGCTCGCCGTCGACGCCCGCAAGGGGAAGCTCGTCGGGCAGACCCCGGCGCGGCTGGGCGCGAACTCGGCGCAGGTCATGGGGGCGCCACCGGCCCCCGTGATCAAGAACGGGCGGGTCTGCGCCACCGCCCCCGACGGCACCGTGTTCGCCGTGGACGCGGCCGACCCGTCGGCCTGGTGACACGCGAAGGGGCCGCCCCCACTGAGGGAGGCGGCCCCTAGGCCAGTCGGACAACCGGTGCCGGGCGTCAGCCCAGCTTCGTCACGTCCCGCACGGCACCCTTGTCCGCGCTGGTCGCCATCGCCGCGTACGCCCGCAGCGCCGCCGAGACCTTGCGCTCCCGGTTCTTCGGGGCGTAGAGACCGCCGAGCGCCTGCTCCCGGCGGGCCAGCTCGGCCTCGTCGACGAGGAGCTCGATCGTGCGGCCGGGGATGTCGATGCGGATGCGGTCGCCGTCCTCGACGAGGGCGATGGTGCCGCCGGAGGCCGCCTCGGGCGAGGCGTGGCCGATGGACAGGCCCGAGGTGCCGCCGGAGAAGCGGCCGTCGGTGATCAGCGCGCAGGTCTTGCCCAGACCGCGGCCCTTGAGGAACGAGGTCGGGTAGAGCATCTCCTGCATACCCGGGCCGCCCTTGGGGCCCTCGTAGCGGATGACCACCACGTCGCCGTCCGTCACCTGCTTGTTGAGGATCTTCTCGACGGCCTCCTCCTGCGACTCGCAGACCACCGCCGGACCCTCGAAGGTCCAGATCGACTCGTCGACGCCGGCGGTCTTCACCACACAGCCGTCGACCGCCAGGTTGCCCCTGAGGACGGCCAGGCCGCCGTCCTTCGAGTACGCGTGCTCCACACTGCGGATGCAGCCGCTCTCCGCGTCCTCGTCCAGCGCCTCCCAGCGCTCGGACTGGGAGAAGGCCTCGGCGGAGCGGACGCAGCCCGGGGCCGCGTGCCACAGCTCCATCGCCTCCGGGGAGGGCGAGCCGCCGCGCACGTCCCACCGCTTCAGCCAGTCCTCCAGGGAGGGGCTGTGGACCGCGTGCACGTCCTCGTTGAGGAGGCCGGCCCGGTGCAGCTCGCCGAGCAGGGCGGGGATGCCGCCGGCCCGGTGCACGTCCTCCATGTAGTACGTGCGGTCCTTGGCGACGTTCGGGGCCACCTTGGCGAGGCACGGGACGCGCCGGGAAACCGCGTCGATCTGCTCCAGGCCGAAAGGCACGCCACCCTCCTGGGCGGCGGCGAGCAGGTGCAGGATCGTGTTCGTGGAGCCGCCCATCGCGATGTCGAGGGCCATCGCGTTCTCGAAGGCCGCGAAGGTGGCGACGTTGCGCGGCAGGACCGTCTCGTCGTCCTGCTCGTAGTAGCGGCGGGTGATGTCCATGACCGTGTGGGCCGCGTCGACGTACAGCTGCTTGCGGGCCGTGTGGGTGGCGAGGACCGAGCCGTTGCCGGGCAGGGACAGGCCGATCGCCTCGGTCAGGCAGTTCATCGAGTTCGCGGTGAACATGCCGGAACAGCTGCCGCAGGTCGGACAGGCGTTCTCCTCGATACGGAGGATGTCCTCGTCCGAGATCTTGTCGTTCACGGCGTCGGAGATCGCGTCGACCAGGTCGAGGGTGCGGACCGTGCCGTCGACCAGGGTGGCGCGGCCGGCCTCCATGGGGCCGCCGGAGACGAAGACGGCCGGGATGTTCAGGCGGAGCGCCGCCAGCAGCATGCCCGGGGTGATCTTGTCGCAGTTGGAGATGCAGACCAGGGCGTCGGCGCAGTGGGCCTCGACCATGTACTCGACCGAGTCCGCGATCAGGTCGCGGGAGGGCAGGGAGTACAGCATGCCGCCGTGGCCCATCGCGATGCCGTCGTCGACCGCGATCGTGTTGAACTCGCGGGCGATGCCGCCCGCCTCCTTGATCGCCTCGCTGACGATCCGGCCGACCGGCTGGAGGTGGGTGTGGCCCGGCACGAACTCCGTGAAGCTGTTGGCGACCGCGATGATCGGCTTCCGGCCGATGTCCGCACCGGGTACCCCGGAGGCGCGCATAAGGGCGCGGGCGCCCGCCATGTTGCGGCCGTGGGTGACTGTGCGGGACCTCAGCTCGGGCATCGTCGCTCGCTCCTTCGGAGAGTTCTGACTCAGGTCGAGCGTACGCCGGTCATCCACGGGGCGGGACGCGGTGTCCGAAATGCGGGACGCCTGTCTCGGGAGACCGCCCGCGCTCAGGGTCCGGTCAGGTGCCCCTGTACGACCGGGGCCACCCGCGCGACGATCTGCTCCAGGTCCGCCGAGGCCAGCGGCTCCAGCTTGATCACGTACCGCAGCATCGCGCACCCCACCAGCTGCGCCGCCGCCAGCTCGGCGCGCAGCTCGGCGTCCGGCAGGTCCAGCTGCACGGCGATGCGGCGCAGCAGTTGGGCGGCGACCAGGCGGCGGAAGACGGCGGCCGCGGTGTCGTTGTTGACGGCGGAGCGCAGGATCGCCAGCAGGGGCGTACGGGTGGTGGGGTTCTCCCAGATGCCGAAGACGAACCGGGTGAGCCGCTCGCCCACCGCGTCCACGGGGCCGTCGGCCACCGTGGTCGGCGCGTTCAGGGCGGGCGCGAAGGCGACCTCGATGGCGGCCGCGAACACCTGCTCCTTGGTGCCGAAGTAGTGGTGGACGAGGGCCGAGTCGACCCCGGCGGCCTTGGCGATGCCGCGGACGGACGTCTTGTCGTAGCCGCGCTCGGAGAACTCCTCGCGGGCCACGGCCAGGATGCGGTCGCGGGTCTCGCCGGACTCGGTGCGCGGGGGGCGGCCACGGCGGCGCGCGCCGGTGTCGGTCATCGCCGGGGCACCTTCACCGCCGAGGCGAGGTGCAGGCGCGTGAAGGCCAGCGCCTCGGCCAGATCGGCCTCGCGTTCGGCGCTGGACATGGCGCGCCGGGTGTTGACCTCGATGACGACATGGCCGTCGAAGCCGGTGAAGGCGAGCCGCTCCAGCAGCTCGGCGCAGGGCTGGGCGCCCCGGCCGGGGACCAGGTGCTCGTCCTTCGCGGATCCCTTGCCGTCGGCCAGGTGGACGTGGCCGAGGCGGTCGCCCATGCGGTCGACCATCTCCAGGGCGTCCGCGCGTGCCGTCGCCGCGTGGCTGAGGTCGATCGTGAAGTGGCGGTAGTCGTCCTTCGTCACGTCCCAGTCGGGGGCGTACGCGAGCATTTCGCGGTCGCGGTAGCGCCAGGGGTACATGTTCTCGACGGCGAACCGTACGTCCGTCTCGTTCGCCATCCGCCAGATCCCGGTGACGAAGTCCCGGGCGTACTGGCGCTGCCAGCGGAACGGCGGGTGGACAACGACCGTGCTCGCGCCGAGCTTCTCGGCGGCGGCCCGGGCGCGCTGGAGCTTGACCCAGGGGTCCGTGGACCACACCCGCTGGGTGATGAGCAGGCAGGGGGCGTGCACGGCCAGGATCGGCATCCGGTGGTAGTCGGACAGCCGGCGCAGGGCCTCGATGTCCTGGCTGACCGGGTCCGTCCACACCATGACCTCGACGCCGTCGTACCCGAGGCGCGCGGCGATCTCGAAGGCCGTCGCCGTCGATTCCGGGTACACGGAGGCCGTCGACAGCGCGACCTTCGCATCCGGGATGCGGACGACGTCCCTTGGTTTGGCCACGGGGGACAGATTACGGGGTGAGGTCGGCGCGATGCCGGGTGCCTATTCGCCGTTGTGACTTTCCCCATGGGCGGGCGCGGCCCGCCGGTGGCCGGTCACGCCACCGCCGCGCGCCTGCGCCCCGGTGGCTACGCCGACCCCATGTGGTCCAGTCGCCGCAGGATCACGCCCTCCCGCAGCGCCCACGGGCAGACTTCCAGGTTCTCCACGCCGAACAGGTCCATCGCCGCCTCGGCGACCAGGGCTCCGGCGATGAGCTGGGCGGAGCGGCCCTCCGAGACGCCCGGCAGCTGGCCGCGCTCGGCGGTGGTCATGCCGGCCAGGCGGGGCACCCAGGACTCCAAGGACTCCCGCTTGAGCTCGCGCTGGACGTAGAGGCCGTCGGCGCTGCGGGCGGCGCCGGCGATGCGGGCCAGCTGCTTGAAGGTCTTGGAGGTGGCGACCACGTGGTCGGGGGTGCCGGAGCGGCTGAACTCGCCGACCGTGCGGGCGATCTCCGCGCGCACATGGCGGCGCAGGGCCCTTATCGAATCCGGGGAGGGCGGGTCGCCGGGCAGCCAGCCGGCGGTGAGGCGGCCCGCGCCCAGCGGCAGCGAGACGGCCGCGTCGGGCTCCTCGTCGATGCCGTAGGCGATCTCCAGGGAGCCACCGCCGATGTCCAGGACCAGCAGCTTTCCGGCCGACCAGCCGAACCAGCGGCGGACGGCGAGGAAGGTGAGCCGGGCCTCCTCCGCGCCGGTGAGGACCTGCAGCTCGACGCCCGTCTCGGCCTTCACACGGGCGAGGACGTCGTCGGCGTTGCTGGCCTCGCGCACGGCGGAGGTGGCGAACGGGAGCAGGTCCTCGACGCCCTTGTCCTCGGCGGCCTGGAGCGCATCGTGGATGACGGCGATCAGTTTGTCCACCCCGTCGGGACCGATGGCCTCGTCCTCGTCAAGGAGTTGAGCGAGCCGCAGCTCCGCCTTGTGCGAGTGCGCGGGCAGAGGGCGCGCGCCAGGGTGCGCATCCACCACCAGCAGATGCACCGTGTTAGATCCCACGTCGAGGACACCGAGTCTCATGTACGGAACGCTACTGCCACCCGGGCCGGGGGCCGTCCTCGGAGCAGTGCCGGAAGCGGCTTCGGGCGTCTTACCCTGGACGGGTGCCAAAGACGAAAAAGACGAAAGCTGACAAGGCTGCCAAATCGGCCGACGGTTCTTCGCAGGTGAAGCCACCCAAGCAGGCGAAGCGGGACCCGCGGGGCCCGGGAGCCGACGAGCAGGGGCTGGATTTCGCCCGCGCATGGGTGGAATTCCCTGATCCGGCGGACGACGAGCAGGTCTTCCGGTGCGATCTGACATGGCTGACCTCTCGTTGGAACTGCATCTTCGGCAGCGGCTGCCAGGGCATCCAGGCGGGCCGCGCGGACGACGGGTGCTGCACGCTGGGCGCCCACTTCTCGGACGAGGACGACGAGAAGCGGGTTGCCGGGCACGTGGCGAGGCTCACGCCCGACATCTGGCAGCACCACGACGAGGGCAGGGCACGCGGCTGGACCTCCGAGGACGAGGACGGCTCCCGCCAGACCCGTCCGTACCAGGGGTCCTGCATCTTCCAGAACCGCCCCGGTTTCGCCGGCGGCGCGGGCTGCTCGCTGCACATCCTGGCCCTGAAGGAGGGCCGCGAGCCGCTGGAGACCAAGCCGGACGTGTGCTGGCAGCTGCCGATCCGGCGGACCTTCGACTGGATCGACCGCCCCGACGACACGCGTGTGCTCCAGGTCTCGATCGGTGAGTACGACCGCCGCGGCTGGGGCCCTGGCGGCCACGACCTGCACTGGTGGTGCACGTCGGCGACCTCGGCGCACGGCGCGGGGGATCCGGTGTACGTCTCCTACCGGGCCGAGCTGACCGAGCTGATGGGCAAGGCGGGCTACGACCGGCTGGTCGAGCTGTGCGAGGCGCGACTGGCGTCCCAGCTGCCGCTGCTGGCCCCGCACCCGGCCGATCCGGCCCGCTGATCGGCAGGTCACGGTCCCGTCCGCGGGGCCTGTCCCGGCCACCGAGCCGCCGTCCTTCCTAGCTGTCCGACGGGCTCGGGTCGCCGCTGCCGGTCGGTGGCGGGGTCGAGCCGGAGCCGGTCGGGGACGGGCTGGTCGGGGTGGGTGTCGG
>NZ_JADDRL010000205.1 GCF_021538895.1 Streptomyces olivochromogenes | reverse complement strand
AGCGCAGCACCAGGCAGGAGGCGAGGGCCGCCCCGAGCCCCTCCGCTTCTTCGGCACGTCCTGGGTGAACCACGACGACGGCTACGCGGGCCGACGTGCCGCGGTGGCCGTCGGCTCGCTCGCGGCGGCCCTCGCCTCCTGCCTGGTGCTGCGCTTCGCCTACCAGGGCCTGCGGATCGCCAACACCGGCTCCTTCGTGACCGTGCTGGTCGTGGCGATGTTCGCGATCTGCAGCGCGCTGGCCTTCCGCAACACCTGGGACGGTTTCGGCAAGCGCCTCGACCCCGACCGCCAGGCGTCCCTGCGCGGCCTGCTGGCCATCGGCTTCGTCGGCTCGCTCCTCGCCTATTTCTTCCGCTCCCTCATCGAGGCACCGGGCGAGAAGCTCCACCGCGAGGAGTACGAGAAGGCACGCGAGGAGTACGAACGCCGTTCCTCGCGCCGCACCGGGAACCCCTCCAAGAAGCGCCGGAGCAAGTAGCCCGCCGACGCCGGAGGCGGGAAATCCGCTGTCGTCGCGCGCCCCTTCCTCACCACCATGGCCGTATGACCTTGACGCCTCCGCCTTCCTCCACCGACCGGGCCCACTCCTTCAACGCCGCCGCGGCCCAGTACGCCGCCAGCCGGCCCTCCTATCCGCCGGCCCTCTTCGACGCCGTCGAGGAACTCGCCGCCCATCCCCTCGCCGGTGCCCGGGTCGTGGACGTGGGCGCCGGTACCGGTATCGCGACGGCGCTGCTGCGGGCCCGGGGTGCCGACGTGGTCGCGGTGGAGCCCGGTGAGGGCATGGCGGCCCAGTTCCGCCACGCCCTGCCCGGTGTCCCGATCGTCCGGGGCAGCGGCGACGCCTTTCCCCTGGCCGACGCGAGCGCCGACTTCCTCACCTACGCCCAGGCCTGGCACTGGACGGACCCGGCCCGGTCGGTGCCGGAGGCGCTGCGCGTGCTGCGCCCGGGCGGTGCGCTGGCGCTGTGGTGGAACACCCACGCCCTCGACGTCGAGTGGATCGCCGAGGCCGCCGACCGCGCCGGCCGCTTCTTCGGTATCGACGTCGCCGCCGAGCGGGAGGAGGCCGCCCGGACCGACCTCGCCGACCCCAGCGGCCGCCTGCGCTTCACGCGCCGTGAGGTCCGCTGGAGCCGCCGCGTCCCCCTTGACACGCATCTCGCCAACGTCGGCAGCCACTCGGTCTTCCTCCTCACGCCGCAGGGGCGCCGGACAGCCTTCCTCGACGAGGAGCGTGCCCATCTGCTGAAGGTCTTCCCGGACGGAGTCGTCGAGGAGACCTACGACGTCCTGCTACTGGTGGCCACCCACACCTGACCCGAGGGCTGTCCGCTCGGCGGCCCACCCCTCCAGGGCCGCCGCGCACGCCCGGTCCACGTACCGCAGGCCGCCGAGCTCCAGCCGCACCTTCCGGTCGCGCGGCACCGCCTCCAGCGCGTCCAGCAGCTTCGGCAGCCGCAGGAACGTCGCATGTCCCAGCACCCGCACGACGATCCCCGCCTCGCCCCGGTCCTCGCTCTCCACGTGCACATGGCTGACGTCCCACGCGGTCTTCGCCACCGCCAGCACGAGGCCGACCAGCACCCCCTCGAACAGGTTCCCGACGACGATCACGATCGCCGTCACCGAGAGCACCACCACCTCTCCCCGGTGTCCGCGCCACAGTCCGCGCAGCTCCCGCACCGGCACGAGCCGGCACCCCGCGTGCACCAGCAGTCCGGCCAGCGCCGCCACCGGAACCACCCCGAGCGCAGCGGGCAGCAGCGCCGTGAACAGCAGCAGCCATACGCCGTGCAGCACGCGCGACGCCTTCGTCCGGGCGCCCGCCTGCACGTTCGCCGCGCTCCGTACGATCACCGCGGTCATCGGGAGCGCGCCCAGCACCCCGCACACCGCGTTCCCCGCTCCCTGCGCGATCAGCTCCTTGTCGTACTCCGTGCGCGGTCCCCGGTGCAGCCGGTCCACCGCCGCCGCGCTGAACAGGGACTCGGCGGACGCGATCAGCGCGAAGGCGGCGACGGTTCCGAGCACGCCCACTTCCGTGAGCCGGCCGAAGTCCGCCACCTCCGGGAGCCGTACGGCATCCAGCACACCGCGCACCTCGACGCGCCGCACATCCAGATCGCACAGCCAGGTCACCGCCGTCGCCCCGGCGACGGCCACCAGCGGCGCGGGTACCAGCCGGGCTCCCGGCCGCCAGCGCGGCCACAGCAGCAGTACGGCGATGGTGGCGGCGCCCACCGACAGCGCCACCGGACCCACCCGGCCCGGCAGCGACACCAGTCCGGCGATCTTGCCCAGGCCGCCCGCGGGGGCGACCGTGTCACCGAGGGCGTACACCTGCCCGGCGATCAGCACGAGCCCGATCCCGGCGAGCATCCCGTGCACGACCGCCACCGACACCGCCCGGAACCACCGGCCCAGCCGCAGCAGGCCGAGGCCTATCTGCACCAGCCCGGCGGCGAGCACCAGCACCCCGAGCGTCTTCACCCCGTACTCCCGTACGGCCTCGTAGACGAGCACGGTCAGGCCCGCCGCGGGCCCGCTCACCTGGAGGCTGCTGCCCGGCAGCAGGCCGGCCACCAGACCGCCGACCATCCCGGTGACCAGCCCCAGCTCGGCCGGTACACCGGAGGCCAGGGCCACGCCCACGCACAGCGGCAGCGCGACGAGGAACACGACGAGGGAAGCGAACAGATCGGCCCGGAAATCGGCCTGGAACACGGGACGGCGCATGACGGGGCACCTCCGAGGAGCGGATCCGGCAGTGAAATCCATTGTCGGTAAAGGGAGTTGGTCCGGTGTCCGACTCATGTGGGCACTCGGTGAAGACGGAGGCGCGCGGACCGGACCGCACCGCTCCGATCGCCCCGCCGCGCGCCTGCGCCGCCGAACGCCCCGGTGCCGTTCGGCCCTTGACGGCACCCCTCGCTCCGCGCATTATTCAGCACATGATGAATTACTCCCCCGGCCCGCCGGAGAACCCGGCCGTCAGGGCCGCCGACCTCACCGTCACCCGTGGTCCGCGCACCGTTCTGCGCGGACTCGACTTCACCGTCCCGCGCGGCCAGATCACCGGCCTGCTCGGCCCCTCCGGCTGCGGCAAGTCGACGCTCATGCGCTCGATCGTCGGCACCCAGGCCAAGGTCACCGGCACCCTGGAGGTCCTCGGCCGCCCCGCCGGGCACCCCGCCCTGCGCACCCGCATCGGCTACGTCACCCAGGCCCCGTCCGTCTACGACGACCTGACGGTCCGCCAGAACCTCGACTACTTCGCCGCGATCCTCGACCCCGGACGCCCCCACGCTCGAACTCGCTCGCGCGGGGGGACCCCCATCGGTGCCGAACGCCGGCAGAACGTCGAGGGCGTCCTCGCCGACGTCGACCTCACCAGCCACGCCGACGCCCTCGCCGGCAACCTCTCCGGCGGCCAGCGCAGCCGCGTCTCCCTCGCCGTGGCCCTCCTCGGCACCCCCGAACTCCTGGTCCTCGACGAACCCACCGTCGGCCTCGACCCGGTCCTGCGCCGCGACCTGTGGAACCTCTTCCACGACATCGCCGCCACCCGCGGCGCCACCCTCCTCATCTCCTCCCACGTCATGGACGAGGCCGAGCGCTGCCACCGGCTCCTGCTCATGCGCGAGGGCGAGATCCTCGCCGACGACACCCCCGACGCCCTGCGCACCCGTACCGGGGCGGACACCGTCGAGGCGGCATTCCTGCACCTGGTGGACGAGGCGGTCGCCGCAGGCCGCACCAAGGAGACAGCCCGATGAGCACGACCACCGCGCCCGCCCCCACCAGCGCCCTGAACCTCTCCCGGACCACCGCCACCGCGACCCGGGTGCTGCGCCAGCTCCGCCACGACCCGCGCACGATCGCGCTGATGATCCTCGTCCCCTGCCTGATGCTGTTCCTGCTCCGCTACGTCTTCGACGGCAGCGCCCGCACCTTCGACAACATCGGCGCATCACTGCTCGGGATCTTCCCGCTGATCACGATGTTCCTGGTCACGTCCATCGCCACCCTGCGCGAACGCACCTCGGGCACCCTCGAACGCCTCCTCGCCATGCCCCTCGGCAAGGGCGACCTCATCGCCGGCTACGCCCTCGCCTTCGGCGGTCTCGCCATCGTCCAGTCGGCACTGGCCACCGGCCTGGCCGTGTGGTTCCTGGGCCTGGACGTCACGGGCTCGGCCTGGCTGCTGCTCCTGGTCGCCCTGCTGGACGCGCTGCTCGGCACGGCCCTCGGTCTCTTCGTCTCGGCCTTCGCGGCCTCCGAATTCCAGGCGGTCCAGTTCATGCCCGCGGTGATCTTCCCCCAGCTCCTGCTCTGCGGCCTGTTCACCCCGCGCTCCAACATGCACCCCGTCCTGGAGGGCATCTCCAACGTCCTCCCCATGTCCTACGCCGTCGACGGCATGAACGAGGTCCTGCGCCACACGGACATGACGACGACCTTCGTGCGGGACGTCCTGATCGTGGCCGGGTGCGCGGTACTGGTGCTGGGACTGGGAGCGGTCACCTTGCGACGCCGGACGGCATGACGGTTCGCAGCGGGGTCCGGGGGCGCGGCCCCCGGGCCGACGACGAACGTCCGCCAGCCGGACAACCGGCCCGCACTCCTGCGCACCGGTGCGAGGATGAATCGCATGAGCCAGAAAGTCGCAGTCCTCGGCACCGGCAAGATCGGCGAAGCCCTGCTCAGCGGAATGATCCGAGCCGGTTGGGCTCCCGCCGACCTCCTGGTCACCGCCCGCCGCCCGGAACGGGCCGAAGAACTCCGCGCCCGCTACGGAGTCAACCCGGTCACCAACGCCGAGGCCGCCAAGACCGCCGACACCCTGATCCTCACCGTCAAGCCGCAGGACATGGGCGCGCTCCTCGACGAACTCGCCGCGCACATCCCCGCCGACCGCCTGGTCATCAGCGGAGCCGCCGGCATCCCCACCTCCTTCTTCGAGGAGCGCCTGGCCGCGGGCACCCCCGTGGTCCGTGTCATGACGAACACCCCCGCCCTCGTCGACGAGGCCATGTCCGTCATCTCCGCCGGCAGCCACGCCACCCCCGAGCACGTCGCCCACGCGGAGGAGATCTTCGGCGCCGTCGGCAAGACCCTGCGCGTCCCCGAGTCCCAGCAGGACGCCTGCACCGCCCTCTCCGGCTCCGGCCCGGCCTACTTCTTCTACCTGGTCGAAGCCATGACCGACGCCGGCATCCTCCTCGGCCTGCCCCGCGACAAGGCCCACGAGCTCATCGTGCAGTCCGCGATCGGCGCCGCGGTGATGCTCCGCGACAGCGGAGAACACCCCGTCAAACTGCGCGAGAACGTCACCTCGCCCGCCGGCACCACCATCAACGCCATCCGCGAACTGGAGAACCACGGCGTACGGGCCGCCCTCATCGCCGCCCTCGAAGCCGCCCGCGACCGCAGCCGCGAACTCGCCTCCGGCAAGAAGGACTGAGTCCTTCGGCAGGGCCCTTCCGCAGGGCCTTTCCGGACAGCCTTTCCGGGCGGCCTCTTCGGGGGCGGTGCCTCAGCTCGCCGCGGCCACGATCTCCTCCGTGGTCACCACACGAGCGAAGCCGCCCCCGTGCAGCGACACCGCCGACGCCCGCGCCAGCTCGTCCGCGCCGCGCCGCCAGTCGAACGGGCCGGTCAGATCGAAGGTGTACGTGGCGTCGAACGCCACCAGCACGTCGTACCCGAGGTTCCCGCCCATCCGGGCCGTCGTCTCCACGCACATGTTGGTCTGGACCCCGGCCAGCACCAGCTGCGAGATCCCCTCCGCCCGCAGCCACGCCGCGAGATCCGGCGTCCCGTAGAAGGCCGAGTTCACGGTCTTCGTGATCAGCAACTCCTTCCCGGCCCCCGTCCCGCGCCGCTCCTCCACGTACTCCTTGAAGTCGTTGCCCACGTACCCCGGCCGCAACGGCGACTCCTGCCTCTCCGAGTCGTGCCGTACGAACACGACCGGCCGCCCCGTCGCCTGCCACACGTCGATCAGCGAGGCGATGGCCTCGTCCGCGCCCGGGTTGTTGCGCGGCCCCCAGAAGTCGGCCTCGTCGAAGCCCTTCTGTACGTCGACGACTATCAGTGCTGCGTTCTCCGCGATCTCCATGCCCTCGATCCTGCCGCCCCGGCGCCCACCGCCCCAGAGCCGCAAAAGTCAGCGATCGATGGTTTACTGCCAGACGTGACCGCCCCGTACCGCGTCGCCCTCGTCGCCTTCCCCGGCATCCGCGCCTTCGACGTCTCCGTCATCACCGAGGTCTGGGGCACCGACCGCACCGACCGCGGCGCCCCCGCCTTCGACCTGCGCAGAGTCGCCGCCGACGCGAGCACCCCCGTCCCGATGCGCGGCGGCCTCGCCCTGCACCCCGACCGCACCCTCGCCTGGCTCTCCCGCGCCGACCTCGTCGTCGTCCCCGGCCTCGACGACCACCTGACTCCCGCGCCCGCCCCCGTCCTCGACTCCCTGTACCGCGCCCACGCCCGCGGCACCACCCTCGCCGCCCTCTGCGGCGGCGCCTTCACCCTGGCCCAGGCAGGCCTCCTCGACGGCCGCCGCGCCATCACCCACTGGAACCTGATCGACCTCATGCGCGCGCGCCACCCCGGTGTCACCGTCGTCCCCGACGCCCTCTTCATCGAGGACGACAACATCTGGACCGCCGCCGGCACCGCGGCCGGCATCGACCTGTGCCTGCACCTCGTCCGCCGCGCCCACGGCGCCGAGGCCGCCGCCACCATCGCCCGCTCGATGGTCACCGCCCCCTTCCGCACCGGCACCCAGGCCCAGTTCATCGAGCACCCCACCCCGCGCGCCGACCGCGACGCGGACGCCCTCGCCGCCGTACGCGAACACGCCCTGCGCCACCTCCACGAGCCCCTCACGGTCGCCGGCCTGGCCGCGCACGCGGGCATGTCCGCGCGCTCCTTCGCCCGCCACTTCACCGCGGCCACCGGCACGACACCGCTGCGCTGGCTGCTGGACCAGCGCATCGCCGCGGCGCAGAAACTCCTCGAACGCACCGACCTGCCCATGCCCGAGGTCGCCCGCCGGGCCGGCTTCGGCAGCGAGGTCACGATGCGCCAGCACTTCGCATCGCGCCTCGCCACCAGCCCGCGCGCCTACCGAGCCGCGTTCAGCGCGACGGCGGGAGCGCCGGAGACGGCCGGCAGCAGCCCGATCGCCCGGTAGGCGGCGTCCACCGTCGGCCGGGCCATCGCCCGCGCCTTCTCCGCACCCTCCCCCAGCACCCCCTCCACATGACCGGGATCCGCGCACAACGCCTTGTGCCGCTCCTGTACGGGCCTGAGCACCTCGACCACGGCCTCCGCGGTGTCCTTCTTCAACGCGCCGTACGACTCGTACGCGTCGGCCAGCGCCCCCGGCTTCTTGCCCGTGCACGCCGCGAGGATCTCCAGCAGGTTCGCCACCCCCGGCCGTCCCTCGCGGTCGTACACGACCTCCCGCCCGCTGTCGGTCACGGCCCGCATCACCTTCTTGCGCATCACGTCCGGCTCGTCGAGCAGATAGACGATGCCCGGACCGAAGTCGTCCGACTTCCCCATCTTCGAAGCCGGCTCCTGCAGATTCATCACCCGAGCGGCCACCTCAGGAACCGTCGCCTTCGGCACCACGAACGTGTGCCCGTAGCGCTGGTTGAACCGCACCGCCAGATCCCGTGTCAGCTCGACGTGCTGGGCCTGGTCGTCCCCGACCGGCACCTCGTCCGCCCCGTACGCCAGGATGTCCGCCGCCATCAGCACCGGATACGTCAGCAATGACAGCCGCACGCTTCCGCCCCGCGCCCGCTCACGTGCCGCCTTCTCCTTGTACTGGATCATGCGCCGCATCTCGCCGTCGGTGGCCACGCACTCCAGCACGTACGACAGCCGCGCGTGCTCGTCCACATGGCTCTGTACGAACACGGTGCACAGCTCGGGATCGAGCCCCGTCGCCAGCAGGAGCGTCGCGGCCTGCCGACTGAGCCTGCGCACCCGCGCCGGATCGTGGTCCACGGTCAGCGCGTGCAGATCGACCACGCAGAACAGGGCGTCGGCCCGGTGCTGGTCCACCTCGGCCCACTGCCGCATGGCCCCCAAGTAGTTGCCCAGCGTCAGGTGCCCGGTCGGCTTGACCCCGCTGAAGACCCGTGTCATTCCCTCTCCACCTCCTGGTCGAGGCCGCCGTCCCGGGCGGCCGACCCTCAGGAGCTCCGGAGGGAGATACGCGAACGGCCGCCGAGGCGGCGGCCGTTGAGTACATACGTGTGTACGGCCGCCGTCAGGCGGCCCACCACTGCTGGGTGCACGTACGCGTCATCACGTCTCCCAGGGTACGCCCGGGGAGGGTCGTCCGGCAGCGAGTTGACACACCCCATCCGTATACGTAGTGTTCTCCGAGTTGTCCGACGTGAGCGCCGACTCCGGTCGGTCCCCGGACAGCCATTCCGCAAGTATCAACCGACAATCGGCGATCCGTCGTCGTGTGCTCCGGCGTGCGTATTTGCGAAATGAGGAATCCGCGTTCGAAAGGACGCAGCCCCGATTAGCTCGGGAGCCAGGAATCCGCTAAAGTCTCACTCGTCGGAACGGCCCAG
>NZ_JADDRL010000204.1 GCF_021538895.1 Streptomyces olivochromogenes | reverse complement strand
CGGCCGGTCACCCCGCTCCCGGCCGTACCCCCTCCGGCGTGCGCGAGGCCTATCACCTTCTGATGCGGCGGACCGACACCCCGGCGCTGCGGGAGTGGGCCAAGCGGTATGTCGCCGGGTGGCTCGCCCGGTCGGGGTACGGGATGGACGCGCGGACCATGCCCCTGCCCGAGCGCTGGGGGCGGGAAGGACTGCGGCCCTGGCTGCAGGCGCAGCACGACCGGCACGGGGCCGAGTTCGAGGAGAACGCCGAGGTCCCGCTGCCCTCCCGGGAGGCCGTCGTCGACGACACCGTGCAGACGGCGCCGCTGACCCTGATCGACGGCAGCTGGCTGCAGGGGTTCACCGACTACGAGCAGGCCTCCTCGGAGATCGGCCACTCGCTCTTCGAGACGTACTGGGACGAACTCGGCAACGGCGAACCGAAGTTGAACCACCCCCTCATCTACCGCGACGTGCTGCGGGAGATGGACGTCGACCTGCCGCCCACCGCCTCCGCCGAGTTCGCCCACTGGCCCGGCTTCCGCGACGAGTCCTTCGCACTGCCGGTGTACTGGCTGTGCGTCGGCCGTTTCCCGCGGACGTTCCTGCCCGAGGTGCTCGGCCTGAACCTGGCGATGGAGCTGTCCGGCGTCGGCGGCACCTACCGCAGGGCCCGGCTGGCCCTGAAGGCGCACGGCTTCAGCACCCGCTTCGTCGACATCCACAACACGATCGACAACGTCGCCACCGGCCACTCCGCGTGGGCGGCGGACGCGGTGGACACCCTGATGGCCGCGCTGCCCGAGACCCCCGGCCCCGGCGGCCGCGAGGAGACCTGGCAGCGGGTGCGGGTGGGCTACCGCTCGCTGAACCCGCCGAACGGCGTCGGCGCCCGGCTGGCCGCCCGCCGCGTACGGCTCACGGGCAGCCGGCGATGAGCCCCTTCGCCCCGGCGCCCGCATCCCGTCCCGCACCCAACTCCGTGGAGGAACGCAGCGGTGTCTGACCTGATCCTGGGAGTGTCGGCCTACTACCACGACAGCGCGGCGGCGCTGATCGCCGACGGCGTGCCCGTCGCGGCCGCTCAAGAGGAGCGCTTCAGCAGGCGCCGGCACGACCCCTCCTTCCCCTCCGACGCCGTCCGCTACTGCCTCGCCGAGGCGGGCGCGACGCTGGACGACGTCAGTGCCGTCGCCTACTACGAGGATCCGCGGCTGAAGTTCCGCCGGGTGCTGGCCACCTTCGCCGGCGCCGCCCCGACCGGCTTCGCCTCCTTCCGCGACACCCTGCCCTCCTGGCTGGGCGCGGGCGGCAAACTGCGCACCGGCGACCGCGTCCGTGCCGAACTCGCCGACCTCGGCCTGGGCCGGGTGCCGCCGCTGTCCGTGCGCCGGCACCACGAGTCGCACGCCGTGTCGGCGTTCTTCCCGAGCCCGTACGAGTCCGCCGCCGTCCTGTGCATCGACGGCGTCGGCGAATGGGCCACCACCACCCTGTGGCACGGCCGCGGCACCGAGCTCACCGCGCTGGCCGAGATCCGCTTCCCGCACTCGCTGGGCCTGCTGTACTCGGCGTTCACCTACTTCTGCGGCTTCAAGGTCGACTCGGGCGAGTACAAGCTGATGGGCCTCGCCCCCTACGGCAGGCCGCGCTACGCCGACCTCATCCGCGAGCGGCTCATCGACATCAAGTCCGACGGCTCCTTCCGCCTGGACATGCGGTACTTCGAGTACCTGCGCGGCCAGGTGATGACCGGCAAGGGCTTCGAGAAGCTCTTCGGCGGACCCCGCCGCGCTCCCGAAGGACAGCTCACCGAGCGGGAGTTCGACCTCGCGGCCTCGGTGCAGGCGGTCACCGAGGAGGTCGTGCTCAAGCTGGCCCGCACCGCGCGCGAGCGCACCGGCGAGTCGACGCTCTGCCTGGCCGGCGGTGTCGCCCTCAACTGCGTCGCCAACGGCAAGGTCATCGACGCCGGGATCTTCGACGAGGTGTGGATCCAGCCGGCCGCCGGTGACGCGGGCGGGGCACTCGGCGCGGCTCAGGCCGTCGCCATGGAGCGCGGGGTGCGCCGCGACCACCCGGCCACCGGCCGGGACGCGATGAGCGGCTCACTGCTCGGGCCCGGCTACGACGATGAGCAGATCGCCGCCTACCTGGAGTCGCACGGCATCCCGCACCAGCGCCTCGACGAGGACACGCTGGCCAAGGAGGTCGCCGAGGGGCTCGCGGACGGGAAGATCGTCGGCTGGTTCCAGGGCCGGATGGAGTTCGGGCCGCGCGCCCTGGGCGCCCGCTCGATCATCGGCGACCCGCGCAACCCGGCGATGCAGTCCACCATGAACCTCAAGATCAAGTTCCGGGAGTCGTTCCGCCCCTTCGCACCCGCCGTGCTGGCCCCCGACGCCACCGAGTACTTCGACCTGCCGCAGGAGAGCCCGTACATGCTCGTGGTCTCCCAGATCGCGGCGGCCCAGCGACTCGACGCCGACAGCGCCGGGGCGAGCGGACTGGACCTGCTGAAGGTGCACCGCTCGACCGTCCCGGCCGTCACCCACGTCGACCACTCGGCGCGCGTGCAGACGGTCACCGAGCACGGCAACCCCGCCTACCACCGGCTGCTGACCGCCTTCAAGGCCCGCACCGGCTGCCCGGTGCTGGTCAACACCTCCTTCAACGTGCGCGGCGAGCCCATCGTGAACACCCCGCACGACGCCTACACCTGCTTCATGCGCACGAACATCGACCTGCTCGCGCTCGGCAACTTCCTGCTGGAGAAGAGCGCCCAGCCCGCCTGGTCGGAGGAGCACGACTGGCGCACCGAGATCCCCCTCGACTGAGCCCCCATCCGCCTCACGCATCCCGGCCCGGCCGGCCGTACGACCCCGGCCCGGTGCGCCGGAGAACGGACCCGACCATGCGCACCTTCCTGCTCTTCCTCGTCTACTGCCTCGTCGTGACGCCGATCGGCCTGCTCGGCCGCGTCGTCAAGGACCCGATGGCCCGCCGCCGGACCCGCGGGGCCAAGACCTACTGGACCCCGCCGACCCCGGCACAGGCCCGTTGACCGGCGCGGGAGGTGTGCTACAGACCGATGGGAGACACACGATGACCAGCTTGCTCCAGTTCGCCCGGCACCGTATCGACGACAGCGTCCGGGATCTGCTGGACAAGGAGATATCGGAACGCGTCTCGGAGACCCGGCTCGACTCGGACCTCGACGACGCGATCCTGGCCGGCATCGGCGCCTACGCGCTCAGCCGCCATCTGCCCGGCGACGTGCTCCAGGGCATCCAGGTGTTCACCGCCGCCGCGCGGCACGCCCTGGTGCTGTCCAACCTGCCCGCCCAGGACTTCCCCGCCACCCCGGTGAGCGGCTTCGGGGACGAACCCGAGCTGGCCGTCACCAACGCCGTCCACCTGGGGCTGATCCGCCTGATCGGCGCCACGCCCTTCGCCGTCGCCTACGAGAACGACGGCCACCTCATCCGCAACGTCGTCCCCAACCCGGCGGCCTGCGGCACCACCAGCTCCTGGGGTGCGGACTCGGAGTTCTTCTGGCACACCGACAACCCCCACCAGCCGTTCGGCCGGCCGGGCTCCGACCCGCGCCTGTACACCCCGCCGTACCTGACCTTCTACGCCGTACGCAACGAGGAGCAGGTCCCCACCGAGATCGCCGCGCTCGACGACGTCGTGGTCCGCCTGGACGCGGGGACCCGGCAGGCGCTGCAGACACCCGAGTTCGAGGTCGGCGCGCCCGACTCCAACGACGGCGGGGCCACCGGCCCGCTGCGCGAGGCCCCCGTCCTGGAGCCCGACGGCCACGGCCGCCACCGCGCCCGCTACGACCGCGGCACCACCCGCGGCGTCACCGACCGGGCCCGTACCGCCCTGGAGCGCTGGTGCGAGGCCCTCAACACCGTCCCGGCCGCCGAACTCGTCCTGGACACCGGCGACTTCATGATCTTCGACAACCACCGGGTGCTGCACCGCCGCAAGGCCTTCACCCCGCGCCCCGACGCCACGGCCCGCTGGCTGCGCCGCTGCTACGCCGCCTGAGTCCCGCCACCCACCTGCCCCGCACGGAGGAAACCCGATGAACAAGTACCGCGTGGCCGTCGTCGGCGGCCGCCCGGCCCCGATCGCCGGCGCCCAGCAGCTCGGCATCGACGTCGTCCTCGTCCACGAGGAGGGCGCCTACGACCCCGCCATCGCCGAGCACTGCGAGCGCATCGTGCACGCCCCCATCGCCGACGGCCCGGCGATACTCGACGTACTCAGGCCGCTGCACGACGAGCGCCCCTTCGACCGGGTCCTCACCACCACCGAACCGGCCGCCGAGTCCACCGGGTTCGTCGTGGACTCGCTGGGCCTGCCCGGCGTCACCGAGGCCACCGCCCGCGCCCTCAAGGACAAGGCGCTCACCCGCGAACTCCTCGACAAGCACGGCCTGAGCCCCGTCCGCTACCGGATGGTCGACAGCGCCGAGGAGATCGCCGCCTTCCGCGCCGAGGTCGGCGAACGGATCATCGTGAAGCCGGTGGACGGCGTCGCCAGCCTGCACATCCACCCGGTGGACGGCCCCGAGGACGCCGAGCGCGCCTGGCGGGCGCTGGGGGAGGCCGGGATCACCGGCATCATCGCCGAGGAGTACCTCGACGGCCCGGTGGTGAGCGTCGACTCGTTCTCGTACGCGGGCCGGCACCTGCCCATCGGCTACTCCGAGTACCGGATGAACGAGCGGTACGTCGAATGGGAGGTCAGCACGCCGAGCCGGTACGCCCGCCCCTGGCTCGCCGAACTGCGCGAGCTCACGCCGAAGCTGCTGGACGCCGTCGGGCTCACCGAGGGCCCCTCGCACAGCGAGTTCGTGCTCACCGCGCAGGGCCCCCGGGTGCTGGAGTCGCACGCCCGGCTGGCCGGCAGCGGCGCCCCCGAACTGGTCCGCCGCGCCTTCGGCCTGGACCTGAACCGGATGTTCCTCACCGTCCCGCTCGGCATCGACGAACTCCCCGCCGCCTCACCCGAGCCGCTGGGCGGCGCCGCCGTACGGTTCTTCACGCCCGAGCCCGGCACGGTCACCGCCGTCCGGGTCGCCGAGGACGCCGCCGACGAGGTGCGCCGGATACCCCAGGGCGAGGTGCCGTACGTGTTCCTGCCCTACCTCGACGAGTTCCGGGACACCGAGGTGGCCGCCGTGATCGGCAAGAGCGTGGGCGAGACCGTGCCGCCGCTACTCACCGTCGCCGACTGCGTGTCCGGGTACGCCATCGCGTCCGGCCGGGACGCCGACGACGCCGTGGCGAGGACCGAGGCGGTCGACGCGCGGATCCGGTTCGAGACGCGCTGAGTACGGCCCGTACGACCCCTCCGGCCGGGCGGCCGGGCCCGTTCCCCTCGGCGCCCGGCCGCCCGGTCCCGTGACCGGCCCGCACCGACCCCCTGGGAAGGAACGCCCGTGAACCCGATCATCTCCACCGCCCCGGCGGGCAGCCGCACCGCCGATCGTGCGGGGAGCCCCGCGCCGGACCCCGTCACCCAGCTGCACTCCGTGCGGCGGCTCGTCGAGGACCGGTACGCAGACGAGACCGACGAGCAGCCGCTCATCCGGGCCGCGCTCCATCTCATCGACTGCGCGACCGACGTCGTCGCCGGGCTGCCCGCACCCGACCTCGACGTCTGCCGCGACGCCCTCGGCTCCGCCCGGGCCGCCGTCGTCTCGGCGACCTTCGCCGTGGGCCGGGTCCGCGACCTGGCCGTGCCCGGAACGGAGCGCGCATGAGCCGCCACATCGTCGTCGTCCACCGCTGGCGCGACCGCCACGCCCGCTACGAGGACTACCTCGACCACCGCGCCCACCAGGTCACCTACGTCACCACCCGGCTCGCGCGGGACTCGGTACCCGCCGCCGCGGCGGCCGCCGTGGTCGTCCCCGCCACCGACGACACCGAGGCGGTCTGGCGGGCGGTGACCGGACTGCGCGCCCGCTTCGGCCCGCCCGACCGGCTGCTGGCCCTCAACGAGGGCGATCTCGACACCGCGGCCGTGATCCGCGAGCGGCTCCGCTGCGCCGGCCAGACCCCGGCCGCACTCGCCCGCTTCCGCGACAAGCTGACCATGAACCAGACCGTCGCGCGGGCCGGCGTACCGGTCCCCCGCTTCGCCGACGCCCCCGACGAGCGGTCCGTACGCGCCTTCGCCGACCGCCACGGCCTGCCCGTCGTGGTCAAGCCCCGCCGGGGCACGGCCAGCCGGGGCGTCGTACGCGTCGAGTCCCCCGCCGACCTCCCGCACCTGGGCGCGCTGCCGCCCGAACCGCGTCTGGTGCAGGAGTACTGCCCCGACGACATCGTCCACATCGACGGCCTGTGGACCGGCGAACGCCTGGGCCCCTGGCGGGCCTCCCGCTACGTCAACACCTGTGTCGACTTCACCCAGGGCCAGGCCCTCGGCTCCGTCGAGATCGACGACCCCCGACTCCTCGCGGAACTGAGCGAGTTCACCGCGCGGGTCGCGGGCGCGCTCAGCGACGAACCCTGGGTCTTCCACCTGGAGGCCTTCGTCGGCGCCTCGGCCGACGGCCGGCCCGCGATCCGCTTCCTGGAGGCGGGCTACCGGGTCGGCGGCGCGGAGATCCCCTTCGTCTGGCGGGAGGTGCACGGCATCGACCTGATGCGGGCCGCCGCCGACATCCAGCTGGGCCGCACCCCCGACCTGCCCGTCCCCGAGCGCTGGCGCACCGGAGGCTGGCTGCTGGTGCCCTCCCCGGTCCCGGCCCCCTGCCGGGTCCTCGCCCACGACCTGCCCGCACCCCAGGACCCCGCCGAGGCGCCGTACGCCGTCGTCGTTCCCGCCGTCGGCCAGGTCATCCCGCGGGTCGGCGGCTACGAGCACGTCGGCGCCCGCTTCCGCTTCCGCGGCGACTCCAGCGGCGAGGTCGAGAAGGCGGTCCTGCGCACGGCGGCCCAGTTCCGCCTGGAGTGCGCGCCCGAGACCCCGGCCCACACCGGCGGCGGCCGCCCGGCGTGCGGACTGGACCGATGACCGGCCGTGACACGACCGATGCGGCCGTCCTGGTCCTGGAGGACGGCCGGAGCTTCCGCGGCCGGGCCTACGGAGCGGTGGGGGAGACCTTCGGGGAGGCGGTGTTCTCCACCGGCATGACCGGCTACCAGGAGACCCTGACCGACCCGTCGTACGACCGCCAGATCGTGGTCGCGACCGCCCCGCAGATCGGCAACACCGGCTGGAACGACGAGGACGACGAGTCGAGCCGCATCTGGGCGGCCGGATACGTGGTCCGCGATCCCGCCCGCGTGCCCTCCAACTGGCGGGCGCGGCGCTCCCTGGACGAGGAACTGGTCGGGCAGGGCGTCGTCGGCATCCGGGACGTGGACACCCGGGCGCTGACCCGGCACCTGCGCGAGCGCGGCGCGATGCGGGCCGGCGTCTTCTCCGGCACCGCGCTCGTCCCCGAGGCCCGACTGCTCGCGCGCGTACGGGAACAGCCGCACATGAAGGGGGCGAACCTGTGCGCCGAGGTCGCCACCAAGGAGACGTACGTCGTCCCGGCCATCGGCGCGAAGCGGTTCACGGTGGCCGCGGTCGACCTGGGCATCAAGGGCATGACCCCACGCCGGATGGCCGAGCGCGGCATCGAGGTGCACGTGCTCCCGGCCACGGCCACCGCCGAGGACGTCTACGCGGTCCGGCCGGACGGGGTGTTCCTCTCCAACGGCCCCGGCGACCCGGCCGCCGCCGACGGACCGGTCGCGGTGACGCGGGCCGTCCTGGAGCGGGGCACGCCGCTGTTCGGCATCTGCTTCGGCCAGCAGATCCTCGGCCGGGCGCTGGGCTTCGGCACGTACAAGCTGAAGTACGGCCACCGTGGCATCAACCAGCCGGTGCAGGACCGTACGACCGGCAAGGTCGAGGTCACCGCGCACAACCACGGCTTCGCCGTCGACGCCCCGCTCGACGGGATCGCGCGAACGCCCTTCGGCCGGGTCGAGGTGACCCACGTCTGCCTGAACGACGGCGTGGTGGAAGGCCTGCGGCTGCTGGACCGGCCGGCCTTCAGCGTCCAGTACCACCCGGAGGCGGCGGCCGGTCCGCACGACGCCGCGTACCTGTTCGACCGCTTCACGTCTTTGATGGACACAGTCCTGATGGAGGGCCGGCGTGCCCAAGCGCACTGACATCCGCTCCGTCCTGGTCATCGGCTCCGGCCCGATCGTCATCGGCCAGGCCGCCGAGTTCGACTACTCCGGTACCCAGGCGTGCCGGGTCCTGAAGTCCGAGGGCCTGCGCGTCGTCCTCGTGAACTCCAACCCGGCGACGATCATGACCGACCCGGAGATCGCCGACGCGACGTATGTGGAGCCGATCACCCCGGAGTTCGTGGAAAGAATCATCGAGAAGGAGCGGCCGGACGCGCTGCTGCCGACCCTGGGCGGCCAGACGGCCCTGAACACGGCCATCTCGCTCCATCAGCGGGGAGTACTGGAGAAGTACGGCGTCGAGCTGATCGGCGCCAACGTGGAGGCGATCCACAAGGGCGAGGACCGGGACCGGTTCAAGCTCGTGGTCGACGCCGTCCGCTCCAAGATCGGGTACGGCGAGTCCGCCCGCTCGGTGATCTGCCACTCCATGGACGACGTGCTGAACGGCGTC
>NZ_JADDRL010000203.1 GCF_021538895.1 Streptomyces olivochromogenes | reverse complement strand
TGGTCTTCGTCCCGCCCTGCGCCGCGAGGCCCGCGTACAGCGTGTTGCCCGTGTGCAGGAGCGCGCCGTGGTCCTCGCCCATGCCCATCACGGTCAGCAGCAGTGCGGGCCGGTCGGGGGAGGCGAGGGAGAGGGGCAGGTCGCGGGCGTGCGGCCCGCGTTCGTGGGCGGTGCGCAGGAAGTACGCGTCGAAGTCCACCGCGCCCGTCGCCCCCGCGTCGCCGACCACCACCCGGCGCCGCAGCCACGGCAACCGGTGCGCGAGCTCGGCCAGCACCTCGGCGTTCCCGTACTCCTCCCAGCGGTCCGGCACCACGCACACCCGCGCCTGCGTGGCGGCCAGGATGCGCTCCAGATCGGGCGCCCGCACCCCGGGCAGCACCGGCACCACCACGGCACCGATCCGCCAGCAGGCCAGCGTGAGCGCCGCGGCCTCCCACCAGTTGGGCAGGTGCAGCGCCACCGGGTCGCCCTCCGCCACCCCGAGCGAACGCAGCGCCGCCGCGAACCGGTCGACGTACAGGGCGAGTTGGGCGTACGACACGGTGACCGTCCGCCGCCCCTCGGGACGGTTGGCACGGTGCCCGACGAAGGCCGGGCGGTCGGGATGCGCGGCGGCGGTGCGCAGCACGTCGTGCACGAAGCCCTCGGCCCGCCACAGCCCGGCCGCGCGCCAGCCCTCCGCGACCCGCGGCGGAACGCTCGATCCGGCCGGCAGCGGACCCAGCCGGGGCGCGTCCGCCGTCACGTCCACCGGCCCACCGACCAGGCCACCTGGAGCCGTGACGTACAGCCCAGCCGGCGCATGATCTGGCGCACGTGGTTGACGACCGTCCACTCCGAAATGTCGAGGCGGGAGGCGATCTGGCGGTTCGTCATCCCCTCGGCCACCAGCATCGCCACCTGCACCTGGCGTGGGGTGAGCGGCTGCGCCTCGGGTGTGGGGGCCGCCGGGCGCGTGTCGGGGTCGGGCGCGGCCAGCGCCTCCTCCAGGGCGGTGCCGGGGAGCATACGGGTGCCCTCGGCCCAGGCCGCCTGGTAGCCGGTGGGGTGCAGCCGGGAACGCAGTGCGTCGAGGGTCTCGTCGACGGCGGCCCGGCGGGCCGGGGCCGGGGTGCTGCCCACGACCCGGCGCAGGGCCGCGCAGGCCGCCAGGGTGCGGGTCGCCCGCAGGCCCGCCGACGGGTCGGTACGCAGCCGCAGCAGGGTCAACTCCTCCAGTGCACCGGGCAGTTCGGTGCGTTCGTCGAGCGTGCGGTACAGCTCCAGGCTCTCGCGCAGCGCGCGGGCCGCGCCCTGCGTGTCGTCGCGCTCCCCGGCGGCGGCCGCCCACTCGCGCAGCGCCGCCGCGAGACCGCGCGCGTCCGCGACCCTGCGGTGCGCGTCGAGGCCCTTCTCCAGCAGGTCCCGGGCCTTGCGGGCATCGCCCTGCGCGCGCAGCGCCGCGGCCAGCGCGACCGTCGCGTCCGCCGCCGCGGCGGCCGCGCCCAGCGACTCCAGGGCGGTCACCGCCGGGCCGAGCGCCGCGACCGCGCCCGCCGGATCGTCGAACCGCAGCAGCGCGAGCCCCATCCGCGCCGACACCAGCGCCGTCTGCCGCCGGTCGCCGAGCCGCTTGCACAGGGCGAGGGCCCGGCGATGACGGCGTACGGCGAGATCGGCGTCGCCGAGCGCCAGCGTGAACGTCGCCGACAGGTCGACGAGGCGGGCGCGCAGCGGCTCGGACAGCGCTGGCCGGGGCGTCGCCGCGTCCGCGCCCGGCGTCTCGTCCCGGGCGACCGTCTCGCACCACTCCACGCCGTCCTGCAGATGGCCCTGCACGAGCCAGGGCCGGCACAGCGCGAGCACCAGCGTGGCGACGTCCTCGGCGGCACCGCACTGGTGCAGGCGGCGCAGCGCGGCCACGACGTTGGGATGTTCGGCGGCGAGCACCCGCAGCCACTGGCCCTGCCGGGGGCCGGTCAGGCGCGGCTCGACGGTGGTGACCAGTTGCCGGTAGGCGGCGGCGTGCCGGTCCAGGGCCGCGTCCAGCAGGCCGTCGGCGGCGAGTTCCTCCGCCATGTGGGAGCGGACCGGCTCGGGCACCGCGAACCGGGGCTCGCCCTGCTCCTGGTCGAGGGCGACGACGAGGCTCCGGTCGAGCAGCGAGTCGAGGACGACGTCCGTGTCGGCACGCGGCAGCGGTGAGACGCGTTCGAGCATGGGCAGTCCGAAACCCGGCTCGAAGACGGCCAGTTGGCCGAGCAGCGCCAGCTGTCCGCGGCTGAGGCCCGTGACGGCGGACTCCGCGAGCGCCGCGAGCGAACGGTGCCGGGCGGGCGCGCCCGCGGGGCCGCCGGACAGCGCCGTCAGAGCGCCGCCGCGGTGCCGCAGCCGGGCCAGCAGCACCTGGGGGGTGAACAGCCGCAGTCGGCCGGCGGCCAGTTCCAGGGCGAGCGGCAGGCCTTCGAGCAGCGTGCACAGGGCGGCGACGGCGGGCGCGTTCTCCTCGGTGAGCGCGAAGCCGGGCACCGTGTCGCGCGCCGCGCGGGTGAACAGGGCGACCGAGGCGTTGTCCGCCAGTTCGCCGGGGTCCTCGGCGCCCGCCGGCGGCACCGGCAGCCGGCCCACCGGCAGCAGCCGCTCGCCCACGACGCGCAGCGGCTCGCGGGAGGTGGCCAGGGCCGTCAACCGGCCCGCCGGGGTGAGGAGTTCGCCGAGCACCGTGGTGAGCGGCTCGCCGTGATGGTCGCAGCCGTCCAGGACCAGCAGGGCGTCCGCGTCCCCCGGGACGCGGCGCAGCTCGGCCGCCAGCCGCAGCACGATCGCCGCGGCCTCGTCGGCGGAGGCGGCCGGCGCCAGGTTCGCCGTCCGCACCCCACGGAACTGCCCGGGTGCCGGCTCGAACGCCGCGGCCAGCGCGCTCTTGCCGACCCCGCCGGGCCCGGTGAGCGTCACCAGACGGGCGTCCGAGTCGGTCAACCTGCCGCGCAGGAACATGAGTTCGGCGTCCCGGCCGGCGAGGGGGCGTCCGCTGTCCGTCGGCGCCGGGCGAACTCCGGGTCTGCTCGGGGCCTGCTGTGCGACGGTCATGGCTTCCCCCTTGAGATGACTGGGAGCAGAGTGTCCGGAACGGGCAAAGCGCGGCTTAATCACGCCGGTGCGGGTCCGAATGCGGCTCCTGGGGCGGGTGTGGTGCGTTCGGTGGCTGGGCCGGGTGAGCCGCGTACGCGGACCGGACGGCCGACGGGACGTGACGGGGCAGACGGAAGGCACGCGGACGCGGTCTCTCCACGGCGTCGCGTCACGCCGCCTCGCGCAGGCGCCACACCCCCGGTCGTACCTCGACCGCCGGCTCCGGCTCGTGCGGAGTGTCCGTGAGGCGGCGCAGGCAGCGGCGGGCGTAGGCCTCCAGGCGCCGGTCGCGCAGTGCCGTGGCCAGGTCGCGGCAGGCCGTGAAGCGGGCCGTCGCCGTCGCCTCGTCGCCGAGGTCCAGGGCGAGCAGCGCCCCGGCGCGCAGGGCGTCGAAGCGGGCCGGGGACCGGTCAGGCAGCGAGCCCAGCGCCGTGTCGAGGAGTGCGCCGGCCTCGTCGAAGGCGCCCGCGTCGAGCCGTACGTCGACCAGACCCACCAGCGCGCGCCCGTGCTCATGGTCGTCCGAACAGCCGCGCGCGGCCCGCGCCGCCGCCTCGTACAGCTCCTCGCAGCGCGCCAACTCCCGCTGCTGCCAGGCCAGGTCACCCAGCGAGCGCAGCATCCGCGCCTCGCCCGCCCGGTCCCTGGCCCGGCGCGCCGCGTCCAGGCCGAGCGTGTGCGCGGCCCGCCAGTGGGGCCAGGCGGCGTGCGACTCCAGGCCGCCGGACAGCGAGTCGGCCAGCCGCAGCGCCGCCTGCCAGGCGCCGTGCGCGTGCGCCGTGCGGAGCACCCCGACCAGGGTGACCAGGCCGGTGTCCGCGGCGGCCGAGGGGCCCGCGCCCGCCACGGTGTCCGCGTACGCCTCGGCGAGGCGGCCCGCCGCGTCCCGCGCCGAGTCCTCCGGCTCGTGCCGGGCGAGCAGTTCGACGGCGAGCAGCCGCAGCAAGGGGTGGAAGCGGTAGTGCCCCGCGTCGTCGGCCTCCAGGAGGCGCGCGTCGACGAGCCCCTCGACGGCATGGCCGGCCGCGTCCGCTCCGAGGCCGAGCACCGCCGCCGCCGGACCGAGACCGAACGGGGCGTCCGGCAGCAGGGCGAGCAGCCGGAACGCGCGCTGCTGCTCCGCCGTCGCCGCCGCGCACCCGCGCACCAGGACGTCCTTCACGTCGAGTTCGCCCACCCGCAGGGCGTCAAGCCGGTCCCGCGCGTCCCGCAGCCGGGCGGCGAGGGTCCGCGGCGTCCAGTGCGGGCGCGCGGCGAGCTGTGCGGCGGCGCCGCGCAGGGCCAGCGGGAGGTGGCCGCACAGCCCGGCGACCTCCAGCAGGGCCGCCCCGTCCGAGCCGCCCGGGGCGCACCTCCGTACGTCGTCCACGCCCTCGGCGGCCCCCGTACCCGAGACCGCCGTCAGCAGCGCGCGGGCCGCCTCCGGTGGCAGGGGTGCCAGCGACACCGTACGGACGGCGGCGAGCGAGGCCGGGGTGCGGCGGATGGTGATCAGCGCCCGGCAGCCCTCGGCCGTGGGCAGCAGCGGGCGCAGCTGCGACTCGGAGCTCGCGTGGTCCAGGACGAGCAGCAGCCGCCGGCCCGCCAGGAAGGTGTGCAGGGCGTCGCGCAGGTCCTCCACCGCCTCGGGCAGCGGCCCGCTCTCGCCCGCCCGCCGCAGCAGCCGCGTCAGCGCCTGCGCGGGGGTGAGCGGACGGCCCGGCTCCGGCTCCAGGTCGACGAAGAGCCGCCCGTCCGGGAAGGCGTCCGCGCACCGGTGCGCCGCCTCCACGGCCAGCGCCGTCTTGCCCACGCCCGGCATACCGGCCACGGCGACGCACGTACCGGCCGGCGCCGAGTCCAACAGTCGTACCACGCGGGCGAGTTCGTCCTCGCGGCCGGTGAAGGCCGGGTCGGCGGCGGGCAGCGCCACGGGCCGGCCGCGGCTCTCCGTCACCGTGACCGCCGCGGGCGCGGCGGCCTCCTCGACCAGCAGGCCCGCATCGCCCTCCAGGATCCGCTGGTGCAGCCGCTGCAGCGCCGGGCCGGGTTCGATCGCCAGTTCCTCGACGAGCGTCTCCCGTACCTGCCCGAACGCGCGCAGCGCCTCCGCCTGCCGGCCCGCCCGGAACAACGCCAGCATCAGATGCCCGTGGAACTCCTCGCGCAGCGGATAGCGCGTCGTCACCGACTGCAGCTCGGCGATCAGATCCCGATGACGACCCAACTCCAGGTCGGCCCGGATCCGTTGTTCCAGGGCCGCCACGTTCGCCTCGTCCAGCCGGACCGCCGCCGCGTCGAGGGTCGGACCGTGCGGGGTGTCCGAGAGCAGCGGGCCGCGCCACAGGTCGATCGCCTGCCGCTGCAGGGCCGACGCCTGCGCGAAGTCACCTGCCTCAAGCGCCCGTCGGCCGCTCGCGTGCAGTGCCTCGAACCGGGTCAGATCCAACTGGTCCGGATCCAGGCGCAGTACATAGCCGGGCTGCCGGGTCACCAGGGTCTCCCGGCCGAACCCGTCCTCCGCGGTGTTCAGTTGCTTGCGCAGCTGCGAGATGTACACCTGGAGCGTGGTGATCGCGGTACGCGGCGGATCGTCCTGCCACAGCTCGTCCGTCAACGCCTGTACGGACACCACCTCGCCGCTGCGCACCAGCAGCGCCCCCAGAACCACGCGCAGTTTCGCGGCCCGCGGTGTGTACGAGACACCGGAGCCCGCGCTGCCCTCGATCTCCATCGGGCCGAGGATGCGGAACCTCATCACGGCACCCGCGTCACAGATCCTGCACGACGCTCGTGCGGGCCTCGGCCACCGCGCGCCGGTGCTGTGTCACGGTCAGCGTCACCGGCACCGAGGGACGGCCCTCGGCATCCCGCTCCAGCGGGCCCGGCACCGCGACGCAGCGCAGCGGCAGCCCCGCCTGCGCGTAGCCGCGGAAGTGCACGTCCCAGTCGGCCACCACGGCCCGGTCGGCGTCCACGCCGCAGGCCCGGCCCGCGGTGAGGATCGACGTCTGGCGCAGCGCCTCCAGGAGCAGCAGACCCGAGACCTGACCGTCCGCGGACGGTGCCAGCGCCGGGTTGTCACCGCGGGTGAGGATCCACGTCGTCAGCCGGCCCTGCGCCGACACGCTCGGCTCGCACACCACCACGTTGCCCGGGGCCCGGCGGCCGATCTCGGCCGGGTCGACGGGCCAGCCCGCGCCGTCCGGCGCGTCGTCCAGCTCGGGAGCGGCGCGCAGCGCCCGGCGGCTGTGCTCGATGTGGTTGCGGTGCAGCGCCGGCATCAGGAAGACCAGGCCCGCGCTGCCGGTGCAGCACGGGACGTCGTCGATGCGCACCTCGACGCCGAACGTCAGCCCCCGGGGCACGCCGCTGATCACATGGTCGGGCCGCGCGGTCAGATGCGTCGTCATCCGGGGCGGGTCCGCGTCGGCGACGCGCCAGGCCCGCAGGTCGGTCAGGGCGAGCGCGAACCGGTAGAACAGGCCGGGCCGTTCGCGCGGCACACCGAAGTACCGGTGGCCCACGAACTCGCCGACCTCGCGCACCTCCTCCGTGACGGACTGGGCGTCGTGGAAGTGGCCGGGACCGTCGTTGAACAGCGGGTGCCCGGTGGGCACCGAGCCGGCCAGGACGAAGTTCTCCTCGCCGCTGCTGGGCGCGTCCAGGAGGTAGTGCTCCCAGGACGTCGGGCAGTGGATCAGATGGCGGGTGGCGTACTTGAGGCCCTGGACGGCGGTACTGGTCGTGTCGACAGTCATGGTCTCTCCTCGGCGCGATGGGAGCGCTCCCTGCGCGCAGAGCACAGGGGAGGGCCCATTCCGTGGCGCGCGCTGTCCCCGTGGCCGTCAGCGTGGACGGCCCACGCCCACCAGGGTGCGGAGACGGCGGTGCCGGATGCCAGCCGGGAACGGTGGCAGCAAGTTGCACGGCAATTAGTTGGGGTCTCGGGCCAGCCCGCGGGCCAGCCGGGCTTTAGTGCCGCTCAGGTCCGCGCGGGCAGGGTGGTTGTGCGGCGCGGTCGCACCCGACACCCCCCTGTCACCGCGTGCCCGCGTCGGCAGCTGCCCCGCCCCGGGACGTCATCCCCCGCTGTCCCGGGCGGGGCCCGCGGCCCGGCCGACCCAATGGGCCACCTGGGCCCGCGAGGTGATGCCGAGCTTCTTGAAGATGCGGCTGAGATGCGTCTCGACGGTCTTCGGGCTCAGCTGGAGCCGGGCCGCGATCTGCTGGTTCGTACAGCCCTCGCTGACCAGCACCGCCACCTGGGCCTCGCGCCCGCTCAGCGCCTGCAGCGGCAGGTCCGCCGCGGGCGTCCGCTCGGGCTCGTCCGGGGGCGCGGGCCGCTCGTGCTCCCGTACCAGATGCACCTCCCGCAGCCGGGCGGCCGCCCGCTCCCGCCACACCCCGCCCAGCGGGCGCGCCGCCCGCGCCGCCTTCTCCGCCGCGTGCAGGGCGGCCGCGCTGTCGTCCGCCGCCAGCCGTATCCGGGACAGGCACAGCGCCGCGTCCACGGCCAGCGGCACCCCGCCCGTGCGGCGCGCCGACTCGGCCGCCCGCTCGGCCCACTGACCGGCCGCCCTCAGGTCCTCGGCGGCCAGCCGGGCTCGGGCGAGCCCCAGTTCCAGCCGGCCCGCCACATGGTCCTGCGCCGACTCCCGGGCCCACACCAGCGCCTCCCCGAGCCGCCGCTCCGCCTCCCGCCTGCGCCCGGTGTAGAACAGCGCGTCGGCCAGCCGGTGCACCGCGTCGAGCCGCCGCAGCAGCACGTCCTCCCCGAGCGCGTCCACCGCCTGCGCCGCGGCGTCGGCCGCGTCGAGAGCCGCCCCGAACCGCCCGACGGCGGCGAAGGCGGCGGCCAGGAGACAACGGGCGTAGGCGGCGTCGGCGTCGACGTCGGCCTGGTCGGGAGTGCCGCCCAGGGTCTCCACGGTTCGGTCGTGCCGGATGTGGTGGGTGAGGGGATCGGGGGTGGTGTTCGGGAACTCTCGGCCTCGGTCATGGCCGACGTGGTCGGTCGGCGGAGCTGGGGCGTCGATGCTCCGCCGACCGGGGGCGGCGTACGCGACCTGCCGGTGCCCGTCGTGTTCGGCATGGTCGGTCACGGGCTCGAAGGCGTCCGCGTCGGCCTGCTCCGCGGCGCTGCCCCTGGGCTGCTCGTCGCGGTCGGGCGCCCGGCGGTGGGTGACGGGCTCGCCCGGGACGACCTCCCGGGCGCAGTGGAGGGCCTGTTGGGCCCAGTGCTGGGCCGCGTGGCCGAGGGTGGGCTCGCCGCGGTCGAGGGACAGGGCGGCGCATTCCAGGGCCGTGGCGGTGGGGGCGGGCGGATGGTGTCGAAGGCTGCGCTCGGCCAGGTCCCAACGGCCCAGCAGGCGCAGCGCCGCCGCCCGCACCGGCGCGTCCTGGGCGGTCGGCGGCACGGACGCGGACGCCCGCAGCGCGGCCTCCGGACGCCCGGCCAGCACCAGCGCCCGCGCCCGCAGCACGGCCGCCTCCGTGTCCTCGGGCGGCAGCAGCCGCAGCAACGAGGCGGCCGCGGCCGCCTCACGATGCAGCCCGCCCGCCGCGACCCGCAGC
>NZ_JADDRL010000202.1 GCF_021538895.1 Streptomyces olivochromogenes | reverse complement strand
GGCCCGGGGACTGGCTGGTGGTCGCGGGGGACGTGGGGGAGCTGCTCTCCGACGTGGAGTGGGCGCTGGGCGTGCTCAGCGAGCGGTGGGCGCGGGTCGTGTGGGCGCCCGGGAACCACGATCTGTGGACCGCCCACGAGGACCCCGTGCAGCTGCGCGGCGACGCCCGCTACCGCCGGCTCGTGGAGATCTGCCGGGGCCTCGGCGTGCACACCCCGGAGGACCCGTACCCGGTCTGGTGCGGGCCCGGCGGCCCCGTCGTCGTGGCGCCGCTGTTCCTCCTGTACGACTACACCTTCCGCACGCCCACCGCCGCCACCCGGCAGGAGTCGCTGGACCAGGCCTACGCGGCCGGGGTCGTGTGCACCGACGAGTTCCTGCTGCACCCCGACCCGTACCCGAGCCGCGACGCCTGGTGCCGGGCGCGGGTCGCCGAGACCGAGCGGCGGCTCGCCGCCTGCGACCCGAGCCTGCCGACCGTGCTGGTCAACCACTTCCCGCTGGTGCGCACCCCCACCGACGTCCTGCGCCACCCCGAGTTCGCCCAGTGGTGCGGCACCGAGCTGACCGCCGACTGGCACCTGCGGTTCCGCGCCACCGCGGTCGTGTACGGCCATCTGCACATCCCCCGCACGACGTTCCACGACGGCGTGCGCTTCGAGGAGGTCTCGGTCGGCTACCCCCGCGAGTGGCGCCGACCCGGCCACCGCAGGGACGTCCCGCGGCGGATTCTGCCCGCTTGACAGCGACCCGACGACGCGCTGAGCGGCCTTGGACGGGACTTGCTGCCGTGCAGCTTTCGGCCACCGGGGCGGGCCAACTGGCCTCGTAGACTTGGCGTCTTGAAGGACGGTTGCCCCGCGCAAAGGAATTGCTTTGCGCTGTCTTGGGGAAGTCATGGGGGCGACTGGAGAAAGTCTTGGGGGACGTTTCCGGCAGTACGCCTGGAATTCCCGATGGATTTTCGGCTCCTTGACCAACGGGGGATGTGAGGCGGCGGCGATGTATCTGGATCGGGAAAAGCAAATCCGCTTGCTGGAATCCGCGGTACGGGAGGCGGTCGACGGGGCCGCCCGGATCGCGCTCGTCGAGGGCGCGGTGGGCTGCGGTAAGACGGAGTTGATTGAATCCGTAACTGAAATGACCGCGCGGGCCGGCGTGTTGTTGCTGCGCGCGGAGGGGACGAGGGCCGAGCGGCATATTCCCTTCGGAGTGGTGGGCCAGTTGGCGGCCGCGGCCCCCGAGGGCGCGTTCGACGCCGTACCGCTCGACCCCGACGCGGCGACGGCCGGGGCCGGACGCATCGCGGCCCGCCAGGCCTTCGCCACCGCGGTGGGACGGCTCGCCGAGCGCACGCCGGTGGCGATCTGCGTCGACGACCTCCATCTCGTCGACGAGCCGTCCCGCCGCTATCTGCTCCATCTGGCGGGCAGACTGCGGCAGGCCAGGGTCCTGCTCGTGTTCGCCGAATCGCTGCACGAGCGCACCGACGACCCGGAGCTCGGCACCGACCTGCTGCGTCGGCCCGGCTTCGTGCGGATACGGCTCGAACCGCTGACCCGGCAGGACGTCGCGGCGGCCCTGGAGCGGGACCCCGACGCGCGCCCGACCGCGGCCGAGGCGCACGCGCTCACCGGCGGGAACCCGCTGTTACTGCGGGCGCTGACCGAGGACGGCGGGCCCGGGCGGGCCTTCGTCCAGGCCTTCCTCGCCTGTCTGCGGCGCTGCGGCGGCCGTACCGAGGACGTCGCGGCGGCCGTCGCCGTCCTCGGCACCCTCGCCGCATCGCCCGCGATCGCCGGCCTGCTCGACCTGCCCGAGGCCGACGTACGGGCCTGCCTGGACGCCCTGGACGCCGCCGGCCTCCTGGACGGCACCGCCTTCCGGCACCCCGCCGCCCGCATGGCCGTACTCGACCATCTCGACCCCGAGACACGCGCGCTCCGCCACCGAAGAGCCGCCGAACTCGCCCACGCCCAGGGCCACGCGGCCACCGACGTCGCGGCACAGCTGCTCGCCGCGGGCCGGCAGGCGCCCGCCTGGGCCGGACCGGTGCTGCGCGCCGCCGCGGACCGGCTGCTCGCCGACGGCGACCACCGCCGGGCCCTGGAGTGCCTGCGGGCGGCCCTGGCCGGCACCGACGACAAGACGGAGAGCGCCGAGCTGCGCACCGCGCTGGCCGCGGCGGAGCTCGCCGTAGACCCGGCCGCCGCCGAGGCGCAGCTGGCCGAGCCGCTCGACGCCGTGCGCGCCGACCGGCTTCCGGCGGCCGTCGCGGCCCGCCTCGCCCGCCTGCTGGTCACCCAGGGCCGGATCGACGAGGTCGCCGAGGTGCTCCAGGAACTCGGTGTCAACACGACCACGGGGGAGGGGAGTTCGTGGGACGACCCGCGGCACGTACCGCTGGACGGCCTGTCCGCCTTCCCGCACCGGTCCGCGCGCCCCACCCCGCCCGTCACCCTGCCCCGCCAACGGGAGCACACCTCCCGCAGGACGTCCCCGGCGGCCACGGCCACGGCGACGCACTCCGCCCCCGCCACCGGGCAGGGGCCGGGCTGGGCCGTGGCCTTCTGGGGCGTGCCCGAGTGGGAGCGTTCGACGCGCGGCGTGGAGAGCGCGGAGGCCCTGCTGCGGCGCACCAGCCTCGCCGAGACCACCCTCGCCCCCGTCCTACAGGCGCTGCGCGCCCTGCTGCACCTCGACGGGCCGCGCCGCGCCCTGCCCTGGACCCAGACCTACATGGACGAGGCGGCCCGCCGCGGCGCGCCCGGCTGGCAGGCCGTGTTCGCGCTCGTGCGGGCCGAGGCGCTGCTGCGCCAGGGCGACCTGACCGGCGCCGAGGCGCTCGCCCTGCAGGCCCGCGCCGCGGTGCCCGAGCACGACGACAGCCTCTTCCACAGCTGGGCGGGCGCCACCCTGGCCGCGGCCCGCACCCCCATGGGCCGGCACGACGACGCCGGGCGCGAGGTGTGCCGCCCGCAGCCGGAGCGGCTCACCGGGAGCCTGCACCTGCTCGCCCATCTGAAGGCGCGCGGCGCCTACTACTTCGCCACCAACCGCTACCAGGCCGCGCTCGCCGATTACCTCGACATCGGACGGGCCATGCGCCGCTGGGGCCTCGACCGTCCCGTCGTACTCCCGTGGCGGACCTACGCCGCCGAGGCGCTGCTCCAGCTCGGCGAGGTCCGCCAGGCCTCCCGGCTGGTCGCCGACCAGCTCGCCTCGCGCGACCTCGCCCACCCCTGGGTGAACGGCCTCACGCTCCGGCTGAAGGCGGCGCTCGGCGAGCCCGCCGAGCGGCCCGCGCTGCTCGCCCGCGCCGTCGACGACCTGCGCCGCTCCGGCGACCGGCTCGAACTCGCGCACGCCATGGCCGACCTGGGCGAGGCGTTCAAGGAGTGCGGCGACCCGGGCCGGGCCAACATGGTCAACCGGCGCGCCTGGCACCTGGCCAAGGAGTGCGGCGCGCAGACCCTGCGCGAGCGGATCCTGCCGGGCCGGGCCGGCGCCGTCGACCTGCCCGAGGGGGCCCGGCAGACGACGCACGCCGAACTCGACGCGAAACTCAGCGAGTCGGAGAAGCGGGTCGCGCTGCTCGCCGTGCACGGCCACACCAACCGGGAGATCGCGCTGAAGCTGTACATCACCGTCAGCACGGTCGAACAGCACCTCACCCGCGTCTACCGGAAGCTCAACATCACCCGCCGCCAGGACCTGCCGGCCGACCTGCCGTTCAGCGAGGCGCTGGACCTGGCGTGAGCCACAGCACCGGACCCGGCGCGAGAAACAGAAGGAGTACGACCATGAGCGGTACGCCGTTCGAGAATCCCGACGCCGACTATCTGGCGCTGATCAACGACGAGGGCCAGTACTCGGTGTGGCCGGCCGCCGCCGAGGTGCCCGCCGGCTGGCGCGTGGCCCTCGCGGAAACGTCCCGGCAGGCCGTGCTCGACCACATCGACCGCGCGTGGACCGACCAGCGGCCCGCCTCACTGCGCGCCGCCGACGGGCAGCCGGGCCAGTGACGCCCTCGCGTACACCACCTGACAGCCCGGGACGATGAACAGGGACTCGCGCAGCGCGGAGACGGCCTCGGTCGTCAACTCCTCGACCGAGTCCGTCTCTTCGTACATCAGGGCGCGCTCCAGCTCGAAGTAGTGGAGGTTGAAGGCGTCGACCTGACGCTGGTAGAGCCACCAGCGGCGGCACTCCTCGGGGCTGCCGTGCTCCCGCAGATACGCGGCCGTGAGCCACTCCTCCAGACGGTGCGCGAGGCGCTCCGAGGCGAGCCGGGCCCGGATGCCGGTACCCGGGCGGGCCCGCTCGTACAGGCAGTGGCCCAGCTCGTGGGCGACTCCGGCCAGCGCCCCCACGGTGGGTCCGTCGGCGCCGAGGATCACGGCGGCGTGCGGCGGGCCGACCGTACGGAAGGGCGTGCCGCGCTCGGCCAGCGAGGACTCGGCGAGGATGCGCAGCACCCGCGCGCGCCAGGGCCGCAGTTCGGGCAGCTCCGGGAGGATCTCGGCGGCCGGGGCGTGGGTGGGGTGGCTCAGGATCAGGTCGTCGGCCGGCAGCGGGAGGGGCAGCTCGGCCAGGTGCACGAGCATGGGGCGGCGCAGCGGCAGCACGGCCGCGTAGCGGGGGGCCGCGATGACCTGTCGAACCTGACGGTGCGTGACGTCGAACAAGCGCCGGACCCAGGGCACTTGCCGCAGTGCGGCGAGTCGGGCGCGGCGCTCGGCGAGCAGCGTCTCGATCAGCTCACCGGTGCCGAGGACGGCCTCGCGCTGGAGGCGCCGGCGCTCGTCGCGGTAGGCGGCGACGGCACGGGGGTCGCCGGTGAGGTCGTGCGGGTGCTGCGTGTCGTGCTGTGCGTTGTGCTGCGGGGCGTGCTGCGGGGCGGGCTGTGGTGCCCCGCCCCGCCGGCGTGCCACGGTCAGTTGTTGAAGCTGTTGTTGGCGTTGCTGTCGTTGTTGTTGCTGTTGTTGTTGCTGTTCGAGTTGTTGTTGATGTTGCCGTTGTTGTTGCTGTTGTTGTCGTTGGCAACGATCGACAGGTCCTCGGCGAGCGCGTTGATGTCCGTGGCGGTCACGCTCTGCAGACGCGGGGCGTCGGCGTCGTTCGCCATCGCCGAGCTGTTGATGTTGTTGTTGATGTTGTTGTCGTCGTTCGAGTTGCTGTTGTTCGACATGGAGTTGTTCGACATGGAGGAGTTGTTCGCCATGGGGATCTCCTGAGGACGAGCGGGTGGCCGGGCCGGCGCCCGGTCTGCGTGTCGAGCAGCGTGTCCATGTACGGCCATGGCGCTAAAGCGGCGTATGGCTGTGGCAAGCGCATGGCAAGGTCGGGCCGCGCGGCCGGCGGGTATGGCAGGACGTTGCCGTATGCCCCTGCCGTGGGCCTCCTGACGACGCGGAACGTCCGCTTCCCGCATTGTGGGCGGGTCACGCATCCGGCAGGGTCGGTCGCAATCCGTAAGCCCAGCAGGAGGCCCTCATGATCACGGATCAGGACCACAGGACGCCGGCTCCCGCGCGACAGCGCGAGCAGATGCTGGACCGCGTCGAGGCCCGGCTGCGCTCCCTCCTGAACGACGAGTACCAGCGCCACTCGGGGCACGCCCGCGCCGCCGTCCTGGTCGAGTCCCTGGCCGAACTGGTCGCGGCGGGCGGCGAACGGGTGCGTCCCGTGGTGCTGTTCACCGGGTACCTCGCGGCGGGCGGCACCCCCGACGACCCGCGCGCCGTCGACGCGGCCGCCGCGCTCGAACTCCTGGACACCGCGATGCTGTTGCGCGCCGACGTGCACGAGAACGTGGCCGTGCGGCGCGGGATGCCGGCCCTGCACGTGGCGCGCGCGGCCGAGCACGAGCGCGGCGGCTGGGGCGGCGACGCGCGGAGCTTCGGCGCCTACACCGCGACGCTCGCCGGTGACCTGGCGGTCGCCTGCGCGGACCGGCTGGCCGCCGGGCTGACCGGTGCCGCGCGGGCGCACTGGGACGAACTGCGGGCCGATCGCTGCGTCGGCATGTACGCGCGCGAGGCGATGACCGCGGCGTACCTCGACGACCCGTGGCCCGGCAGGTGCGTGTCCGGCTGCGACAGCGGCTGCCGGGCCGGCTGGTACGCGCTGCGCGCCCCGCTGCTGATGGGCGCCGCGCTGGCGGGCCGCGACGAACTGGCCCCCGCCTACGAGGCGTACGCGAGCGCCCTGCACGCCGCTTGGCGATTGCGCGGCTTCCTCGACGGCGGCCCCGAGTACGCCTGGGACGCGGAGCTGCTGCGCGAGATGCTCCTCGACGGCGACGAACGCGACGTGGCCGAACGCATGATCCACGAACTGGTGGGCCGAGCGGGCCGCACAGCAGACACCGCGGCGCTGACCGGGGAGTGGCGCGGCGAACTGGTGTCGTTCGGACTGCGGGTGGCTTCGGTCTGAGGCCGAGCTGGCGCGATGGCTTGTGCGGGCGGGTTGTACGGCACGGGTGCGTTGGCGCCGTGGCGCGTGTGGCCGAGCTCCGTGGCGCGTGTGGCCGAGCTTCATGGCACGGGTGGCAGGCGACGATGTCATGGGCGGCCGGGCTCTATGGCTGTGCGGTGGGGGACTGCGGCGTGTGCGGGTGGGCGTCGCGGCTGGTGCTCGGAGGCGCTACGGCACGGGTGACTGGGCGCGGCGGCTGGTGCGGTGGACGCCATGGCCGATGCGGCCGGGTTCGTTCTACGGCCGGGCGGGTGCTGCGGCGTGTGCGGGCAGGCATCACGGCGCGGGTGGCTGGCGACGATGTCACGGGCGGCTGGACTCTATGGCTGTGCGGTGGGGGACTTCGGCGCGTGCGGGTGGGCGCCGCGGCTCGGGTGACTGGGCGCGGCGGCTCGTGCGGGCGGACGCCATGGCCTGTGCGGGCGGGTTCTACGGCCGGCCGGGCGGGCGGGTGTTGCGGCGTGTGCGGGCAGGCATTACGGCGCGGGTGGCTGGGGGCGAAGTCACGGGCGGCCGGGCGCTGTGGCTGTGGTGGTCGGGGACTGCGGCGCGTGCGGGTGGGTGCCACGGAGGCGTTGACCGGACTACCGGGCGACTCGCCCGGCTACGGCGCATCCCCCGGTCGGTCCAGTCGCCAGATGTTGCGCATCCGAACGAGCAAGGAGCGCGGCAAGGTTGGATGAGTTCTCACGCGATGTCCGATCGATTCGCCTTCCACGGTCGGGGCATGTGGCCGCGAACCGGGCGTGGTGCCGTGGCTGGTCTTCGATGAGGAGGGCGGGCTGTCGAGCCGGTACGCCGGTACCTGATCGATTTCGTCGCCCGGTACAACCGGCCCGGCAGCGTACGCGGCCGCAGGTCATGAGCGAGGCCGCGGTCAAGCACTCGCTCGATCGAACGGTGGAAGCCACGGGCCTGCGCGACCAGGCAGGCCGGCCGCTGAAACTACACACCGCACGACTTCCGCAGGATGTTCGCCACCGAGGCCGTCACCGGCGGCCTGCCCGTCCACATCGCCGCCCGCATCCTCGGACACAAGACGCTGACCACCACTCAGGCATACCTTGCGGTCTTCCAGGACGACCTGGTGCGCACCTACCGCGGCTTCCTCGATCGGCGCCGGGCGGGTCGCCCGCACGAGGAGTATCGCGAACCCATCGAGCAGGAATGGCGCGAGTTCCAGCAGCACTTCGAGCTCCGCAAGGTGTCACTGGGCACCTGCGGGCGACCCTACGGAACCCCCTGCAAGCACGAGCATGTTTGCATCCGTTGCCCGGTCCTCCAGATGGATCCTCGCCGGCGGCCCCGCCTACTGGAGATCATCCAGAACCTCCGCGAGCGCATCCGCGAGGCCCGCGCCAACGGCCGGCTCGGTGAGGTCGAAGGTCTTCACGTCAGCTTCGACGCCGCGATGGCCAAGCTCAACAGCCTCAAACGGGCTCCGACTGACGGCCGGCCGCGGCTGGTTGACCTTGGCATGCCGGTCTTCACCGACGACGCACCACTCCTTCAGCCAGGATCGGGAGAGCCCGGATACCGGCCCTGATCCTGTCGCCGGGCGAGTTCGGCTTGGCGAAGACCGCGGAACACCTCCGGGGTCGTCCATCCGCGCAGCGTGGCGTGAATCGTCGAGCGGAACGCGAACTCGGCCGTGGCGGCGTCGAGGGCCCCGGCCAGTTCGAGAGTCACGAGCCCGTGCAGGGTTCCCCAGATCGACAGGGCGATCGCCGTTGCGTCGCCGGCGAGGACGGACGCCGTCAGGGCACGATCGATCGCCGCGAGGAGCGGACGGATCGGGTCACTGGCACCGGCCTCCCCCGTCGGATCGAAGGACTGCACACCGCCGAACAGCACCGCGTACAGGTGGCTGTGTCCGCACCCCCAACGACGGTAGGCGACGGCCAGCGCGTAGAGGTCGGCGAGAGGGTCCGCGGAGGTCTGCGCCGCCGACAGGTCCTGGAACAGCCCGGCGACGGCTCTGTCGCGCACCGCACCGATCAGCCCATCCTTGCCACCGAACAAGGAGTACACCGCCGTCGTCGACGCCTCGGCAGCAGCGGCCACGGCGCGGACCGTGACCGACTCCCGCGGACGGGTGGCGAGCATCTCGGTCGCGAACACCACAAGCCGTTCTTTGACGGCCTCGTCGTTTGTTCTGGGCCTACCCACGGTCAGCAGCCTACCGTCTTTGATAACGTCGTTTTGAAACAGTGTTCCGAAACAGAGTTCTGAAACTATCGGAGGTCCGCCGTGCCCACGTCCGCCATACGTCTCGTCCGCTTCGCCGGACGCTTACTGCTGGCCCTGGCCGCCGTCGCGACGCTGGTCGTCGTCTTTCTCGCGTTGATCGTCCTCACGGACGGGGCAGGTTCGGGGCTCGTCGCGTGGTTGACGACCTTCGGAGCCGGGACTGTCCTCGTCATGTGGCGGGGCCGGCTCCGCACCTGGCCGGCGCGGCTCGTGCCGTTCCTGCTGGTGGTCGTCGCGGCGGCGT
>NZ_JADDRL010000201.1 GCF_021538895.1 Streptomyces olivochromogenes | reverse complement strand
ATCGTGCGTCCTCCTGTTCGGATTCCCCGGACATCAGGTGCGCGTACTCGGCGTTGCCGCGCAGCAGTTCGTGATGGGTGCCGACGGCGGTGATCCGGCCGCCCGACAGCAGGGCGACGCGGTCCGCGAGCAGCACCGTGGAGGGGCGGTGGGCCACGATGAGCGCGGTGGTGTCCGCCAGGACCTGGCGCAGCGCGGCCTCCACGGCGGCCTCGGTGTGCACGTCGAGGGCGGACAGCGGGTCGTCCAGGACGAGGAACGGGGGCCGGCCGACCACCGCCCGGGCCAGCGCCAGCCGTTGCCGCTGTCCGCCGGACAGGCTCAGGCCCTGCTCGCCGACCCGGGTGTCCGTCCCCTGCGGCAGCGCGTGCGCGAACTCGGCCTGGGCGACGGCGAGGGCCCGCCCCAGCTCCGGCGCGCCGGCCTCGGGACCGGCACCCATGAGGACGTTCTCGCCGACGGAGGCGGAGAACAGCGTCGGCTCCTCGAAGGCCACGGCCACCTTGGACCGCAGTTCCTCGCGCGACATCGCGGTGATGTCCCGCCCGTCCAGCGTGATCCGCCCGGAGGTGACCTCGTGCAGCCGGGGGACGAGCGCGGTCAGCGTCGTCTTGCCGCTGCCGGTGGCCCCGACCAGGGCCATGGACTCGCCGGGGCGGACGTGCAGGTCGATGAGGTCGAGGACGGGAGCGGAGTCGGGCGGGGCGTCGGGGTAGCGGAACCGCACGCCCTCGAAGCGCAGCCCGCGCGTGGCCTCGGGCAGCCGGTCCCGCACGGCCAGGGGGCTCCGGTCCGGCGTGGTGTCGGGAAGCACGGGTGCCTTCGCCGCCGGCCGGGCACCGCTCGCGCCCGGTTCCTCCGGCTCCGCGTCCATCACCTCGAAGTAGCGTTCCGTCGCGGTCGCCGCCTCCTGGGTCATCGCCAGCAGGAAGCCGATGGAGTCCACCGGCCAGCGCAGCGCGAGTGCCGTGCTCAGGAAGGCGACCAGGGTGCCCGCCGACAGCTCGCCGTCGGCCACCTGGACGACGCCCAGCACCAGCGCGGCCCCGATCGCCAGCTCCGGCAGCGTCACGATGACGCCCCAGATCGCCGCGAGCAGCCGGGCCTTGCGCAGTTCGGTCCCGCGCAGCGTCCGCGACAGCTCCCCGAACGCCCGTGCCTGGCTGCGGTGCCGCCCGAAGCCCTTGATGATCCGGATGCCGAGCACGCTCTCCTCGACCAGGGTCGTCAGGTCCCCGACCTGGTCCTGGGCGCGCCGCGCCACCGCCGCGTACTTCCGCTCGAAGACCGCACAGGTCCACATGACGGGCAGGGCGGGACCGAGGATGACGAGGCCGAGCGTCCAGTCCTGCAGCAGCATGATGATCACGCCGACCAGGATCGTCACCCCGTTGACCAGCAGGAACGTCAGCGGGAAGGCGAGGAACATACGCAGCAGCATCAGGTCGGTCGTGGCCCGGGAGAGCAGCTGGCCGGAGGCCCACCGGTCGTGGAAGGCGACCGGCAACCGCTGCAGATGCCGGTACAACTCCGCCCGCATCTCCGCCTCGACGTGCGACAGCGGCCGCGCGACCAGCCACCGCCGCAGCCCGAACAGGCCCGCCTCGGCCACGCCGAGCAGCAGCAGGTACAGCGCGCCGAGCCACACCCCGCCCGGATCCCGGTCCGCCACCGGACCGTCCACCATCCACTTCAGGACGAGCGGGATCACCAGCCCCAGACACGAGGCGACGACCGCGACGAACGCCGCGGTGAACAGCCGCACCCGCACCGGCCGGACGTGGGGCCACAGCCGCAGCAGCGTGCGCACGGCTGAACGGTCAGTAGGGTCCTGGGTGGTTGCACATGTCGTGGGCATCACCGGCGAGCCTACGGATCGGCACCGACGACGCCCACCGAGTTTTGGCCGGACCCGGATCCGCCGTCAGTCCTACGACCTGCGTGTTCGAGGCGCCGGACGGACGGCCTAAGAGGCCACCCGCAGCAGCAGTACGGACCGGGCCGGCACCGTGAGCGCCGCGCCCGCGGGGTGCGTCACGTCCGGTGTCTCGCGCTGCTCCTCCTGGGAGGTGTCCACGACGACCTCGTAGCGCTCCGCCCACGGGGGGCCCGGCAGCACGAAGCCGACGGGACGGTCGCCGGCGTGCACGACGGCCAGGAAGCTGTCGTCCAGGATCGGCGCGCCCCGGTCGTCCCGGCCCGGTATGTCCCGCCCGGACAGATACATGCCGAGGGTGGCCGCGGGCGCGTACCAGTCCCCTTCCGTCATCTCCGTGCCGCGCGGGGTGAACCACGCCAGGTCGCGCAGCCCGTCCGCCGAGTGCGCCCGCCCGGAGAAGAACGCGCGGCGGCGCAGCACGGGGTGCTGGTGGCGCAGCGCGATCAGCCGGGAGGTGAGGTCGAACAGCGCCCGCCAGTTCGGGTCCTCCAGCAGCCCCCAGTCCAGCCAGCTGATCTCGTTGTCCTGGCAGTAGGCGTTGTTGTTGCCGCGCTGCGTACGGCCCAGCTCGTCCCCGGCCACCAGCATGGGCACGCCGGTCGACAGCAGCAGCGTGGTGAGGAGGTTGCGCAACTGCCGCCGTCGCAGCGAGCGGACCTCCTCCTGGTCCGTCTCGCCCTCCGCCCCGCAGTTCCAGGAGCGGTTGTCGTGCGTGCCGTCCCGGTTGTTCTCGCCGTTGGCCTCGTTGTGCTTGCCCTGGTAGGAGACCAGGTCGCGCAGGGTGAAACCGTCGTGCGCGGTGATGAAGTTGACGGAGGCGTAGGGGCGGCGGCCGCCCCAGGCGTACAGGTCGCTGGAGCCGGACAGGCGGTAGCCGAGGTCGCGCACGTCCGGGAGCGCGCCGCGCCAGAAGTCACGGATCGCGTCGCGGTAGCGGTCGTTCCATTCCGTCCACAGGGGCGGGAAGGCGCCGACCTGGTAGCCGCCGGAACCGACGTCCCAGGGCTCGGCGATGAGCTTCACCCGGCGCAGCACCGGGTCCTGGGCGATCACCGCCAGGAACGGGGAGAGCATGTCGACGTCGTGCATCGAGCGGGCGAGCGCCGCCGCGAGGTCGAAGCGGAAGCCGTCCACGCCCATCTCGGTGACCCAGTAGCGCAGCGAGTCGGTGATCAGGCGCAGCACCTGCGGCTGGACGACGTGCAGGGTGTTGCCGCAGCCGGTGTAGTCCGCGTAGCGGCGCGCGTCGTCCTGGAGGCGGTAGTAGCCGCGGTTGTCTATGCCCTTCAGGGACAGCGCCGGGCCCAGCTCGCCCGCCTCCGCGGTGTGGTTGTAGACCACGTCGAGGATGACCTCGATGCCGGCCGCGTGCAGCGCGCGGACCATGCGCTTGAACTCACCGACCTGCTGTCCCGTCGTACCGGAGGCGGCGTAGGCGGCGTGCGGGGCGAAGTAGCCGATCGAGTTGTAGCCCCAGTAGTTCTTCAGACCGCGGCGCAGCAGGTGGTCCTCGTGCGCGAACTGGTGCACCGGGAGCAGCTCCACGGCCGTCACGCCGAGGTTCACCAGGTGCTCGATCGCCGCCGGGTGCGCCAGACCCGCGTACGTGCCGCGCAGTTCCTCGGGGATCCCGGGGTGCAGCTTGGTGAAGCCGCGCACGTGGAGTTCGTAGATCACGGAGTCGGCCCACGGCGTCTTGGGGCGGCGGTCGTCCTCCCAGTCGTCGTCATCGTCGACGACGACTCCCTTCGGGACGAACGGCGCCGAGTCCCGGTCGTCGCGCACGGTGTCCGCCACCTGCTGCTCCGGCCAGTCCCGGACATGGCCGTACACCTCCGGCGGGAGGCTGAACTCGCCGTCCACCGCGCGCGCGTACGGGTCGAGGAGCAGCTTCGCCGGGTTCCAGCGGGCGCCGATCCACGGGTCCCAGCGGCCGTCCACCCGGTAGCCGTAGCGCTGTCCTGGCATCACGCCCGGCACGAAGCCGTGCCAGATCTCGTGCGTGAGCTCGCTCAGCCGTAGCCGTGTCTCGCGGCCCCGCTCGTCGAACAGGCACAGCTGGACCGCCTCCGCCCCGGCCGCCCACAGGGCGAAGTTGGTGCCGGCCACCCCGTCCGGACCCACCCGGAAGCGCGCGCCCAGTGGAGTGGGCGTGCCCGGCCAGACCTGCGGGGCGGGAAGGGTGGGGCGCCGGCCGCCGCTCATCGCGGCGGACCCGGGGCCGGTCTCGACCACCGCGGCCGGCGCGGGGCCCCGTTCGACCACCTCGGCGGCCGCGGGGCGGCTCTCGATCACCGCGGCGGGCGCGCCCCCGCCGTCGACCACCGCGGCGGTCACCGGACCGCTCTCGATCACCGCGGTGGTCCCAGGACCGTGCTCGACCACCGCGGCGGCCGCGGGGCCGCCCTCGACGGCCCACTCCTGAGCCACTGTCTGCTGCTCGGCTGCGCTCGACACCTTGCGGCCCCTTCGTTCGGCTCGTTCGCCCCAGGAGCGCTCCCCGCCGGTTCCGGGCACCCGGCCGGGCCGGCACCCAGGGGTCCGCGGCACGGCCGACCTCCGGCACCGGCACCCCGCGGCACACGGGCGCGGCTCCCCATCGCGTCGTCCTCCCCACTGTTCTGCCCAGCGCTTGCGTCGCACTCACGTTTCCCCAGGGCGGGGCCGGTCGTTGAGTCACCCGTGAGGTATGCACACGGGCGCGCACGGCGCGCGGGGGCCGCGCTGGCCGCCGTACTGACATGGGCAGGACTGCTGGCCGGGGCCGCCGGCTGCACCCCGGGCGGGGGCGGGACCGGGCTTGAGGGGGTGTTCGGAAAATCCAGGGCACCGAAGGAGGTCATCCGCGTCACACCGGACGACGGCGGCAAGTCCGTACGTTCCGGCGACCGGCTGCGCGTGAGGGTGCCCGGCGGGCACCTGGAATCGGTGAGCGTGGTCAGGTCCCAGGACGCCCAGGAAACGCCGGTGACCGGGCACATCAGTGCCGACGGCACGACCTGGGAACCCGATGAGGACAAGCTGGCGCTCGCCGCCAAGTACACCGTCGACGCGGTGGCAACCGACGAGAACGGGCGCCGCACCGCCCGGCACACCACGTTCACGACGTACGTCCCCGACCAGCGGTTCATCGCGTACGTCACCCCGGAGAACCGCGCGACCGTCGGCACCGGGATGATCGTCTCCCTGGCCTTCAACCGGGAGATCGCCGACCGCGCCGCCGTCGAACGCGCCGTCCGCGTCACGGCGAAGCCCGCCGTCGAGATCCGCCCGCACTGGTTCGGCAAGGACCGCCTGGACTTCCGCCCCGAGACGTACTGGCAGCCCGGCACCCAGGTCACCGTGGACCTGCGGCTGCGCGACGTGCAGGGGGCACCCGGCGTCTACGGGCTGCAGTACAAGACGTTCTCCTTCACCGTCGGCCGCAGCCAGGTCTCGCTGGTGGACGCGGCCGACCACACCATGGAGGTACGCCGCGACGGCCGGCTCATCGCCACCGTGCCCATCACCGCCGGGGCACCCGAGCACACCACCTACAACGGGAAGATGGTGGTGATGGACATGCTCGAAGTCACCCGTATGAACGGCCGTACGGTCGGCTTCGGCGGTGAGTACGACATCCCGGACGTCCCGCACGCCATGCAGCTCACCGACTCCGGGACCTTCCTGCACGGCAACTACTGGGCGCCGGACGCCCCGGGGAGCGTCAACGTCAGCCACGGCTGCATCGGCCTGCGGGACGTCAAGGGCGGCAGCGCGGACACGCCGGCCGGCTGGTTCTTCGACCGCAGCCTGGTCGGAGACGTCGTCGAGGTCGTCCACAGCAATGACAAAAAGGTCTCTCCCGACAATGGGCTCGGAGGGTGGAACATGGGGTGGAAGGAGTGGAAGGCGGGCGGCGCGGGCAAGTGACCTGGTGGGGGTCGAGGTTGAGCCGTGGGGGCGGACGGCCGAAGTTGCGACGGAACAGTGACATTCGGCTGACGCGAACCTCAAAACCCGCCAGTTAATATGCGCGCACGAACGTGGTGGGGTGCGGGCCTGACCAGGCCCGCCGAGGGGAGAGCAACTTGAACGTGCGGCCGATATCGGGGGCGTCGGTGGGCGCGCGGGTGCGGGGCCGGAAGAGAGCGGGGGCGCTGATGACCGGCGTCCTCCTCCTGGCCGTCACCGCGTGCGGCGGAGGAGGAGGATCCGACTCGGGGTCCGGGGACGGAAAGGGCAAGGGCCACCCGACCCAGCAGGGCAAGCAGTCGGAGGCCGTCGTCACCATCGCGCCCAAGGACGGGGCGAAGTCGGTCGACACGAGCGGCGCGCTCAAGGTCGGCGCCGCCAAGGGCAAGCTGACCGAGGTCGAGGTCAAGGACGCCAAGGGTGCCAAGGTCGAGGGCGCGATAACCGGCGGCGGCGCCACCTGGACGCCGTCGACCCATCTGGCCGCTTCCACCAAGTACACGGTGCACGCGGTCGCCAAGGACTCCGCGGGCCGTGCGGCGGCCGAGGACTCCAGCTTCACCACCCTGACGCCGCAGAACACCTTCGTCGGCTACTTCACTCCCGAGGACGGCTCCACCGTCGGCGTCGGCATGCCGTTCTCCGTCCACTTCACCCGGGGCATCACCAACCCCGAGGGCGTGAAGAAGGCGATCAGGATCAAGACCGAGCCGGCCGTCGATGTCGAGGGCCACTGGTTCGGCAACGACCGCCTGGACTTCCGTCCCGAGCAGTACTGGAAGGCCGGCACGAAGGTCACCGTCGAGCTGAACCTCGACGGCGTCAAGGGCCGCTCCGGTGTCTACGGCAAGCAGACCAAGACGGTGAAGTTCACCATCGGCCGCAACCAGGTCTCCGTGGTGGACGTCAAGAAGCACACGATGAAGGTCACCCAGGACGGCAAGGTCATCAAGACCATCCCGGTCACCACCGGCAAGCCCGGCTACGACACCTGGAACGGCCAGATGGTGATGAGCGAGAAGCTCACGGTCACCCGCATGAACGGTGAGACGGTCGGCTACGGCGGCGAGTACGACATCAAGGACGTCCCGCACGCCATCCGCCTGACCAACTCCGGCACGTTCATCCACGGCAACTACTGGGGCGGCGGCGCCTTCGGCAATTTCAACGCCAGCCACGGCTGCGTGGGCCTGCGCGACGTGCGCGGCGGCTACAGCAAGAGCGTGCCGGCGGCCTGGTTCTTCAACCACTCGATGATCGGTGACGTGGTGGTCGTCAAGCACTCCAACGACCGGACCGTCGACCCCGACAACGGCCTCAACGGCTGGAACATGTCCTGGGAGAAGTGGAAGGCCTAGCCCTTCGGCGTGAAGGGGCCCGGTGCTGTGACGGACGGCACCGGGCCCTTCGTCGTTAGTGGCCGTTAACCTGCTGCCATGACCGTCACTCTCGAAGTCGCCGAAGGCGTCGGCACGCTGCGTCTGGACCGTCCGCCGATGAACGCGCTGGACGTCGCCACGCAGGACCGGCTCAAGGAACTCGCCGAGGAGGCCACCCGGCGCGACGATGTGCGCGCCGTGGTGATCTACGGCGGCGAGAAGGTGTTCGCGGCGGGCGCGGACATCAAGGAGATGCAGGCCATGGACCACACCGCGATGGTCCTGCGCGCCCGCGGACTGCAGGACTCGTTCACCGCCGTGGCCCGCATCCCCAAGCCGGTCGTCGCGGCCGTCACCGGCTACGCCCTCGGCGGGGGCTGCGAACTGGCCCTGTGCGCCGACATCCGCATCGCCGCCGACAACGCCAAGCTGGGCCAGCCCGAGATCCTGCTCGGCCTGATCCCCGGGGCCGGCGGCACGCAGCGGCTGTCCCGGTTGATCGGCCCCTCCAAGGCCAAGGACCTCATCTTCACCGGCCGGATGGTGAAGGCCGACGAGGCGCTGACGCTGGGCCTGGTGGACCGGGTCGTCCCGGCCGCCGACGTGTACGCCGAGGCGCACGCGTGGGCGGCGAAGCTGGCGCAGGGTCCGGCGATCGCGCTGCGCGCGGCCAAGGAGGCGATCGACACCGGTCTGGAGACGGACATCGAGACCGGACTCGCCGTCGAACGGAACTGGTTCGCGGGGCTGTTCGCCACCGAGGACCGCGAGCGGGGCATGCGCAGCTTCGTGGAGGAAGGGCCGGGCAAGGCCAAGTTCCTCTGACGCCCGCTGAGTTCGTCAGGGCTCCTCCGAGTTCCTCTGATTTTCTGCCTGAACCCTCTTGCAATTGACGCGATGTCTGACCCGGGTCCCTCGATGGGGCGGTTTATGGGAACCTTAAGGCAACCTTAAGTCTGTCTTGTCGAGGGCGCCCGTCGCTTGCCCGTGAGCGCATCGTCCGCGCAGGTCAGACGGGCCGTAGTGGGGCCCGAAATGCCGTCGGCATATGACAATCGGACGGCGCGGAATGGAAGCTTCCGGGGGGCGTATTCTTCCGGAACGCCCCCGGGGGGCGCTTCGGACGGCCATGATGGGGGCATGGCGGGGCTGGAGGGCATCGAACAGCCGCGGGGACACGGCCGTGCGACGGCGGCGCGCTGGTCGCCCGCGGTGGAGGACGAACGGGCGCTCAGAGCGCTCGAGTTGTTCGGCAATCCGACGGAGGCCGAGGTTCCGCTGCCGTCCCGCCCGGAGTCGGCGGCCACCGCCCGCCGGCTCGCCCAGGTCGTCGTCCTGCGCCAGTGGGGGCTCACCCCGAAGATGACCGAGGACGCGGTCTTACTCGTCTCCGAACTCGTCGGCAACGCCGTACGGCACACCGGCGCCCGGGTGTTCGGCCTCCGCATGCGCCGCCGCCGGGGCTGGATCCGTATCGAGATCCGCGACCCCTCGCGCGGCCTGCCCTGTCTGATGCCGGTTCAGGAGATGGACATCAGCGGCCGCGGCCTGTTCCTGGTGGACAAACTCTCCGACCGCTGGGGCGTGGACCTCCTGCCCCGCGGCAAGACGACCTGGTTCGAGATGCGGGTGGCCGACCGGTAGGACGGGTCCGCGGGTCCGCGAAGCCCCGTCGTCGTGGCCTGTCGGGGTCGCGAACACGGCGACCCGTTTCGATCGCCCTTTCGGGTCAATCGGCTGTTTTCTTACCCAACGTGCCTTAAATGGTGCGCGTGACTACGACCGACCGCCGCGGGGCGTTGCGTGCCGGTGCCGGGCTCGTCGCCGGTGGTGCCC
>NZ_JADDRL010000200.1 GCF_021538895.1 Streptomyces olivochromogenes | reverse complement strand
AGGTGGCCGTCGCCTTCTCACGGTCGCCGGTCGTGTCCCCTCCCCCGGCCGACGAGGCGGGCAGGGAGTCGATCCACCGGCGTACGACCCGAAGGTCCTCCGGTGAGAACACCCGGAACATCGGGCCGCGTTCACCGACCAGGCCTCGCACCAGGGGGCTGACGGAGGCCCGGCCGGGCTTGACCAGCTTGCTGCGGGCCAGCGCGTCCAACAGGGGGCCGGCGTCACGGCGGCACTCGGCGAGCCAGCGGGCCAACGGCTTGCCCTCCAGCTGGAACCGGTGGTGGTAGACGGCGCCTTCACGGGCGCGCGCCCGCATGAGCTCGGCCATGTCGAACGCCGGGTCACCGGCCGCGACCAGCTCCGCGTACAGCTCCCCGGACCAGGCGCGCAGCGCGGCGAGCGCCCGGGCGAAGCCGCGCCGCACGCCCTCGGCGGCCCGGTCGCCGTCCCGCTCGGTCAACTCCTCGACCAGCGCCCGGCACCGCGATGCCGGTTGCTCGGCGTCGGTGTCCCGTGGCACGGAGGGGTCCATGGCGTCCCAGTCGGCGTCGGTCGGCCGGGCCCGCCGGACCAGCGTCAGCGCGGGCGGCAGGCCCACCGTGCGCAGGCACAGGTCGGCGCCGAGGAGTTCGGCGCGGAACTCGTCCGGCCGTCTGCTCATCGCCAGCAGCAGCGCCGGGAGCCGGAACGCCGTCTCGGGAATGCGCGGGTCGCTGGTCAGCCGGGCCGCCGGTACGGCGTTCTCCGCGAGCCTGAGCCGGCGCAGCAGCTCCAGGAAGGCCGTGCCCCGGGAGGCGTGCGGGTGTCCGGCGCCCACGTCGGCGGCGTACAGCGCGAGGATCCGCAGCACCACCGGCTCCTCGGCGTTGCCCGGCGCGCTCAGCCACTGGAGCCAGGCACCGGAGACGAGGGAGAGCGGGGCGCATCCGAGGACGGCCCGGCGCACCAGTACGTCCTGATGTCCGGGCACCTCCTGGTGCCCGGCGTCGAGCAGGCCGGTGAACCGTGCGCGCTCGGCGGCGGCCCAGTCGGCGGCCCGCCGCACGAGGTCGTCGAGCGGACCGTCGGCGCCCTCGGAGTCCGCCGCCCGGCGCAACTCCGCGCGGACTTCCTCGACGAACCCGCCGTCCGGCACCGAGGCCTCCGGGTCGGCGGCGTACGCGTACACGGCCCGGGCGGGGCCGCCGTCGTCGTACATCCTTGTCCCTTTCGCGCTCAGAACATCGGGTAGATGGACGCGTCGTTCTTCCGGTTGGCGCGCTTCCTGCGCCGGAACAACAAATCCGCGATCTTCCGCAGAAGAGCCATGGGCCAGTCGCCTTCTTTCACAAAGGAAGGAGGAAAGGAAAAAGAGGGTTCTCTCAGGAAAGGCCGAGTGTTTCGGCGAGCACGCGGGCCACCAGGTCGTAGCCGTGGTCGGTGTAGTGCGCCCGGTCCACGAAGATCCAGTCCCGCTCGGTGACCGCCTCGGCGACGACCGGGTTGAGGTCGACGTAGCGGATGCCGAGCTTCTCGCAGCCGGTGCGCAGCTTCTCGGAGAAGACCTGGGCGACCTCCTTGCGGGAGATGTCGCCGTACAGCGCCTCCCAGGTGCCCAGCTTGGAGATGCGGTCGATCTCGTCGAACAGCAGCCGCTCCTGCGGGGCGTGCCGGTCCCGCATCCACAGCGCCATGGGCTGCAGTACGTACGTCAGCCGGGCCGCCGGTCCGGCGAGGCGCCGCCAGCTGTCGAGGTGGCGCAGGGTCAGGTCGGCGGCGGAGTCGACGACCGAGGGGATGTCACGGCGGACGTCGTCGTGGGTGGAGATGGTGCGGCGGCGCTCGGCGCGGCGGCCGAGCAGCTTGCCGGCGGCCTTGCGGTTGCCCTCGCGGAGCTCCTCCATCGCGTCGAAGTACTCGCCGCAGAACCAGAACGCGCCGTGGTCGCCCTGCTGCCACTCGGGCAGCCGGCCGACGGTGAGGTCGTTGAGCCCCGAGAAGACGACGATCTCCTCGATCTCGGGCAGCAGGTGGCGGTAGAGGGTGAACAGCAACAGCTCCTGGGTGGAGTTGTAGCAGCGCCCGCCGAAGTTGAGCCACGGCACGGACGGGGCGTGCTTGCGCCACAGCTGGGAGGCAAGGGTGGTGGCGTCGCTGGTGGCGCCGATGCCGAGCACGGTGGAACTGCCGGAGACCAGCCGCACGGGGCCCGCGGGCAGCCGCCCGGCGGCGGAGGCCCGCTCCCCGTTCGGGCCGTGCGAGACACGGAAGCCCGCGCGGTCGGTGTTGATGACGGAGGACCGGTACTCGGCCCGGTGGAAGTACATGAGGTACGGCAGGTAGCGGGCCTCGCCGCGGTCGTCGAACCGCGCGTACTCCTGCATCTGCGGGGTCAGTTCGTCACGGTGGAGCTTCACGTCGGGCGCACTCCTCGGCTCGTCCGGAAGAAGACCGGAAGAAAAGAAGAAAAAGGGGCATGAGGGTGAAAGGGGGGAGTAAACAGAGGGAGCGGCGGACGCTCAGTCGCGGAACAGCGGGCCGCGGTGCAGCCGGTACTGAGCGGCCTGGGCCAGCGGGCGGACCACCAGGCGGTCGACGTTGACGTGCTGGGGCAGCCCGACGGCCAGCGCCACGCACTCGGCGACGTCGTCCGCGCTCAGCGGCCGGTCGACGCCCTCGTAGACGGCGGCGGCCCGGTCGGCGTCCCCGCGCATCCGGTTGAGGGCGAACTCCTCGGTACGGACCATCCCGGGCGCCACCTCGACCACCCGGACCGGCTCGCCGCACAGCTCCAGGCGCAGGGTCTCCACGAGCGCGCGCTCGCCGTACTTGGCGGCGCAGTAGCCACCGCCTCCCTCATAGGCGGCGAAGGCCGCGGTGGAGGTCACGGTGACGACGGTGCCGCCACGGCCGGCGCGCAGCAGCGGCAGCAGGGCCTGGGTCACCCGCAGCGTGCCCAGGACGTTCACGGCGTACATCCGCTCCCAGTCGGCCGCGTCGGCCTCGGCCACGGGGTCCGCGCCCAGCGCGCCGCCCGCGTTGTTCACCAGGACGTCGCAGGCGCCCAGTTCGGCGGCGAACCGCCGTACGGCCCCCTCGTCGGTGACGTCGAGCGGGTACGGCCGCGTGCCGGTCTCCTCGGCCAGCCGGTGCAGCCGGTCCGCTCGGCGCGCGATGGCGACCACCTCGAAACCGTCCTTCGCCAGCCGGCGCGCGGTCGCCGCGCCTATTCCGCTGCTCGCTCCGGTCACCACGGCCGTTCCGGCCACCGACGCCACCGCCTTTCCAGTCGTCCGGGAATACGCACGGCCGAAATTCCCGCGGAATTCCGGCGGGATCCTCCCGGTCATTTCTGCGTGCGGTGAAAGCTTTCCCGGTCGACGGCGACGGTTGAACCCTGCACATTGTTCGGAAATGCGCAGTGCGGGAACCCGCAGGGCGGACAAAAGGGGCGGGGAGCCGCCGAACGGCTCAGTTGTTCCAGGTCTCGTCGTACGGATCGTGCGGCGTCGGCACCGGCTTGGCCGCGGTGACCTGGAGGAACGGGATCGGGCCGTGGTTGACGGGGTCCCGGGTCCGCTCGGTCGTGTAACGGCCCGTCACCTCCAGCCAGGCGTCGGGCTGGAGGACCGGCGGTATCTTCCCGGTCAGACCGACCTTCACCGGCTGGGCGTCGGCGGCACAGCAGTTGAGGGCCATCCGGACGAGGTAGGGGGCGCCGGTGCGGTCCACTGCGACGAAGCCGGTGATCCGCACGCTGCGCCCGCCCAGGGAACGGCCGTGGTCGTAGACCGCGCGCCCCGCGTAGTCGACCAGGCTGACCGGCACGGGGTCGCCGGCCGGCAACTTCGCGTACCCGTACGGCTGCTGCAGGGCCGTACCGGTGCGCATCGCGCTGTAGGAACCGAGCGCGGGCGGGGCGACCAGGATGAGGGCGAAGAGGGGGAGCACGAGGAGCCAGGAGATACGGGGCTCGCGATGGACGTGCTCGTGGGCGTCCGCGATGTCGGTGACATCGGCGGCTTCGGCGGCTTTTGCGGTCGCGGCCTCCCCCTTCGACCGGCGCGCTCGTTTCCACTCGTACCAGGCCGTCGCCAGCGCCGCCGCGATCAGCACCACCCCGGCCGCCAGCAGCAGGGGGCGCAGGCCCGCCTTGACATAGCGCAGGTAGAGGTCGGTGAAGCCCGCGTGCAGCAGGGCCGCGCCGGTCAGGAACAGGACGGCCGCCTGGGCTTGTCGGTTCACAGCAGCACCGCCCCGGTCAGGACCGCGCCCGCAATGGCGAGGACGAAGGTGGCGGGGGCGAAGCGGAGGGCGAAGCCGCGGCCGAAGGTGCCGGCCTGCATCGCGAACAGCTTCAGGTCGATCATCGGGCCGACGACCAGGAACGCCAGCTTGGCCGTCAGCGAGAACTGGGTCAGCGAGGCCGCCACGAACGCGTCCGCCTCCGAGCAGATCGACAGCACCACGGCCAGGACGGCCAGGGCGAGGACGGAGAACACCGGGTTGTCGGCGGCGGTGCGCAGCCAGCTCTCCGGGGCCACCGCCTTCAGCGTCGCCGCGGCCATCGCGCCGAGGACCAGGAAGCCGCCGGCGTGCATCATGTCGTGGCGGACCGACCCCCAGAACGCCTCCCCCTTGCTCTGTCCCTCGTGCCCGGCGTGCGCCGGCGGGCGCAGCCAGTCGGTGCGGCCGAGGCGCTGCCACAGCCAGCCCATCGCGCACGCCACCAGCAGGCTCGCGACGAACCGGCCCACGACCATCTCCGGGTCGCGGGGGAAGGCGACGGCCGTCGCCGTCAGCACGATGGGGTTGATCGCCGGGGCGGACAGCAGGAAGGCGATCGCCGCGGCCGGGGTGACTCCCCGCCGTACGAGCGCCCCGGCCACCGGCACGGACGCGCACTCGCAGCCCGGCAGCACCGCACCCGCCATGCCCGCGACCGGTACGGCCAGCGCGGGGCGGCTGGGCAGGGCGCGGGCGAAGAACGAGGGCGGTACGAAGACGGCGATCGCAGCCGACAGCAGCACACCGAGCACCAGGAACGGCAGGGCCTGGACGACCACCGCGACGAACACCGTCATCCAGCTCTGCATCACCGGCGTGGACAGGGCCCCGCGGATCGGTCCCTGGAGCACCACCACCACGACCAGCAGCAGGGTCAGTGCCAGTGGCGAGCTCAGGTGCCAGCCCTCCTGGTCGGGCCGTTTGCCGGTGCCGGGCGCCGCCTGCTGGGGGGCGGCGGCCCCGGGCGGGGCTTCTTCGGTGATGGCCACGGCTGGGATACCTCCGGCGTACGGGCGCTGCTGCCTGTTCTCCCTCCCCCTCAGTACGGCGGCTCGCACACGGGTGTTCACCCCGTACCTGGAACCACCCGTCTCCTTGGGGCAGTCTTTTCCCTCGTGGGGAGCGTTCCGTATCAGGGTGGACACGGTGGTGCGCCGGCGCACATGGTGGTGTGCGGGGACGACGGTCTCGCGCATCGGCTGGCGGCCGAGTTGCGCGGAGTGTACGGCGAGCAGGTGACGCTCGTCGTGCCGCCGAACGAACGCACGGCACGGCCACCGGTGGTCGGGCGGCGGGCCCGGGCGGCCTCGGCGGCACTGCTGGACCGGGTGGTCAACGCCGCCGTGGGCCGGGCCACGGGCAACAGCAACGGCGGGACGAGCGGGAGCGGCGGCGGTGAACCCGCCCGTGCCGAGCGGGTGTTGGAGGCCGCCGAGCCGTCCGAGGCGGTGCTCGCCGAGGCGGGCGTGGAGCGGGCCACCGCGCTGGCGCTCGTGTACGACGACGACGAGACCAACATCCGCGCCGCGCTCACCGCCCGCCGCCTCAACCCGAGGCTGCGGCTCGTCCTGCGGCTCTACAACCGGCGGCTCGGCCAGCACATCGAGGAACTCCTCGACCAGGCGGCCGCGTTGGCGGCGGGCAACGGCGAGGACGCCGGGAGCGACGCGTCGACGACCGTACTCTCCGACGCCGACACAGCCGCGCCCGCGCTGGCCGCGGCCGCGGTCGCCGGCACCACCAAGGTCGTCCAGACGGACGAGTTGCTGCTGCGCGCCGTCGAACGACCGCCGCCCGGACCGGGGTTGGTTCCCGACCCCGGGCTGTGCACCCTGGCCCTCCTCTCGACGACCAGCAGCGATCCGGCCGGTGCGGACGGCTCCGAGGGCAGCGGCGAGCACGGACCGCGGCTGCTGCCCGACGAGGCGGAGGTGCGCGGTGCCACCGGGCGCGGGGCCGTCGTCCTGGAGCAGGTGTCGTGGGCCGCCGAGGAGCCGATGCCCGCGGGGCGCACCTCGGGAGTCGTACCGCCGTTCGCCTCGCTGTTCTCCCGGCGGCTGCGGTGGTCGCTGGCCGGGCTCGTGGGGTGTGTCGTCGCGCTGGCCGTGGCCTTGTCGCTGGTGACCGGGATCCATCCGCTGCGGGCCTTCTATCTGACGCTGCTCGATCTGTTCGCCATCGACGACCCGGCCATCGGGCAGTCCGTCGGGCGGCAGATCCTGCAACTCCTGTCCGGGCTCATGGGGTTGCTGCTGCTGCCGGTCCTGCTGGCGGCGGTGCTCGAAGTGTTCGGCACCTTCCGCACCGCCTCCGCGCTGCGCAGACCACCGCGCGGGCTGGGCGGGCACGTGGTGCTGCTCGGCCTCGGGAAGATCGGCACGCGGGTGCTGACCCGGCTCCGGGAGCTGCACATCCCCGTGGTCTGCGTCGAGGCCGACCCCGAGGCGCGCGGGCTCGCGACCGCGCGGCGACTGCGGGTGCCCGTGGTGCTCGGCGACGTGACCCAGGAAGGCGTCCTGGAAGCCGCCAAGATCCACCGGGCGCACGCGCTGCTCGCGGTGACCAGCGCGGACACGACGAATCTGGAGGCCGTGCTGTACGCGCGATCCGTGCGACCGGATCTGCGGGTGGTGCTGCGGCTGTACGACGACGACTTCGCCACCGCCGTGTACCGGACGCTGCGGGCCGCGCATCCGCGGGCGCTGATCCGGAGCCGGAGCGTGACGCACCTGGCCGCGCCCGCCTTCGCCGGGGCGATGCTCGGGCGGCAGATCCTGGGGGCGATCCCCGTCGAGCGGCGCGTGTTGCTCTTCGCGGCCGTGGATGTGGCCGGACAGCCCTGGCTGGAGGGGCGGGCCGTGGCGGACGCGTTTCGGGCGGGGGCGTGGCGGGTGCTCGCGCTGGAGGGGCGGTCGTCGGTCTCCGGGGACCATGTGCTGCGGGCCGGGGAGCGGGTGGTGCTGGCCGCGACGCGGAGGGGGCTGGCCGAGCTGCTCGGCCGCCCCGGGGCTCCGTCCCCGGACCCCGCCGGCCCGCCCGATCACCCGACTCGGTAGGTCGAGAGGTGTCCCGGGCGGACCGCTCCGTACGTCGAGAAGCCGCCCGGGCTCCAGCTCCCCCTACTGCGGCAGGTGTCTTCTCGCGAAGTCCATTTCCAGCGCCACCTGCTTGATCCGTTCCTCCACCACCAGGGAACCGTGTCCGGCGTCGTACCGGTACACCTCGTGGGGCGCGTCGCGGGCGGCCAGGCGGTCCACGTAGTTCTCGACCTGGCGGATGGGACAGCGGGGGTCGTTGACGCCGGCCGAGATGTAGACGGGGACCTGGACCCGGTCGACGTAGGTGAGCGGGGACGAGGCCTCGAAGCGGTCGGGGACCTCCTCGGGGGTGCCGCCGAGGAGCGTGCGGTCCATGGCCTTCAGGGTCTCCATCTCGTCGTGGTACGCCGTCACGTAGTCGCCGACGGGGACCACCGCGATGCCCAGCGTCCACAGGTCCGGCTGGGTGCCGAGGCCGAGGAGGGTGAGATAGCCGCCCCAGGAGGCGCCGGTGAGGATCAGCCGGCCGGGGTCGGCGAGGCCGGACGCGATCGCCCAGTCCCGGACCGCGGCCACGTCCTCCAGCTCGATCAGGCCCACCCGGTCCCGCAGGGCGTCCGTCCAGGCCCGGCCGTAGCCCGTGGAGCCGCGGTAGTTGATGCGGACGACCGCGTAGCCGTTGTCCACCCAGGCGGCCGGGCCCGCGGCGAAGGAGTCGCTGTCGTGCCAGGTCGGGCCTCCGTGCAGGTCGAAGACCGTGGGGAGGGGGCCCGTCGCTCCGGCCGGCTTCTGGACGAGGGCGTGGATGCGGCCGCCGGGGCCCTCCACCCACGCGTCCTCGACCGGGACCGAGCCGGGGCACCGCATTCCGGGCGGGTCGAGGACCACCCGGCCCGTCGACGAGCGGACCGTCGGCGGCTCGGCGGCCGAGGACCACAGGAACTCCACGCTGCCGTCCGGGCGGGCCGTCGCACCGGAGACGGAACCGGTCGGGGTCGGGATGGGCGACAGCTCACGCGTGCCCAGGTCGTACCGGAACAGTTCGCTGCGGGCCTCGAAGCCGTGGGCGACGAGCAGGGCGGAGCCGTCCGGATACCACTCGGCGCTCACGTCGCCCGGCAGGTCCAGGGCCAGGTCCGTCTCCGCGCCCGAGGCCACGTCCCACACCAGCGGCTCCCAGCGGCCCCGCCGCTGGTGGCCGATGAGCAGACGGGTGTCGCCGTCGACCGGGGCGAAGCCGAGCACCTCCAGGCCCAGCTCCTCGGTGCCGCCCTTGGTGTCGTCGAGCTCGGCGAGCGGCGAGCCGTCCCGGCGCAGGACGCGCAGCGAGGAGTGCATCGCGTCGCCGTGCTCCGTGTGCTCGATGGCGATCAGCGTGCCGTCGTGCGAGAGATCGCCGACGTACGCCGACTCGTGGTGACGGTAGAGCTCCACCGGGGAATCGCCCTCGCGCACGAGGTGGATCGTCGTCCCCTCCTCGTCCGTCGAGCGGCCCACGATCGACGTGCGGCCGTCCCGGGCGAGGGCCAGGCCCGCCGGGTAGGAGGCCTCCAGGCCCGGCACCGCGAGCTCGTCCTCGCCGCCCGCGAACGGCTGGCGGCGCCAGACGCCGAACTCGTCGCCGTCCTTGTCGTCGAACCACCAGATCCAGGCGCCGTCCGGAGAGAGCAGGCCGTCCGTCGTGCCGTTCGGCCGGGCCGTCGCCTGGCGCTGCTCCCCCGACGCGCGGTCCCACGCGTACAGCTCGTACGTCCCCGTCGCGTTCGACACGAACAGGGAGCGGTCCGGCGCGTCCTGTGCCCAGTCCGGCAGCGACACCCTCGGCGCCCGGAAGCGCTTCTCCCAGTCCGGCATCTTGCTCTCAGTCATGGCCCCATAGTGCCTGGCCCCGCCGACAATCCGCCGCCGGGTGTCCTCAGCCTGTGGATAACTTTCCGCCCGCCGCCGACCCGCACCGCCGAC
>NZ_JADDRL010000020.1 GCF_021538895.1 Streptomyces olivochromogenes | reverse complement strand
GGTCACCTTCCACCAGGCGCTGCTGGACACCTGGAGCATGTTTATCCTCCTGGAGGAGTTCTGCCGCGCCTACCTCGCCGGCGGTGTGCTGCCCGGCGGCGAGCGCCGGCCCGACCTGCGGGACTGGGCACGCTGGCTGGAGCGCCAGGACTCGGCACCGGCACGGGACTTCTGGAGCCGGGCCGTGCCCGGGGACGCCCCGGTGGTGCTGCCCCTGTTGCCCGGGCCCGCCACCGCGCAGAGCGGATGCGGGCGCGCCGAGGCCCGGTTGAGCGCCGCCGAGGCCGAGCGGCTGCACCACTGGGCCGCCGCCCGGGCCGTGCCCGACTCCGGTGTGCTGCAGGCCGTCTGGGCGCTGCTCCTGTACCGCGCGGCGCGGACGGAGGGAACCGCGCTGGTGGGCTTCGGGGTCGCCGTTTCGGGACGCGGCGTCGCCATGGACTCCGTCGAGCGGCTGCTGGGTCCGATGCGCACCTGCCTGCCCATGGTGGTGCGGATCGATCCCGACCACCGGATGGGCCGCCTGCTGGCGACGCTGCGCGACGGGGCACTGGACATGGCGGCCTACGAATGGGTCCCCGCCGGGCAGATCCACGAGTGGACCGGGCGCACCGCACGCGGTGACCGGCTGCTGGACACCCTGGTCGCCCTGGAGAGCACCCCGCGCCCGCTCGGCGACCTGCACGCCGAACTCGCCGACGCCGGCATTCGACTGGAACTGAAGGACACGCGGGACGCGCACCCCGCCTTCCCCGTCGCCCTGGTCGCCCACCGCGGCGGCGACGGCTCGCTGAACCTCGCCCTCGCCCACGACCGGGCGCGGGTTTCCGACGCCGACGCGGAACTGCTGGTCGGCCACTGTGCCCGGCTGCTGTGCCGGCTGCCCGCCACCACCTCGACCACGACCGTCTCCGACGTGCTGTCCGCGCTCGACGGCGACGAACCGCCCCGGGGCGCGCCGCCGCGGCGCAAGGGGAACGCCGTACGGCTGCGGCTGCGCTCGACGGGCGGCCGAGCCGCCGTCGAGCGAGCCGCTAGCGAGTCTTGACACCGTGGGGCGGTCCACCAACGGAGGAGGTGCTCATGCGCGACGGCACGGAGGAGTTGCGGGAGATCGAGATGGCCCTGTTCGGCATGGTGCCGGTGGGGCTCGTGCCGACGCTCCGGCTGGCCGGGGCGGACGACGACGAGGACGAGGACACGATCGTCCGCAGCATCGACTAGCCCCTGTCCAGGGCCTGTGCGGCGGAGCAGGTCGCAGACGTCCGCGCCCGCGACCTGCTCCGCCGCACAGGCCTTGCGGCCCGGACGGCTGTGTCCGCCGTCGTTTCCCGCACCGGATGACCCCACCCGAAGTGAGGACTCACCCACGATGTCGCTGTCTCAGCAGCCCCCGGCCGCCCTGGCGGTGCCCGACTCCGTCGAGGCCTTCCTGCACGACCCCAAGCACGTGGCCGCGTTCACCACGCTCCGGCCCGACGGAACCCTCCATGTGGCTCCCGTACGGTTCACCTGGCACGCGGCCGACGGGCTGGCCCGGGTGATGACGGTCGACTCCTCGCGCAAGGCCAGGAACCTGCTGGCCGCGCCGGGCAGTCGCGTGGCGCTGTGCCAGGTGGACGGCTTCACCTGGGTGACGCTGGAGGGCTTCGGCACCGTGGTCCGCGATCCCGCGCGGGTCAGCCGGGGCGCCCAGCTCTACGCCAAGCGGTACTGGTCCGCCCCGCCCAGCCCGCCCGGCCGGGTGGTCATCGAGATCGCGGTGGACCGCGTGATCCACCTCAACACCTGAACCATTACGGCGTCATGGCCCCGGCACGACGACGACGCCCGGGGCTATTACGGCGTAATAGCCCCGGGCGGTGCGGTCGTTCGCCGTGGTCGATTCGGTGCGGTCGTTCGGTGCGGTCGGCACCCGCCGGTGCCGGTGCGCGGCTCAGGCCGCCGGCGGCGGCGGGGTGCCGTCGGCCCACAGCAGGCGGAAGGACAGCAGGGTCAGCCTCCAGCCCCGCGGGGTGCGGCGCGCCTCGCCGTCGACGAACGTGCCCGTCGCGAACAGCGGGTCGAGCTGCCCCTCGGGGCGCGCGTGGTGCGCGTGATGCACGTGCGTGGACAGCAGGTTGGCGCGCAGCGTCGCCCGGTCGCCGTCCAGCACGACCAGGGCCGGGGAGCCGAGGTGCTGGGTGGCGGCGAACGCCGCGAGCGCCGACCGGTGGTACTCGGCCATGCCCTCGACGCCCTCGTGCCGGCTGATCGGGAACGCCACGACGGCGTCCTCGGTGAACAGCGCGGACGCCCAGGCGTCGTCGAGCTCCTCGTCGTCGAGCGAGACGAGGTACCGGGAGAGCAGGTCCGCGACCTCGGCGCGGGACTCCGCGTCGGACTGTGTGGTCGCTGCTTCGGTCATCGGGGTGGAGGTCATGTCTGAGAATGCCGCCGGAAGTACCCCTCCCGGCAAGTCGGCTTGTCAAAGTTCTGACGTTCCCGACGTTTCTCTGGCATTCGTTGTCGAAAACCTGTATCAGCGGCTATTTACGGCCTCGGAAATACCTCGCAATACTGGCCGGACACCAGTGAGAAGAGGGCAAATGAAATTCTTCGACGCGGATGTCATTGTCGTGGGCGCAGGGCCCACCGGACTCATGCTCGCGGGTGAACTGAGGCTCAATGGAGTCTCGGTCGTCGTTCTCGACAAACTTTCCGAGCCCATTCGCGAGTCGCGCGCGCTCGGATTCTCGGCCCGGACCATCGAGGAGTTCGCACAGCGCGGCCTCATAGCCCGCTTCGGCGAGGTGGGAACCATTCCCGTCGGCCACTTCGGCGGTGTTCCGCTCGACTACCAGGTGCTCGAAGGCGGCTCGTACGGAGCCCGGGGCATTCCGCAGGCCCGTACCGAGGGCGTCCTCGGCGGCTGGGCGAAGGAACTGGGCGTCGACGTGCGCCGCGGGTTCGACGTCACCGGCCTGGACGCCGACGACGACGGGGTGACGGTCGAGGCCCAGGGGCCCGACGGCCCGCTGCGGCTGCGCGCCCGCTACGTGGTGGGCTGCGACGGCTCCCGCAGCGTCGTGCGCACGCTCACCGGCATCGACTTCCCGGGCAGCGCGGCGACGGTCGAACTGCGCTTCGCCGACATCACCGGTGTGCAACTGCGGCCCCGCTTCAGCGGTGAGGCCGTCCCCGACGGCATGATCATGGTGATGCCGCTCGGGCCGGACCGCTGCCGCGTCATCTACTTCGACCGCAACGAGCCGCTGCGCACCAGCTCCGAGCCGATCACCTTCGAAGAGGTCGCCGAGGGGTTCAAGCGGCTGTCGGGCGAGGACATCAGCGGTGCCACCCCGCTGTGGGTCAGCACCAGCACCGACGTCAGCCGGCAGGCCGCCGAGTACCGGCGCGGCCGGGTGTTCCTGGCCGGCGACGCCGCCCACATCCACCTGCCGATCGGTGCGCAGGGCATGAGCGCGGGCGTCCAGGACGCCGTCAACCTCGGCTGGAAGCTGGCGCTGGCCCTCAAGGGCCAGGCTCCCGAGAACCTGCTCGACACGTACCACAGCGAGCGGCACCCCGTCGGTGCCCGCATCCTGATCAACACCCTTGCCCAGCGCTCCCTCTACCTCGGCGGCGGCGACATGGCCCCGATGCGCGAGGTCTTCGCCGAACTGGTCGAGGGACACGAGTCCGTCCGGCGTCATCTGGTCGGCATGGTCACCGGCCTGGACATCCGCCACGACGTCGGCGGCGACGACCACCCCCTGCTCGGCCGGCGTCTGCCGGAGCGGGAGCTGGTCGTCGGCGGCGAGAAGACCTCCAGCGTCTCCCTGCTGCACGCCGGCCGTGCCGTCCTGCTGGAACTGGGCGGGGACCACGGCCTGCGCGAGGCGGCGGCCGGCTGGACCGACCGCGTCGACGTGGTCGCCGCCGAATTCGACTGCGACGTTCCCGTGGACGGGATCCTCGTGCGCCCCGACGGCTACGTCGCCTGGGTCGGTGCCGTCGGCACCGGTGCCGGCGGTCTCGCCCCCGCCCTCACCCGCTGGTTCGGCTCCGCCGCCTGAAGCGCGCCCGCGTTTCGGCTCACGTCCGCACCCTCAAAGGAAGCGAAGGATCCATGCCCACCATTTCCCCCGAGGACAAGAACCTCATCGTTCTCAACCTCTTCACCACCGACGCTCCCGAGAAGCAGGACCAGCTGATCGAGGAGATGACGAAGATCGTCAACGCGGCGACCTACGAGGGCTGGAAGTCCTCCACCGTGCACTCCGGCATCCTGAGCCACGGCACCGCCAACTTCATCCAGTGGCGCAGCGGCGAGGACCTGGAAAAGCGCTACGAGGGCGAGGAGTTCAAGCACCGCACGCTGCCGGTCTTCGGCGAGATCACCACCTCGATCCGCCTGCTGCAGAACGACGTCGCCTACACGCTGACCCGTGACGGCGGCAAGGGCGGCGCCGTCGAGATCGGCCCGCACCGTGGCGTCTTCACCGTCATCACCATCTTCGGTGTCGCGCCGGAGAACCAGGACGAGCTGGTCGACGCCCTCGGCGAGGGCCAGAACTGGTTCGCGGACGTCCCCGGGTTCCAGGCGCACATCGTCCTCAAGGGCCTGCGCGCCCGCGGCCTGGACGGCCTGTGGGTCGCCTCCTACTCCCAGTGGGACAGCCAGGAGGCGTTCGACGCCTACCGCGCCATCCCGGCCGACCAGCAATCCGAGGGCCGCACCAAGGCCCAGGACCGGACCCGCGCCGTCGCCACCTTCGTCGACCTCAACACCTACAACGTCGTGCACACGCGTTCCGTCGGCGAGTAACGCGCCACAGGCGACGCGACACTTCCGCACGCCTCCGCACGCCTCCGGACGCCCGTTGCTCCCGAGCTGGGACCGGGCGGCCGGAGGCGTGCGCGTATGCACCGGTTCGCCGGTACACGCCGGTGGCTCCGGCCGGACTCAGGCATTCCCCGTGCCGGGCGCTATCGCCGGGCCGCACCGTCGAGGTCGATGGAGGTGCCCCGGGCCCACCGTGCCGCCCCGTCTGCTTCGCGAACCCTCCCACGCAACCGCCGAGGAGCTGAACCCTATGCACAGCACGCTGATTGTCGCCCGGATGGCGGCCGTCTCCAGCAACGACGTGGCGCGGCTGTTCGCCGACTTCGACGCGACGGACATGCCCCACCGCATGGGCACGCGGCGCCGCCAGCTGTTCTCCTACCGGGGCCTGTACTTCCACCTCCAGGACTTCGACGAGGACAACGGCGGTCAGCTGATCGAGGCCGCCAAGAGCGACCCGCGCTTCGTCGGCATCAGTGACGACCTGAAGCCGTTCATCGAGGCCTACGACCCGGCGACCTGGCGTTCCCCGGCCGATGCCATGGCCACCCGCTTCTACAACTGGGAGGCGTCGGCGTGAACCGGCGACGTGTTGTCATCACCGGAATCGAGGTGATCGCCCCCGGCGGTGTCGGCCGGCACAACTTCTGGGACCTGCTGAGCGAGGGCCGCACGGCCACGCGCGGCATCACCTTCTTCGATCCCAGTCCGTTCCGCTCCCGGGTGGCCGCCGAGGCCGACTTCGACCCCTACGCGCACGGCCTGAGCCCCCAGGAGGTCCGCCGCCTGGACCGGGCCGCCCAGTTCGCCGTCGTCGCCTCCCGCGGCGCGGTCGCCGACAGCGGCATCGACCTGGGCGCCGTCGACCCCTACCGGGTCGGCGTCACCGTCGGCAGCGCGGTCGGCGCCACGATGGGCCTGGACCAGGAGTACCGGGTGGTCAGCGACGGCGGCCGGCTGGAAGCCGTGGACCACACCTACGCGGTTCCGCACCTGTACGACTTCATGGTGCCGAGCTCGTTCGCCTCCGAGGTCGCCTGGGCCGTCGGCGCCGAGGGACCGAGCACCGTCGTCTCCACCGGCTGCACCTCCGGCATCGACTCCGTCGGCTACGCCGTCGAACTCGTCCGCGAGGGCTCGGCGGACGTGGTGATCGCCGGTTCCTCCGACGCCCCGATCTCGCCGATCACCATGGCGTGCTTCGACGCGATCAAGGCGACCACGCCGCGCCACGACGACCCGGAGTGCGCCTCGCGTCCCTTCGACGCGACCCGCAACGGGTTCGTGCTCGGTGAGGGTGCCGCCTTCTTCGTCCTGGAGGAGCTGGAGAGCGCCCAGAAGCGCGGCGCGCACATCTACGCCGAGATCGCCGGGTACGCCACCCGCTCCAACGCCTACCACATGACGGGCCTGCGCCCCGACGGCGTGGAGATGGCCGAGGCCATCAACCTGGCCCTCGCCGAGGCCCGGCTGAACCCCGAGGCGATCGACTACATCAACGCCCACGGCTCGGGCACCAAGCAGAACGACCGCCACGAGACCGCCGCGTTCAAGCGCAGCCTGGGCGATCACGCCTACCAGACCCCGGTCAGCTCCATCAAGTCGATGGTCGGGCACTCCCTCGGCGCGATCGGCTCCATCGAGATCGCCGCGTCCGCGCTGGCCATGGAGTACGACGTCGTACCGCCGACCGCCAACCTGCAGACCCCGGACCCGGAGTGCGACCTCGACTACGTCCCGGTCGTCGCCCGCGATCAGCTGATCGACGCGGTCCTGACGGTCGGCAGCGGATTCGGCGGATTCCAGAGCGCCATGGTGCTGGCCAGCCCCGAGAGGAGCCTCGTATGACCACCTCGGTCGTGGTGACCGGCCTGGGCGTCGCGGCGCCCAACGGCCTCGGCACCCAGGACTACTGGTCGGCGACGCTGGGCGGCAAGCACGGCATCGGCCGCGTCACCCGGTTCGACCCGACCAACTACCCCGCCCGTCTGGCGGGCGAGGTCCCCGGATTCGTGCCCGAGGAGCACCTGCCCAGCCGGCTGCTGCCGCAGACCGACCGGGTCACCCGGCTCGCGCTGGTCGCGACCGACTGGGCCCTGAAGGACGCCGGCGCCGACCCCAAGGACCTGCCCGAGTTCGACATGGGCGTCATCACGGCGTCCGCCGCGGGCGGCTTCGAGTTCGGCCAGGGCGAGCTGCAGAACCTGTGGAGCCGGGGCAGCCAGTACGTCTCCGCCTACCAGTCCTTCGCCTGGTTCTACGCCGTCAACAGCGGCCAGATCTCCATCCGCAACGGCATGAAGGGTCCCGCCGGGGTCGTCGTCAGCGAGGGCGCCGGTGGTCTGGACGCCGTCGCGCAGGCCCGCCGCCAGATCCGCAAGGGCACCTCGCTCATCGTCACCGGAGCCGTCGACGCCTCGATCTGCCCCTGGGGCTGGGTCGCCCAGCTGGCCACCGGCAAGCTGTCCACCCGGGACGAGCCGACCCGCGCCTATCTGCCCTTCGACCGTGAGGCGCACGGCTACGTGCCCGGCGAGGGCGGCGCCATCCTCATCACCGAGGACGCCGAGGCGGCCCGCACCCGCGGCGCCCGCGTCTACGGCGAGATCGCCGGATACGGCGCGACGATCGACCCGCGCCCCGGCATCGACCGCGAACCCGGCCTGCGCAGGGCCATCCAGGTCGCCCTCGCCGACGCCGGAGTGGACACCGTCGACGTCGACGTGGTCTTCGCCGACGGCGCCGGCGACCCGGCCGGCGACCGCGTCGAGGCCGAGGCCATCAGCGACGTCTTCGGTGACCGCGGCGTCCCGGTGACCGTGCCCAAGACGATGACCGGACGGCTGTACTCCGGCGGTGCGCCGCTGGACCTCGCGGCCGCCTTCCTGTCGATGCGGGACGGCGTCATCCCGCCCACGGTGCACATCGAGCCGTGCACGGACTACCCGCTCGACCTGGTCCTCGCCGAACCCCGCCAGGCCGAGGTGCGCACCGCGCTGGTCCTGGCCCGCGGCAGCGGCGGATTCAACTCCGCCATGGTCGTGCGCACCACCGCCTAGCGCCCTCACCAGCACAGACCACCACCGATGAAAGGAACCACCATGGCCACCAAGGCGTTCACCCTCGATGACCTCAAGCGCACCCTGCGGGAGGCCGCGGGCGTGGCCGAGGGCGTCGACCTGGACGGCGACATCCTCGACACCGAGTTCGAGGTGATCGGCTACGAGTCGCTCGCGCTGCTGGAGGCCGGCAGCCTCATCGAGCGCGAGTACGGCATCTCCCTCGACGAGGAGGCCGTCGGCGACGCCAACACGCCGCGCGCCTTCATCGACGTCGTCAACACGCAGCTCGCGCCCGCCCAGGCAGCCTGAGGGGAGAGACGGACATGACGCAGAGCGCCACGCCCAGGGTCGCCGTCATCACCGGTGGCACCAGCGGCATCGGCCTGGCCACGGCCCGCCTGCTGGCCTCCACCGGCCACCAGGTCTTCATCGGTGCCCGCAACGCCGAGAACATCGCCTCGACCGTCAAGGATCTGCAGGCCGAGATCCTCAGCGTGGACGGCGGCGTGGTCGACGTCCGCGACACCGCCTCCGTCGACGCGTTCGTCCAGGCCGCCGTCGACCGCTTCGGCACGATCGACGTCCTGGTCAACAACGCGGGCCGGTCCGGCGGCGGTGTGACCGCCGACCTCACCGACGAGCTGTGGGAGGACGTCATCGAGACGAACCTGCACAGCGTCTTCCGGATGACCCGCGCGGTCCTCAACACCGGCGGCATGCGCAACAAGAACCGCGGCCGGATCATCAACATCGCGTCCACGGCCGGCAAGCAGGGCGTCGTCCTGGGCGCCCCCTACTCGGCCTCCAAGCACGGCGTCGTCGGCTTCACCAAGGCCCTCGGCAACGAGCTCGCGCCGACCGGCATCACCGTCAACGCGGTCTGCCCCGGCTACGTCGAGACCCCGATGGCCCAGCGCGTGCGCCAGGGCTACGCGGACGCCTACGACACCACCGAGGACGCCATCCTCCAGAAGTTCCAGTCGAAGATCCCGCTCGGCCGCTACTCCACGCCGGAGGAGGTCGCCGGCCTCGTCGGCTACCTGGCCTCCGACACGGCCGCCTCCATCACCTCGCAGGCCCTCAACGTCTGCGGTGGTCTGGGCAACTTCTGACATCCGCCACCACCCGACACCACCGAGGAGAAAGCCGCCATGACGACGCGTGAGGTCGAGCACGACATCACCATCGGCGCACCGGCCGCCGCGGTCTACCAGCTGCTGGCGGACGTGACGAACTGGCCCCGGATCTTCCCGCCCACCATCCACGTGGACCGGATCGAGGCGCAGGGCAACGAGGAGCGGATCCGCATCTGGGCCACCGCGAACGGCCAGCCGAAGGACTGGACCTCGCGCCGCACCCTGGACCCGGAGTCCCTCACCATCACCTTCCGCCAGGAGATCCCGGCACCGCCCGTCAAGCACATGGGCGGCACCTGGATCATCGAGCCGCAGGGCGAGCAGGAGTCCCGGGTCCGGCTGCTGCACGACTACAGCGCCATCGACGACGAGCCGCACGACCTGCTGTGGATCGAGCGGGCCGTGGACAAGAACAGCACCGCGGAACTCGCCGCGCTCAAGGTCAACGTCGAGCGCGCGCACGCCGCCGAGACCGAGGAGCTCACCTTCTCGTTCACGGACACCGTGCAGATCGCCGGCAGCGCCAAGGACGCCTTCGACTTCATCAACGAGGCGCAGCTGTGGGCCGAGCGGCTCCCGCACGTGGCGATCGTCCGCCTCACCGAGGAGACCCCGGGCCTGCAGGAACTGGAGATGGACACCCGGGCCAAGGACGGCTCGACGCACACCACCAAGTCCTACCGGGTCGTCTTCCCGCACCACCGGATCGCCTACAAGCAGGTCACCCTGCCGGCGCTGATGACCCTGCACACCGGTGAGTGGACCTTCGTCGAGAACGAGGAGGGCACCGCCGCCTCCTCCCAGCACACCGTGACCATCAACACGGAGAACGTCGCGCGCATCCTCGGCCCCGACGCCACCGTGGCCGACGCCCGCGAGTACGTGCACACGGCGCTGTCCACCAACAGCTGCGCCACGCTGTCCCACGCCAAGGCCTACACCGAGCAGAAGAAGGCCTGACCGTGCCGGCGGACAGCGTGCGGACCGACGTCGTCGTCGTCGGGGCCGGTCCCGTCGGGCTCATGCTCGCCGGGGAACTGGCCCACGGCGGCGTCGACGTGGTCGTCGTGGAGAAACGGCGCGCCCCCAACACCGAGTCACGGGCCTCCACCCTGCACGCCCGGACCATGGAGATCCTCGACAACCGCGGCCTGCTGCCCGACTTCGGCAACCCGCCCAACGAGCCCCGCGGCCACTTCGGCGGCATCCCCCTCGACCTCACCCTGCCCAGCTCGCACCCCGGGCAGTGGAAGGTCCAGCAGACCAAGACCGAAGCGGTCGTGGAGGAGTGGGCGCTGTCGCTGGGCGCCGAGCTGATGTGCAAGCACGAACTGGTCGCCGTGACGGACCACGGGGACCGGGTCGAGGCCGAGGCCATCGGCTACGACGGCGTACGGCGGCAGATCCGCGCCCGCTACCTGGTGGCCTGCGACGGCGAGGACAGCACCGTGCGCCGGCTGATCGGCGCCGACTTCCCGGGCCAGGACGCCGGGCGTGAACTGCTGCGCGCCGACGTCGCCGGCATCGAGGTGCCCAACCGGCGCTTCGAACGCCTGGAGCGCGGGCTGGCCATCGCCGCCCGCCGCCCCGACGGCGTGACCCGGGTGATGGTCCACGAGTTCGGCTCGTCCGCGCAGGAGCGCACCGGCGACGCCCAGTTCGAGGAGATCGTCACCATCTGGAAGCGGGTCACCGGCGAGGACATCAGCGGCGGCACCCCGCTGTGGGTCAACGCCTTCGGGGACGCCTCCCGCCAGCTGACCCAGTACCGGCAGGGCCGGATCCTGTTCGCGGGCGACGCCGCCCACCGGCAGATGCCGATCGGCGGACAGGCCCTCAACCTCGGCATGCAGGACGCCTTCAACCTCGGCTGGAAGCTGGCGCTGCACGTGCGCGGCAAGGCCCCCGCCGAACTCCTGGACACCTACCACACCGAGCGGCACGCGGTGGGCCGGCGGGTGCTCGCCAACATCCGCGCCCAGGCGATGCTGCTGCTCGGCCCGCCCTCGGTGGAGCCGCTGCGCGCCGTGCTCACCGAGCTGATCACCTCCGAGGAGGTGCGGGCCCACCTGGCGGGCATGATCAGCGGACTGGACGTGCGGTACGAGGTGGACGGCCCCGCGCATCCGCTGCTCGGCGCCCGGCTGCCGTGCACCACGGTGCGGGTGCGCGAGGACCGCGTCGGTTCCGCCCGGCTGCTGCGTTCCGGCGGCGGCGTCCTGCTCGACCTGCGCCCCGGCACCCCGACCGGTGACACCACCACCGCCGGCTGGGAGGACCGGGTGACCCGGCTGGCGGCCGTCGCCGAGCCGGGCAGTGATCTCGACGGCATCGACCGTCTGCTCGTACGACCGGACGGCCATGTCGTCTGGATCGACCAGGGCGCCGGCGACGAGGGGCTGCACGACGCCCTTGAGCGCTGGTTCGGCCCGCCCCGCTGAGTTCGGCCGCCGCACCATCCGGCCGGCGGCCGCCCATCCGCCGGTGAACCACGCCCCCACGCCCGGCGGCGAAGATCCCCACAGCCAGGAAGGACAACCATGGATGGGTCAGCGACGGACACCGACGTCCTCGTCGTCGGTGCCGGCCCGACCGGACTGATGCTCGCGGGCGAACTCCGCCTCGGCGGAGCCCGCGTCGTCGTGATCGAGAAGCTGGCCGCCCCCACCGGGCAGTCTCGTGGCCTGGGCTTCACCGCCCGCGCCATGGAGACGTTCGACGAGCGGGGGCTGCTGCCCCGGTTCGGTCAGGGCGAGACGCTGGCGACGAGCCCGATGGGGCACTTCGGCGGCACCCAGTTCGACTTCACCGTGCTGCCGGACGCGCACTTCGGCGCCCGCGGCATCCCGCAGGGCCAGACCGAGGCGGTGCTGGAGGACTGGGCGGACGAGCTCGGTGCCGACATCCGCCGCGGCTGGGAGTTCGTGTCCCTCGCCGACGGCTTCCTCGACGGTGACATTGTCGAGATCACCGTACGCACCCCCGAAGGGGAGGAGCGCCCGCTGCGCGCCTCCTACCTGGTGGGCTGCGACGGCGGGTCCAGCCGGGTGCGCAAGGCGGCCGGATTCGACTTCCCCGGCACCGACGCCGGTCGCGGCATGTACCTCGCCGACATCACCGGCGTCGAACTGCGCGCCCGCCACCTCGGCGAGCGGCTCCCCAACGGCATGGTGATGTCCGCCCCGCTCAGCGAGAACATCTGGCGGATCATCGTCTGCCCCGACGGCACCCCGGCGCACGACCGCGAGCGGACCGTCACCTACCAGGAGGTGGCGGACGCCTGGCGGCACATCACCGGAGAGGACATCAGCGGCGGCGGCGCCTCGTGGGTGAGCTCCTTCACCGACGCCACTCGCCAGGCCGCCGAGTACCGGCGCGGCCGGGTGTTCCTGGTCGGCGACGCGGCGCACATCCATCTGCCCGCCGGCGGACAGGGGCTGAGCACCGGCGTGCAGGACGCGGCCAACCTGGGCTGGAAGCTGGCCGCGGCGGTCCGCGGCGACGCGTCCGACGCCCTGCTCGACACGTACCACGACGAGCGGCACCCGGTCGGCCGCCGCCTGCTGATGAACACCCGCACGCAGGGCATGGTCTACCTCGGCGGCGCCGAGTCCGACCCGCTGCGCGAGCTGTTCGGCGAGCTCATCCGCTACGACGACGTCAAGCGGCACCTCGCCGGCATCGTCAGCCACCTGGACATCCGCTACGACCTGGGCGACGCGCCGCAGCCGCCCCACCCGCTGCTGGGCCGCCGGATGCCGCCCCGGCTGCTGGTCGGCGCGGACGGCGAGACCCGCATCGCCCGGCTGCTGCACCCCGCCCGCGGGGTGCTGCTCGACCTGGCCGACGACGACGCCGTGCGGAACGCGGCTCAGGGCCGACGGGACCGGGTGGAGGTGGCCACCGTCCTGGTCAAGCCCGTCGAGGGGCCCGACCCGCTGGCCGACACCACGGCCGTGCTGGTCCGCCCCGACGGATACGTGGCCTTCGCCGGCTCCTCGGCGGACGGCCTCGACGCGGCGCTGGAGCACTGGTTCGGCCCCGCCCGCTGACACCCCCTCCACAAGGGGCCCCGGTGTGCGACTTCCGGATGCTGCTGGTCAATTCGGAGCCTGCACACCGGGGCCCCTTTTCGGCTTCGGGCTCCTGGCGCCGATCCCGGCCGCGAGGGTGCGCTCCAAGGTCCTGGCTCTCGCAGAACTCTCACAGATGGTCATTTACGAGAATGACCGTTCGTGACGGTCGTCGCGCTGTGCTACATGCCCGTTCGCGGCAGCTCGACGAGCGTCACGCGGCAGAGGGGGACTCGTCGCCGCATTCGCCGGACACCTGTTCGTTCACCCACCGCTGTGCCGCCGCGAGGTCCGGCGCCGCGCCCGCGGGTTCGTACGAAAATCCGCTCCACTCCTCCAGCGCACGCGGTTCGTCGGGGCGGAGGTGTCCGCCACCGCCGTGGAGCGGACGATGCCGGCGGTACTGGTCGAGGGGCGGGCGGCGCCGCTTGTTGTAGGCCGCGAGCGGGTCACCGCCGTCGACGCGGGGGACGGCGCGTGACGGCTGGTTCGGCGGTCCGGGTCGGGAGTGCTTGCCCATGGTCGCGATGGTCTCAGGCCGCGACTGGCGTGGGGCGCGCTGCCGCCAGATCCTGCGCGCGGGTGCGGACCTCGTCCACGTCGGCAGTGCGATACGGGCGGGCGGCTTCCAGCAGGGTCTTGAGGCGGGAGGCGACCAGGGTGGAGTTGACCCGAGCCGCCTCGTCGAGGGCCTGCTGAGCCGCTGCGGCGGCCTGTTCGGGCTCGCCTTTTCCGGATGCTGTTGGTCAATTCGGAGGCTGCACACCGGGGCCCTCTTCGGTGCCGGACTTCTGCCTCTGACTCCGGCCGCAAGGGCCCGCTTCAAGGCCGTGGCCCTCCTGGGAGACGTGGCAGCGGTCATTGCCGATGCTCGTGCGGTGTGCCGTCTTGTGATCCGTAGGTCAGACCGGCAGGTTCCAGGAGTGGCCGTCGGGGGTTCCGAGCCAGACGCGTTGGGTGCCGTCCGGGTCTGCAGTCAGACCGAGATCGGAGTGCGGGGGTGAGCCCGCGCCTTGCCAGACGGTGAGAGCGTCTTCCACCTGATCCCAGAGGCGAAGGGGGCCGTGCTGATGCACGGTGCAGCCGCCTCCGGCCGGTTCGGTCCACGCCTGTGATCCGGTGGCGACGTCCACGAGGATCACGCCGGTGCCGGTGGTCATGAGTTCGGCGGACGGTGCGGCGAGCTGGGCGAGGAATTGCCCGGTCCAGTCTTCCAGGAGTGCGGGGTTCACGTGGGTGGCGCGGGTGTTGCCGGGGCGCTGGTGGAAGGTGGGTCGGGGTGGGCGTTCGTGGGGGCGGGCGAGCATGTAGCTGATTTGGTCGGTGTGGAAGCGGCCGGTGGCGGTGCCGTCGTCGTGGACGGTGAGGCGGACGAGTCCGGAGGCGAGCATCCATCCGCTGATGGTGGTGGTGATGGTTCCGCCGGCGCGTACTTGGTGGAGCCAGGCTGGGGGGATGTGGCGGACGGCGCAGGTGGCCACGATGTGGTCGTATTCGGCGTCGTCCTTGTGTCCGGCGAGGCCGTCGCCGGTGATCAGGGTGGGGTGATACCCGGCGGCGTGGATGTGGCCGGCCGCCGCGGCGGCCAAGCCCGGGTCGTACTCGATGGAGTACACGTTCTTGTCACCGAGGCGGCTGCACAGGATGGCGGTGGAATAACCGGTGCCGGTGCCGATCTCCAGCACCTTGTGACCCTCGCTGATCCCGGCGATGTCGAGCATGCGCACGATCAGGGAGGGCAGCGTGCTGGACGAGGTGGGGCGGCCGGTGACGGGTCCGGTGGCGTCGGCGGCGGTGGTGCCGTCGACCTGGGTGACCCAGGTGGTGTCTTGGTAGACGAGCCCCAGCCACTTTCCGGGGTCGATCCGGTCGCGGTGCACGGGGGTCCACTGGCGGCCGTCGAACTGGAACAGGCCGTTGCCGAGGAAGAGTTCGCGGGGCACCGTTTCGAGGGCTGTGCGCCATGCCGGGTCGTCCACGGGGACTGCGACGGCGAGTTGGCGGCGCAGGTCTGCGGCGTCGGTCATGCGGGGGCTCCGTGCTGTAGGCGGTCGGCGATGGTGTGCGTGATGGGAGCGGTGATGTGGTCGGGGAACCAGGCCCATTGACCGTTGGGGTTGCACTCGTACCAGTGCCAGACGCCATCACGGTCCAGACCGAAGTCGAAGGCACCGAAGGTGAGCCCGAAGGCATCGAGGTAGGCGCGCACGCCTTTGACGATGGCCGGGGGGACGGGCACGGGGGTGTAGGTGAGCCGGTCGTAATGGCGGCGCCAGTCCACGCCAAGTGAGCCGTCGATGCGGATGGCGGTGAGGAAATCGCCGACGGCGGTAAGGCGGATGTCGGCGGACTTGCCGACGCGCTGCTGAAACAGATGTGCAGTGTGGCGTAGGTGGTTGTCGAGCTGACCTGGGCTGACGTCCTCGATCCACACGGTCAGCGCGCGGCCGATGGCGTCGGTGTACTCGGTTTCCCTGAGCGGCTTGTAGATGACCGGCCCATGTTCGGCGGCGAAGGTGCGCGCGCGGTCGGGGTCGTTGGTGATGAGCGAGGGTGGCACGGTGAAGCCGCAGGCGGCGGCCGTGGCCAGTTGCGCCGGCTTGTACTCGGCATCCCGGTTGCGCCATGGGTGGTTCAGGTAGTGCGCGCCGGGGAGAGCGGCGAGGATGCCGCCGAGGCCGTAGCGGGCTTCTTCGATGGCCCATCGGCCGGTCTGTTCGTCCATGGCGAGGTCGGCGGTGTAGGGGGTGGGCCGCCGCCAGTACACCGAGCGGACATTCCCCAGGTCGAGGGTTCGGGATGCGGTGGCCAGGGTGCCACCGATGCCGAAGCCGTCGACCGTGGCGGACAGGGTGATGTCCGTGGGGAAGTCGCCGGGGTCCAGGCGGACCACTGGCACGCGGCGCCGGTTCAATTCGGTGATCACTTCATCCGCAGTCGCGTCGTCCAGGCGCGTGACGATGAGGACGGGCGGCCCACCCGGGGTCATCAGTCAGAGTCCCCGTTCTGGTCGCTTCCCTGGTCCGGGGTGCCGTCCAGGCTGGTCTTCGTGCTCGTCTCCTGCGACGTCTCCGACCGCTTGTGTTTGGCCTCCACCGTCAGCGGGGTGCCGTCGGGATCGACCCACGCGGGGACCTGCGTGTGCGGGTTGAGGACCGGACGGGCGGCAGGTAGCACGGCCGGAGCCGGGTAGGGCCGCATGCGGGAGAGCCCCCAGGGCTTGACCTGATCCAATGACGTCAAGGGCTGCTGCATGAGTCTCCTCATCTTTCGGTAATCCAACAGTGGCGGCCTCCGCCCGGGGATTCGGACGGCGAAAGGGATTCGGCCGGGACAGTCGGGTTGAACGAGCGTGGCGCCCTGGCCGGGACTCCGGCCCCGAGACAGGTTCCGGGGTTGTGGCGCTGCGCACACCGGCAGGGGTGGCTGTGGGGGCGGTCTGGTCCCCGGCGAGAGCCGCTGCGTGCGACTCCATGTCGGGAACGGAGTACGCAGTCGGGGCAGACTCCATGCGGACCTCGTTGGAGACCATGGACACCACCAGCCCGAGCCCGACGGCGACGTCTCCCAGGAGCCCGGTGCCGGCGGATGCCCCGTCGGCTTCCAGCATGCGGTGGCGGCCGTCATTGGTCACCGTCCTTGATCGCGATCTCAGCCCAGACCCGCTTACCCCAGGGAAGGAGATCGGTTCCCCAGCGGTGGGAGAGGGCATCGACCAGAAGGAGGCCACGGCCGCCGAAGGCGTCCGGCCCAACGATGTGCAGCTCGGGCAAGCGGCGGGACTTGTCGACCACGGCGACGCGCAGCCGGTCAGGACGCGGCTGCTCGGCGATCACCCGGACGCTGTGAGAGTGACCGTGGCGGACTGCGTTGGTGACGATTTCGGAGATCAGGAGCGTGCCGGTGTCGGCGGTGTCCTGGTCCATGCCCCACTCCGCGCACGCCTCGCGGACTATCTGACGCGCCACCGGAACGGTGGCGGCCTCGCTCGCGAGGGTGACGCTCTGGCGCGGGTATTGCCCTGGTCTCACTCGCTCGTTGGTCATGGTCATCGTCACGCCTTGGCTTGGGTGGTTGGGGGAGGCCCCGCCCGCGTGCCTCGGGGGAGAAACCTGCGGGCGGGGCGGCGCCGAGGTGCGTTCCCGGGTGCGCCTCCTGGCGGCTGACAGCCAGTCAACGCGTGGAGAAGGGGATGGGGAGACTCCAGAAGGTGACTCCAACACGGAGTCAGGTCATCGGCGTTGGTCTTAGCATCGGCTCCATTCGCTACTCGGGGGAGTTGCAGATGGACCGTCTGTCACCGGACCCGCGTGAGGTCGTCGCCGGTCTGCTCGGGGATGAACGCCTGATCAATGCGTGCGCCGAGCGGGACATGGGCGCGGTGTTCCGGATGCTCAACGCGCGCGGTGTCAGTACGCGGCGCATTGCTGCCGCTGTCGACATCACGCAGGGGCGGCTGTACGACTACATGAACGGCAAGAGCCGGGTAGAGAAGTTGACCCTGTTCGAGCAGATCGCCGATGCCTTCCATATCTCCGGCCATCTGCTGGGGCTGGCTCGACGCTCGTGGGAGCCCGCGCCGGCGGCCACCGAGCACGAGCGGGCGGACCGGCCGCCGCCGGACGGTGACGATCTGATGGCGATGGATCATTTCCGCAGCGCTGACCGGCAGACCGGCGGCGGCCGGTTGTACGGGGCTGTCGTCCGGCACCTGTCGGACCGGGTAGCGCCCCGGCTGGTCGACATCGGCAGCGGCCCGCAGGTGTTCGCCGCAGCAGCCGCGCTGACCGAGATGGCCGGGTGGATGGCGCACGACTCCGGTCACGACGACCGCGCAGCCCAGCACTTCGCCCGCGCTCTCCCCCTTGCGCGCACCTCGGGTGATCTTCCGTTGACCGCGCACGTTGCCGCGAGCACCAGCCACCTTGCCCTTCAGACCGGGGACGCGGCCGGGGCCGTGGGCTGGGCGCGGGCCGGGCTCGACCTGGCCGCGCAGGGGCCACGGATTCCCGCACTGACGGCGCGGCTGCACACCATGCAGGCGCGTGCGCTGGCGGTCGCGTCTCAGCGTGCCCCGGCCGCCCACGCGCTGGCGGCCGCGCACCGTGACCTGCAGGTGTTGCCCGCTGCTGATCACCCGTGGCTGAGCTCGTTCGACGCCGCCGCGCTGGCCAGCGAGTCAGCTCTGATCCTGCGTGACCTGGAGCAGTACGACGAGGCGCTGTCGCACGCCGAACAAGCTGTTGCGCTGCGCGAGGCCGGACGGGCGCGGTCCCTGGCTCTCAGCCGGATCGGCCTGGTGGACATCCACGTGCGCCGGGGTGACCTGGACGCCGCGGTGAGTGTCGGCCACGACCTGCTCAGTACGAGCCCGACTCTCGGTTCGGTCCGGGTGGTGCAGCAACTTGACGGGCTGCGTCGGCTGCTGGAGCCGCACCGGGGGTACCGGCCAGTCCGGGAGTACCTGGCGCGGTTCGATGATGCACGCCGCGCCAGAATGCTCCTGCTGGCCGATCTGATCCCGCCGTCCCCGGGAGGCACCACCGCATGAGGCCCACAGCACCCGATCCCGCCGACACCGAGGCGTGGAATGCGTACCTCGCGGAGGGCAACGCGAAGCAGGCCCGCAAGCGCGTGGCAGCCGATGTGCTGCTGCGGGACCCGTCCGGCCGTGTGCTCCTAGTGAATCCCACCTACAAACCGGGGTGGGACCTGCCCGGCGGGATGGCGGAGGCCAACGAGCCGCCGGAGGACACGGTACGCCGTGAGCTGATGGAGGAACTCGGCGTCCGCGTCACGCTGCTGGGGCTGCTGGTGGTGGACTGGGTGGCCCCGCACGGCCCCTGGGACGATCAGCTCGCGTTCATCTTTGACGGCGGCACCCTGGACCAGGACCGGGCCGACCGGCTACGACCACGAGACGACGAGCTGTCCGAAGCCGCCTTCGTCACGGCCGCCGAAGCCGCCGGTCGCCTCCGGGACCGCATCCGGCGCCGGTTCGGGCACGCCCTGACGGCACTGGACGCGGGACAACCGCTGTACCTCCGTGACGGCACACCCGTCATGTGATCAACAGTGCCCCACCCGTCATGCGTACAGCGCGGGCAGAGCCGAGGACCACTTCCGCGTGCCGCCGGGCGGGACCGGCACACACGCCTCCCGGCTCGCCCCGCCAGGCCCGTGGGCGCACGGCGACGGCCCCGGCCGGTACGTCCTCACGACGTACGGCCGGGGCCGTCGGGGTACGGGGGAGCCGGATCCGGGGTGCCGGATCAGACCGGTATGGCCTCGACGACGGAGACCGCGGCGGCCGTCTCCACCACGCGCTCCAGCTTGAAGCCGGCGCGGGCGAGCAGGTCGGCGTACTGGGAGGTGCTCCGCTCCTTGCCGCCCACCAGCAGCATCAGCCACAGGTCGACGAGTTTGCCCGAGTGCGGCTCGTTGCCGCCCTCCGGCAGCACCATCTCGACCAGCAGCAGCTTGCCGCCGGGGTTGATGGCGGCCCGGATGTTGCGCAGGATCTGCAGCGCCTGCTCCTCGGGCCAGTCGTGCACGATGTGCTTGAGCACATAGGCGTCGCCGCCCTGCACGACCGGGTCGAACAGGCCGCCCGCGTGCGTGGTGCAGCGGTCCACGACGCCGTTCTCGGCGAGGAACTCGGCCGCGCCGTTGCCCTCGACCCGCGGGTCGGAGAGGATGCCGCGCGCCTGCTGCGCCTGCTGCAGGATGCCGGCGAGCAGCCCGCCGCGGCCCCCGCAGAAGTCCACGACCGTCTCGAACTGCGAGAAGTCGTACGCGCCGAGCACGGGCCAGGTCTCGGTGTCCGACATGTTGCCCATGCCGCGGATGAACACCTCGCCGTACTCCTGGTTCTGCTCCAGGTACTCGAAGGCGCCCATGCCCCGGTGCTTGGGCAGGGCCGCCTCGCCGGTGACCACCGAGTCCAGCAGGTGGCTCCAGTCCTCCCAGTGCGTGGGGTGGCCCATCAGCACGGCGATGTCCCGCATCGACATCGGGTGGTCGGAGCGCAGCGCGTCGGCCATCGGGGTCAGCGCGTACGTGCCGTCCTCGTGACCCTCGAAGACCCCCTGCGAGGCGAGCAGCCGCAGCAGCCGGTCGACGGCCTCGGCGTTCGCGCCGACGCGCCGCCCGATCTCCGCGGGGCTCAGCGGGCCCTCCGCCAGCTCGTCGGCGACGCGCAGCCGGGCGGCCACGTACAGCGCCTGCGTGACCATGGACCCCATCGCCAGCTCCAGCAGGGCGAAGGGCGGGGGCGCGAGTTCACGACTGCGCCGCTGCAGATCCGCACGGGTCTTTTCCGCTTCCCGGACCACGCTCGGGGGCGGCAATTCGGGCATGAGATTCCTCCATGGCAGGAGCGCGACATGTGTCCCAACCGCCGGAAGGGACCCGGACTACAACGGTATGGAAAAGCCTCGGCATGCCCTTGAGGGGCACTTGAATTCCGGTGGGATTTCGATCCGCCTGTTTGACAAAGGAAAAGTCGTCCCTCTTCGCGCACCGGAACCGTCCACGGCCCGTCGGACGCGGAAAGAGGCCGCCGCCGTGGGGCGGATGACCCCAGTTCAGCGCACGCCCGCCGGGCGGGCACCGGCTTTCGGTGGGAAACGGCTCGGCGGCCACTCGACAGCCGCCGGAGCAGGGCGCCCGGGCGCCGGGCGGCTCGGCATTCTGGCCGGAGATCCGCTTGCCGACCACGTGGTCCGACGCTCCTGGAGGCTACCCGTGTCACTTCACGCGAAGACCCCCGCCGATGAGGCGCGGACGGGTGTGTGGCTGGTCGGCGCCCGGGGCTCGGTCGCCACCACGGTGGTCACGGGCTGCGCGGCGCTGGCGGCCGGGCTGCTGCCGCCGACCGGCCTGGTCACCGAGACGCCCGCGCTCGCCGGCAGCGGCCTGCCGCCGCTGTCCTCGCTGGTCTTCGGCGGACACGACCCGGCGAGCACCCCGCTGGCCAAGCGGGCGGACGAACTCGCCGCCCAGGGAGTCCTGCCGCACTGGCTGCCCGCCGCCGTGCAGGGCGAGTTGACCGCCGCCGACGAACTGATCCGCCCCGGCGGCCCGCTGCCCGGCGACGACCGCGCCACCGAGGAACTGATCGGCGTGTTCGCCGCGGACATGCGGGAGTTCCTGCACACGACCGGCGTCGCCCGCGCCGTCGTCGTCAACGTCGCCTCGACCGAACCGACGCCGGAGCACGGCGCGTGGCCGGCCAGCTCGCTGTACGCGGCGGCGGCCCTGCGGGCGGGCTGCGCCTACGTCAACTTCACCCCGTCCACCGGGCTGCACCACCCGCAGCTCACCGCCGCCGCGGCCGTCTCGGGCCTGCCGTACGCGGGCCGCGACGGCAAGACCGGGCAGACGCTGCTGCGGTCCGTCCTCGCCCCCATGTTCCGCGAGCGGGCCCTGAAGGTGCGGGCCTGGTCGGGCACGAACCTGCTGGGCGGCGGTGACGGCGCCTCGCTCGCCGACCCGGCGACCGCGGCGGCGAAGAACGCGGGCAAGGAGCGGGTGCTCGTCGACAACCTGGACGCGGCGCCCGAGGGCGAGGTGCACATCGACGACGTACCGGCCCTCGGGGACTGGAAGACGGCGTGGGACCACGTCGCGTTCGAGGGCTTCCTCGGCACCCGCATGGTGCTGCAGACGATCTGGCAGGGCTGCGACTCCGCGCTCGCCGCGCCGCTGGTGCTGGACCTGGTCCGGCTGCTCGCCCGCGCCCACGAGCGCGGACTGTGCGGGCCGCGCCCCGAACTCGGCTTCTACTTCAAGGATCCCTACGGCGACAGCGCCTCCCTCGCCGAGCAGTACGAGGCCCTGCTGGCCTTCGGCGAACGACTGCGGGAGCCCCGGTGACCGCCGCCCGTCCCGCCGGCTCCGCCCGGACACGGGCGCGCCACCTCCACCCCGCGCCGCAGCCCTCGGCGCCCGCCGCGCCGTCCGGGGCCCGCACCCTGCCCACCGCCGCCGGGGGAGCGCCCGCCGCGCGCCCGCCGCGCTCCGCCGCGGCCACGGCGCGGGCCTGGGCCGAACTGCTGCGTATCCCGGCCGTGTTCACGGTGCCCGGCGACGTGCTCGCCGGCACGGCGGCCGCCGGGGCGCGGGCCGGGCGGTCCACCGCCCTGGCGATCGGCGCCTCGGTGTGCCTGTACGAGGCGGGCATGGCCCTCAACGACTGGGCGGACCGGGACGAGGACGCGGTGCAGCGCCCGCAGCGGCCGCTGCCCTCGGGCCGCATCCGGCCACGGGCCGCCCTTGCGGCGGCGGGCACGCTGAGCGTGGCGGGCCTGGCCCTGGCCGCCTGCGCGGGCCGCCGGACGTTCGCGGTCGCCGCGCCGCTGGCGGCCACCGTGTGGGCGTACGACCTGAAGCTGAAGCACACACCGGCGGGCCCGGTCGCCATGGCCGCCGCCCGCTCCCTGGACCTGCTGCTCGGCGCGGCCGCCACCGACGGCCCCCTGCGCCCGGCGCTCGCCCCGGCCGCCCTGCTGGGCAGTCACACCTGCGCCGTCACCCTGGTCTCCCGCCGCGAGGCGGAGGGCGGCTCGACGACCGCCCCGCTCGTCGCCCTGGTGGCCACAGCGGCGGTGGCGACGACGGTCTCCGGCGGGGCCGGGGTCCTTCGTGGGGCCAAAGTCTTGCGTGGCGCCGACGTCTCCCGAGAAGGCGCCGTCCGCAGCGCGCTCGCTCTCGGCTACGGGGTCACCTTCGCGCGGCCCCTCGCGCATGCCGTGCTGAATCCCTCTCCCGTGCTGACCCAGCGGGCGGTCGGCGCCGGGATCCGGGCCACGATCGCGCTTCAGGGGGCGCTGGCGGCGTGGGCCGGCGCGCCCGGGACCGGGTTGCTGGCCACGGCGCTCGCGCCGGTCGCGGCCCGGCTGGCGCGCAGGGTGAGCACCACGTGAACGGGCTGCGCCTGGGATACGGCACGAACGGGCTGACCGACCTGCGCCTGGAGGACGCCCTCGCTCTGCTGGCCGACCTCGGCTACGACGGCGTCGGCCTGACCCTCGACCACATGCACCTCGACCCCCTGGCCCGCGACCTGCCCGCCCGCACCACCCGCCTCGCCCAGCGGCTCGGCGAGCTCGGCCTCGGTGTCACCGTGGAGACCGGCGGACGCTACGTCCTCGACCCGCGCCGCAAGCACGGCCCGAGCCTGCTGGACGACGACGAGGACGCCCGCTGGACCCGCATCCGGCTGCTGGTCCGCGCCGTACGGATCGCCGCCGAACTCGGCGCCCACGCCGTGCACTGCTTCAGCGGCGTCGGCCCGCCCGGCGTCGACGCCGACACCGCCTGGCAGCGCCTGGCCGGCGCCCTGGACCCGGTGCTGGACGCCGCGGACGAGGCGGGCATCCCGCTCGCCGTCGAACCCGAACCCGGCCATCTGCTGGCCACCCTCGCCGACTTCCACCGGCTGCGCTCCGACCTGGGCGACCCCGCCCCGCTCGGCCTGACCCTCGACATCGGGCACTGCCAGTGCCTGGAGTCCGCCCCCGTGCAGGACTGCGTGCGCCAGGCCGCGCCCTGGCTGCGGCACGTGCAGATCGAGGACATGCGGCGCGGCGTCCACGAGCACCTGCCGTTCGGCGAGGGAGAGATCGACTTCCCGCCCGTCCTCGCGGCCCTGGCCGACAGCGGCTACCGGGGACTGACCGTTGTCGAACTGCCCCGCCACTCCCACGCCGGACCCGAACTCGCCGCCCGCTCCCTGGACTTCCTGCGAAACGGAGGCACGAGATGACCGCTGTGCACGCCGGCCCGGACACCGGGCAGGGCGGCGCGGCCCGGCCCGAGACCCTCGCGGCCGGCCTCGACGAGGACGCGCGGCGCTGGCTGGAGCAGGCCCGCGCCGAGGCCGCCGCGCAGGCACCCGGATGGGAGCCGCGCTTCGCCGAGGCCGGCCGCCGCTGCGGGCCCGCCGACGACGCCCGGGTGCTGCTGCTGACCGCGGCCCGGCCGGACCCGGCCGACCTGACCCGGCTGTACCGCCAGGGCACGGCCGCCGAGCGCCGGGCCGTACTGCTCGCGCTGCCCCTGCTGGAGACCGACCCCGCGCACGGCGTACCGCTCGTCGAGGACGCACTGCGCACCAACGACACCAGCCTGCTGGCCGCGGCCCTCGGCGACTACGCCGCCCGGCACCTTCAGGCGCACACCTGGCGGCACGCCGTCCTCAAGTGCCTGTTCACCGGTGTGCCCGTGAGCCGGGTCGCCGGCCTTGCGAGCCGCTCCCGCGGGGACGGCGAACTGGCCCGGATGCTGCGCGCGTACGCCGCCGAGCGCACTGCGGCCGGCCGGGCGGTCCCCGACGACCTGCACCACGTGCTCGCCCTGACCGAGGAGGAGCGGTAATGCGCATCTTCGACCCGCACATCCACATGACCTCCCGCACCACCGACGACTACGAGGCGATGCACGCCGCCGGTGTCCGCGCGATCGTCGAGCCGGCCTTCTGGCTCGGCCAGCCCCGCACCTCGCCCGCCTCCTTCCACGACTACTTCGACTCCCTCCTCGGCTGGGAGCCCTTCCGCGCCGCCCAGTACGGCATCACCCACCACTGCACGCTGGCCCTCAACCCCAAGGAGGCCAACGACCCGCGCTGCGCACCGGTCCTCGACGACCTGCCCCGCTACCTGGTCAAGGACCAGGTCGTCGCGGTCGGTGAGATCGGCTACGACTCGATGACCCCGGCCGAGGACACCGCCCTGGAGCACCAGCTCCAGCTCGCCGCCGACCATGACCTGCCCGCCCTCGTGCACACCCCGCACCGCGACAAGCTCGCCGGGCTGCGCCGCACCCTCGACGCCGTCGCCGCCTCCGCGCTGCCCGCCGAGCGGGTGCTCCTCGACCACCTGAACGAGACCACCGTCGAGGAGGCCAAGGACAGCGGCGCCTGGCTCGGCTTCTCCGTCTATCCGGACACCAAGATGGACGAGCGGCGCATGGTCGCCGTGCTGAGGGAGTTCGGCCCGGAGAAGGTGCTGGTCAACTCCGCCGCCGACTGGGGAAAGAGCGACCCGCTCAAGACCCGCAAGGTCGCCGACGCCATGCTCGCCGCCGGCTTCGACGAGGACGACGTCGACCTGGTGCTGTGGCGCAACCCGGTGGCCTTCTACTCCCTCAGCGGCCGGCTGCGCCTGACGGCGCCCGCCACCGGGCCCACCCACGAGGGCAACTCGATCCTGCGCGGCGCCCCCGCCACCGGCACGGCGGCGCATCCCGTGGCCGCCGGGGCGTGAGCCGTGCGCCTGCGGCATCCGGACGGCAGCGTCGTCCACCTCGCCTACTGCACCAACGTGCACCCGGCCGAAACCCTCGACGGGGTCCTCGCCCAGCTGGACACCCACTGCACCGCGGTGCGCGAGCGCCTCGGCGTGCCCCGGCTCGGCATCGGGCTGTGGCTCGCGCGGGACGCCGCCCACACCCTCGACACCGACCCGCGGGCGCTGCGCACCCTGCGTACCGCCCTGGACCGGGCCGGTCTGGAGGTCGTCACCCTCAACGGCTTCCCCTACCAGGGCTTCGGCGCCGAGGAGGTCAAGTACCGGGTGTACGAGCCCGACTGGGCCGACCCCGAGCGGCTCGCGTACACCCTGGCCCTCGCCCGGGTCCTCGCCGCGCTGCTGCCCGACGACGCCGCCGAGGGCACCATCTCCACCCTGCCGCTGGCCTGGCGCACTGCCCACGACGCACCGCGCGCCGCCCGCGCCCACGCGGCCCTCACCGAACTCGTCGGCCGGCTCGACGACCTGCACGCGGCGACCGGCCGCTCGGTGCGCGTCGCCCTGGAACCCGAGCCCGGCTGTGTGGTGGAGACCTGCGCCGACGCGATCGGCCCGCTGACCTCCGTCGGGCACGCCCGCCTCGGGATCTGCGTCGACACCTGCCATCTGGCCACGTCCTTCGAGGAGCCGGAACCCGCCCTCGCGGCCCTCACCGGCGCCGGGGTGGAGGTCGTCAAGTGCCAGCTGTCCGCGGCGCTGCACGCCGAGCACCCGGACCGGCCCGAGGTGCGCGCCGCCCTGGCCGCGTTCGACGAGCCGCGCTTCTTGCACCAGACCCGTGCCACCACCGGCTCGGGACTGCTCGGCACCGACGACCTCGGGCCCGCCCTGGCCGGCGGAACACTGCCGACGGACACGCCGTGGCGCGCCCACTTCCACGTCCCGCTGCACGCGCCGCCCGCCGAGCCCCTGACCTCCACCCTGCCCGTCCTGCGCCGGACCGTGGCCGCCCTGGTCGGCGGCGAACGGCCGCTGACCAGGCACCTGGAGGTGGAGACGTACACCTGGCAGGCGCTGCCGCCGGCGCTGCGCCCGCGCGACGCCGGGCAGCTCGCCGACGGCATCGCCGCCGAACTCGCCCTCGCCCGCGACCTGTTGACCGACCACGGCCTGAAGGAACTGCCATGACCCGACCCGCGGGACCCGTGCCCCTGCTCGTCCTCGACGTCGTCGGTCTCACCCCGGCACTGCTCGCCCACATGCCCCACCTGCGCGCCCTGGGCGAGCGCGGGTCACGGGCGGCCCTGGACACCGTGCTGCCCGCGGTCACCTGCTCGGTGCAGGCCACCTTGCTCACCGGCCGCACGCCCGCCGAGCACGGCATCGTGGGCAACGGCTGGTACTTCCGCGACCTCGGCGAGGTTCTGCTGTGGCGGCAGAGCCACCACCTGATCGAGGGGGAGCGGGTGTGGGACGCGGCCCGCCGCGCGCATCCCGGCTACACCGTCGCCAACATCTGCTGGTGGTACGCGATGGGCGCCGACACCGATTTCACCGTCACCCCCCGCCCGGTCTACCGCGCCGACGGCCGCAAGGAACCCGACTGCTACACCCGGCCCGCCGCCCTGCACGACGAACTCACCGCACGCCTGGGCACCTTCCCGCTGTTCAGCTACTGGGGCCCGGGCGCGGGCCTGGCCTCCTCGCGCTGGATCATCGAGGCCACCCGGTACGTGCTGACCGCCCACAGCCCCGACCTGACCCTGGCCTACCTGCCCCACCTCGACTACGACCTGCAGCGCTTCGGCCCCGACGACCCCCGCTCGCACCGGGCCGCCGCCGACCTGGACGCGGCCCTGGCCCCGCTGCTCGACGACGCCCGCGCGCAGGGCCGTACCGTGGTCGCGCTGTCCGAGTACGGCATCACGCCCGCCCGCCGGCCCGTCGACATCAACCGCGCCCTGCGCCGCGCCGGCCTGCTTCAGGTGCACACCCAGGACGGCATGGAGTACCTCGACCCGCTGGCGTCCCGGGCGTTCGCGGTCGCCGACCACCAGATCGCCCATGTCTACGTGCGCCGCCCCGAGGACCTCCCGGCCACCCGCGCGGTCCTCGACGACCTGCCCGGCATCGGTCTGCTCCTCGACGACACCGGCAAGAAGGCACACGGCCTCGACCATCCCCGCTCCGGCGAACTCGTCGCCGTGGCGCAGCCGGACGCCTGGTTCACGTACTACTACTGGCTCGACGACGCCCACGCGCCCGACTTCGCGCAGCTCGTCGAGATCCACCGCAAACCCGGCTACGACCCCGCCGAACTCTTCCTCGACCCGGCCGACCCCTACGTCCGCGTCCGGGCCGCCTCCGCGCTGGCCCGCAAGAAGCTCGGTTTGCGCTACCGGATGGCCGTCGTCCCGTTGGACCCGTCCCCGGTGCGCGGCAGCCACGGCCGGCTGCCCGGCAGCGACGAGGAGGGTCCGCTGCTGTTGTGCTCGGCGCCCGGCGCGGCGGCCGGGCGGGTGGCGGCCACGGAGGTGAAGGGGCTGCTGCTGGAGCTGGCGGGGCTCGGCGGTGACGGCACTCGGCCGCCGCGCGAGCCGGCCTCCACCACCGCCTGAGACGGTCCCTGGAGCTCAACCCGCCCCCCACCGACGCTCCGGGCCCGGTCGAGACGCTGGTCCGACCATCGGATGCGTCCGGTTTCCGGCTGTGGCCGAGAAGACTCACATAAGGGGTCCCTGCCCGTGAAAAAGATCGCTTCGTCGGCAGCGCTGTCCGGGCGGGCCGAGCGAATAGAGGAGCGCACCCGCCCCGACACCTGGAAGAAGCCGCCGCGCCGCATCGAGAAGTCAGAGTGCATCACTTGTGACACGTGCCTGCGCAGCTGCCCGGAGGAGTTCGGGGCCATCTTCGACCGCGGCCTGGATGTCGTGATCATCCCCGAGCTGTGCTCGGGCTGCCCCCAGTGCGTACTGGAGTGCCCCGTGGACTGCATCTACGTGGATGAGGAATGGACCCCGACCGACGAGCCGATGTGGAACCACATCGAACTCACCGCCGAGGACGTGTGATGAGTGGCCTGCCCGATCAGAGTGAGTCCCGCCGTGCCGCCAACGCCCGGAAGCGGATCAGCCGCCGCCCGAGCCGCCTCGGCATCCCGGCGGGCACGGTCACACCGGACCGCACGTTCGACCCCCAGGCCGGCTTCCCCGGCCTGCTGACGCGGACCTGGCAGAGCGCCGAGGAGAGCACCGACCTCCGCTCCTTCGTGGAGGTGCTGCTCACCCTCGACGGCCACGTCCCCGCCGACATCCAGCTGCGCGCCCTCAGCACGCCCGAGGAGGCCGCGCTGAAGGTGCTGTGCGGGGTGACCTGGCGCACCGACGACGACGGCGAGACCGGCACCGTCCGTTCGGCGTGCGGGCTGACCTGGCGCGAGGAGGAGACCGGCGAGGCCGCGTCCGACGCGCCCGCCGCCGAGCACGGCGAGGGCGGCGAGGACGAAGAGCCCGCCTTCCTCGGCGAGATCGGCCTGTCCACCTCCGGCCGCATCGTGCTGCGCGTCCCCTCCCAGGCACCGCTCGCCCAAGGCACCCTCGTCGGCGGCGTCCGGCGGATCCCCTGGACGCGCCAGGACCTGGACGCCTACCGGCAGGAGACGGAGCGCGCCGCCGCCCGGCTGGCCGACTCCGTGGCCGACTGCCGGCGCTGGCTCGCCGCGCAGGGCACCGAGGGCCGCGACGCGCTGCTGGAACAGGCCACCGAGGCGGCGCTGCGCACCGCGCCGTTCGTGCTCCACCAGCAGGACAAGCAGTACACGAACTTCCGCGCCGCCAACAACCTCACCGGCAAGACGCTGTGGCCCGGGCACCCGGACTGCGCGCTCAGCAGCCTGCGCGGCCTGCCGCTGGAGCTGTGGTCGGACGGCGACGTACAACTCCTCGTCTGCCTGATCCTGCTCATCCGCTCGGCCGGCGCCGGCCGGGTCGAGGAGGCCAACGGCACCCAGCTGACGGTCGATCACGTCGCCTACATGCTGGAGCGGGTCCGCCGCGGCTACAACGGCATCCCCGGCGGCGAACCGGTCCCGGCGCCCGCCTCGCACACCGTCGCCGCCCTCGACGAACTCGCCGTCGCCCTGCGCGCCCGCCGGCAGCACGCCCTGCGCGGTGCCCAGCTGTACCGCGAGATCCACGGCGCCCTCATGCACAAGATCGAGCGCGTGGCGCAGGCGCCCGGCGAGCGGGCCCTGGCCCGCGAGGACGCGTTGTGCGCCCGGCTCACCGACGCGCTGCCGGTGACCGGTTCCACGCTCGCGGAGCTCGGCGAGGGCCTGGCCGCCGCACCGGACTGGCTGGCCGCCCCGTACGGCGACTTCGGCACCGGCCTGGAGCACCTCGTGTACGAGACGGTGGCCGCGACCACCGACGTGTTCGAGGCCGACTTCACGATGAGCCGGGGCATCCGCTCGCTGCCCGCCCTCGTCTCGGCGCTGCGCGAGGAGCGCTGGGCGGAGATCTGCGACTGGGACATCACCCGCTTCTTCTGCTGCGTGGTCCCGCACCCCTCCGCCGCACGGCACTTCGGCGACTCGATCTCCGCGCTCGCCGACGCCGCCTGGGCGATGTCCTCGCGGATGCAGTACAACTCCTGGCACTTCATCGCGGGCAACCTGCCCCGCTCCACCGAGGTGATGGCCCGCGACCACTTCGTGCCGCCCACCATCCCGGACGTCGCGTTCTACTCCGACCAGCACCACCACGGCCACGTCAACAACAAGGTGCGGTTCTCCATCCGCACCCCGCAGGCCGTCGAGGTGGACGGACGGAGCTTCAACGGCTTCATCGACCTCAGGCTGCTGCGCAGCGACGGCGTCCCGTTCGACGAGCAGGACCTGCTCGCCGCGCACCGCGTCTCGGCGTTCGTCGCCCGCGCCACCGGCCTGGCCGCCGGCATGGCCGCGGCCGGCCGGCCCGTCGAGGTCACCGCGTTCGACTCACCCTGGCACTGGTCGGTCATCACGGGCGGCGTACCCGCGGCGGCCGGCACCGCCCCCGGGCAGGTTCGCCGTGCGTCCTGACACGCACGGCGGGCCCCGCCCCGTTCCGTATTCGGCGCGCTCTTGAAGGAGAGCCGATGACCGCCCGCGGCATCAGTCAGATCAAGGAACTCCTGTCCCGAGGAGAGCTCACCGTCGTCGAGCACGTCCAGTCCGTCCTGACCGCGATCCGCGAGCGGGACACCCTGGACTCCTACGTCGCGGTCGCGGGCGACGAGGCCCTGCGGGCCGCCGAACGGGCCGACGCGCTCATCCGGGACAAGGGCCGCGAGGCCTGGTGGGAGCTGCCGCTGCTGGGCGTCACGGTCTCCGTCAAGGACCTGCTGCAGACCCGCGACCTGCCCACCACGCGCGGCTCGCTGCTGCCCAACGACCGTCCGCGCGAGGACGCCCCGGCCGTGGCCCGGGTGCGCGCGGCCGGCGGGATCGTCGTCGGCAAGACCACCACGTCCGAGTTCGGCTGGAGCGCCTCCACCGTGGGCCGGGTCGCCCCGCCCACCCGCAACCCCTACGACGCGCGGCTGACCGCGGGCGGCTCCAGCGGCGGGGCCGGCGCCGCGGTCGCGGCCGGGCTGTGCGAGGGCTCCCTGGGCACCGACGGCTCCGGCTCCATCCGGATCCCGGCCGCGTTCTGCGGCGTCGTCGGCTACAAGCCGTCCTACGGCCGCGTGCCCTACTTCCCGAACGGGGCCGACCGTCTCGCCCACCAGGGCCCCCTCGCGCTCACCGTCGCCGACGCCGGGCTGCTCGGCCAGGTCATCGCCGGCCCGCACCCCACCGACCCCGACTCCGGGCTCGGCTCGCTGGACTCCCCGCGCGACGTGCGCGCCCTGCGGATCGGCTGGATCGAGTACGAGGGCACCGACCCGGAGATCCGCCGCGTCACCGAACAGGGCAAAGAGGTACTGATCGCCGAGGGACACCGGGTGGAGGATGTGGAGGTGCGCTGCCAGAACCTCTACCCGGCCGTCGTCGACATCCTCTCCGCCAGTGAGGCCGCCGGCACCCCGCCCGAGCACGAGGCCTGGTGCGACCCGGGCCGGCTGGAGATCGTCCGCCACGGACGCACCCTCAGCGGCGTCCGGGTGATCCAGGCCGAGGAGGTGCGCCAGAACCTGCGCGCCACGCTGCGTTCCGTCATGGACCGCTACGACCTGCTGGCCATGGCGACCGTGCCCGTCGAGCCCTTCGAGGCCGACGCGATAGGCCCCGCCTGGGCGGCCGACCCCCGCGACCTGATGTGGCTGTCGTGGGCGCCGGCCTCGTACCCCTACAACATGACCGGCCAGCCCGCCGTGTCCCTTCCCGCCGGTCTGACCCGCGCCGGACTTCCGGCCGGCCTGCAACTCGTCGGCCCGGTCGGCGCCGACGATCTCGTCCTGACGGTGGCCCGCCGCCTGGAGGCGTTGCTGGAGCCGCTGCCGCACCCGCCCGCGGCCGACCTCATCCCTGTCACCTCCGGCGAAAGGACGCTCTGAACCATGTATGCCAGGTCATGGTCCACCCCCTCCGCGGAGGGCAGCGTCGGGCGGCCCTCGTTCGTCACCGACCACGGGCTCTGGGACGCCGAGCAACTCGCCGCAGCCGAGCGGGTCGAGGCCGCCCTCGACGGCGTCGACCTCGTCCGCGTCGCCTTCGGCGACCCGCACGGGCTGGCCCGCTCCAAGACGCTGACCGTCCAGGCGTTCCGCAGCGTGCTGCGCAACGGCATGAACTTCAGCCCCGGGCCGTTCCTGTTCGACACCGGGCACGCCGTCGCCGTCGACTTCCTCGGCGACCACGGCATCGGCGTCGACGAGATCGCCGGCGCCGGCAACTTCATCCTGGTGCCCGACCCGGTCACCTTCCAGGTGCTGCCCGGCCGCGGGCCGCGCACCGCCTGGGTGATCGGCAACGAGTACCTGCGCGACGGCAGCCCGCACCCGCTGTCCGGACGGGCCGCGCTGCGCCGGGTCCTTCGCCGCTACGCCGACCAGGGGCTCGCGCCCGTGATCGGCCTGGAGGTCGAGTGGTACCTCACCCGCCGGCTCGACGACGAACCCGGCAACCAGGGCAACGGCTTCGGCCTGCAGGGCCAGGCGCCGCGGGTGACCGCCGTCAACGCCGGCTACCAGTTCAACCTCGACGCCGCGTACGACACCGTCGCCCCCCTCACCGACCAGCTGGCGATGCAGCTGCTCAAGCTGGGCCTGCCGCTCAGGTCGATGGAGCACGAGTCCGGACCGGGCCAGGTGGAGACCACCTTCAGCCCCATGTCGGCGCTGGACGTGGCCGACGCGATGCTGCTGTTCCGCACCTACACCAAGCGGTTCTGCGCCCGCCGCGGCTACCACGCCTCCTTCATGTCGCAGCCGCTGCTGGACGCCGCCGACCCCAGCGGCTGGCACCTGAACCAGTCCGTCGTGGAGAGCGCGACCGGCCGCAACATCTTCAGCGCCGAGGGCCTGTCCGGCGGTCTGTCCCCGCAGGGCAAGGCCTACGCCGAAGGCCTGCTGTCCTGGGCGCGCGAGCTGTGCCTGCTGTCGGTGCCCACCATCAACGGCTACCGGCGCCTGGCCGCCGAGCACGCCCTCGCGCCGACCCGGGTCGGCTGGAGCTTCGAGGACCGCACCGCGATGCTCCGGGTGGTCGGCAGCGGCGCCGGCGCCCACATCGAGAACCGCATGGGCGAACCCTGCGCCAACTCCTATCTCAACATCGCGGCCCAGCTGTTCGCCGGCCTCGACGGCATCACCGCGGCCCCCGCGACGGGCGCGTCCGGCCCGTCCACGGGCAGCGAGCCGGGCGACGGCCCCGGCCAGGTCGTGCCGCAGTCCCTGGGCGAGGCGCTCGACGCCTTCCGCGCCGGCCGCGCCGAGCAGGTCCTCGGCACGCCGCTCGCCGCGTGCCTGGCCAAGCTGAAGGAGAGCGAGCTCAGCCGCTTCGAGGCGTGGTGCGTGCAGGCCGCCCCCGCGCCGGGCCGCGTCACCGAGTGGGAGCAGCGCGAGTACTTCGGGGCGTACTGAGGGAGCGCCCCGAAACAAGGGTCCGGTGCGGCGGAGGTCACCGCACCGGGCCCTCCTCACAGCCCCTCATCAGCCCACGGACGAAGGCCCTTTCATGATTCCTCGCTACACGCTGCCCGAGATGGCCGACCTCTTCTCCGACCAGTCGCGCTACGCCACCTGGGTCAGGGTCGAGATCCTCGCCACCGAGGCCCAGGTCGAGCTCGGACGCGTACCGAAAGAGGCCCTGGAGGACATGCGCCGGGCCCGCGTACCGCTGGCCGCCCGGGTCGCCGAGATCGAGAAGGAACGCGACCACGAGGTGCTGTCCTTCCTCGCCGCGTACTGCGAGGACATCCCCGACTCCGCCGCCCGCTGGGTGCACCTCGGCATGACCAGCTACGACCTGGTCGACACCTCCCTCGGCCACACCCTGGCCCGCGCCACCGACCTGCTGACCGGCGCCGCGAGCCGGCTGCGCCGGGTGCTGGCCGACAAGGCGCTGGCGCACTGGGACACCGTGATGGTGGGACGCACCCACGGCGTCCACGCCGAGCCCACCACGTTCGGGCACAAGCTCGGCGGCTACGCCTTCGCCGTCGACCGCTCCATCAAGCGGCTCGCCGCGGCGCGCGACGCCGTCGCCGTCGGCACCATCTCCGGCTCGGTGGGCACCTACGCCCTGATCGACCCGTTCGTCGAGGCGTACGTGTGCGAGGCCCTCGGCCTGGGCGTCGAGCCGGTGCCCAGCCAGGTCGTCGCCCGCGACCGGCACGCCCAGCTGCTGCAGGCCGTGGCCGCGCTCGGCGCCTGCATCGAGCAGGTCGCCCTGGAACTGCGGCTGTTGCAGCGCACCGAGGTGCGCGAGGTGGAGGAGCACCGCGCCGTCGCCTACCAGGGCTCCAGCGCCATGCCGCACAAGCGCAACCCCACCACCAGCGAGCGGCTGTGCGGCCTGGCCCGGCTGCTGCGCGGCTACGCCGGCACGGCGCTCGAGAACGTGGCGCTGTGGCACGAGCGGGACCTGGCCCACCAGTCCGTGGAGCGGGTCATCCTCCCCGACAGCCTGTCCGTGGGCCACTTCCAGGCCACCAGGGCGGCCGATCTGGTCGAGGCGCTCACCGTCAACTCGCAGCGGATGCGGGCCCACATCGACCAGACCGACGGCCTGATCTACAGCTCGTCGGTCCTCGCCGACCTGCTGGGCGACGGCATGGAGCGGGAGCGGGCCTACCGCTCGGTGCAGGCCGCGGCGAACCACACCATCGCCACCGGCGAACACTTCGGCACCTCCCTCGCCAAGGAGGGCATCGACCTGGGGAAGCTCGAACCCGAGCGCTTCCTCACCCACCACGACGTCATTCACAGCCGATTGGAGAAGCTTCGTGAGCTGGACGATTGAGCGGGTCGAGGGCGCCGGCCTCGACCTGGACGAGGTGCTGGAGGTGTACCGCTCCTCGGGGCTCGGGGAGCGGCGCCCGGTGGCGGACCGGGAGCGGATGGCCGCGATGGTGGAGAACGCCAACCTGGTGCTCGTCGCCCGGGACGCCGACGGCACGCTCCTCGGCATCTGCCGCAGCGTGTCCGACTTCTCCTACGTCACCTACCTGTCCGACATCGCCGTGGCCGGCACCCACCAGCGCTCCGGGATCGGCCGCGCCCTGATCGACGCCACGCAGAAGGAGGCCCCGACCGCGAAGATCGTGCTGCTGTCGGCGCCCGCCGCCACGCAGTACTACCCGCGCATCGGGTTCACGCAGCACCAGTCGGCGTGGGTGCTCAACCCGTAACGGCCGTGCTCAGCCCGCAACGGCCGTGTTCGGCCAACGGCCGTGTTCGACGCGGTCGAGCCCCGCGCTGGATCGGGACTCGACCGCATGTCTGTACGTTCGAGGCGGGGCGTGGCCGAAAGTGAGGGGCCGTGGCCGGGCCCGGCCCGCGTCCATCCGGCTCACGTACCCACCGCACACGGCCGTGTCAGGATCCTGGGGGAGGCATGACGCACATGTCGGCACCGCCGCTGATGGAGCCCCGCACACCCGTCCCGCCGCCCTTCCGGCTGGTGAAGGACGCCCTACCGCACGCCACCCCACGTTCCTCCGCAGCCACGCCCAAGCGGCGCATCCTGGTGGTGGATCCCGAGGTCGACCGCATCGACTCCCTGGTGGCCCAGCTGCGCAGGCACGGCCACGAGCCGATCGGGGTCAAGCGCGGCGGAACGGCCCTGCAGGCGCACGCGGACGTCGACCTGGTGCTGCTGGCGCTGGAACTGCCGGACCTGGACGGGCTGGAGGTGTGCCGGGCCATCCGCTCGGTCAGCCGGGTGCCCGTCATCATCGTCACGGCCCGGCAGTCCGAACTGGACTGCGTCCTCGGCCTGCAGGCGGGCGCCGACGACTACGTCACCAAGCCGTTCGGGCTGCGTGAACTGATGGCCCGTATCGAAGCCGTCCTGCGCCGCGTCCAGTGGCAGCCGGCCGTGGTCCAGGAGATCCGGCACGGCCGGCTGCGCATCGACGTCAACTCCCGGGTGGTCACCGTCGACGGTGTCGAAGTCGCCCTGACCCGCAAGGAGTTCGACCTGCTGTGCCTGCTGGCCTCGCATCCGGACACGGTCATCCCGCGCAAGCAGCTGCTCCAGCAGGTGTGGGGCGACTCCTGGTCGCGGCGCACGGTCGACACCCATGTCAGCAGCCTGCGCGGCAAGCTGGGCGACAGCCGGTGGATCGTCACCGTGCGGGGGGTGGGTTTCCGGCTCGGCAACGGGTGACCGAAAGGCCGCGGCCTCGACCCGGTGCCCATCCGGCCCCCAGTGGTGCTTGAGCGCCGGCTGCTGTACTGCGTTGCACCACACGTCGGGGCGAGCGGGACGGGCGGCTGTGACCACCACCATCGACGAGACGGCCGGCACCGCGCGGGGACTGCGCGGCCAAGCCGTGCGTCTGCTGCCGTCCCTGCTGGTGCTCGCCGTCCTGCTGTCCCAGATCGACAGCACCGGCGCGCCACTCGGCGCGCACGGCGGCCGATTACCCCGCCCGCCGTGGGAGGCCGTCGCCTACCCGCTGGCCACCGCGGCCGCCCTGCCCGCCCTCGGCCGGCTCGGCGACCGGCGCGGACGGCGGTGCGTACTGGTCGGCGCGCTCATGGTGTTCCTGGCCGGAGCCTCGCTGAGCGCCGCGGCCCGCGCCCCCGACACGCTGGTCGCCTTCCGCACGCTCCAGGGCATCGGCGCGGGCGGCGTGACCGCCGCCGTCGTGGCGTTCCTCGCCGAACGCGTGCCCGCCCAGGAGCGGGCCTCCTACCAGGGCGTCCTCGTCGGTGCCACCACCCTCGCCATGACCGGCGGCCCGGTCGCGGACGGCACGATCACCGAACACCTCGGCCGGCACTGGGCGGTGACCGTCCTGCTGCCGCTCGGCGTCCTCGCGCTCCTCCTGGCGGCGGCCCTGCCGCCCGCGCCGCGGCCCGACGGCGCGCCGCGCGCCGACTACCGGGGCGCCGCGCTGCTGCTGGTGGCCCTCACCGTGCTCGTACGGATCGCCACCTGGGGCGGCGCCGGACACGCGCCCCGGACCGACGACCTGCTGGCGCTGGCCCTCGACGGAGCTGACCGGCTGTTCAGCCTTTTCTCCTGACCGTTCGACCCCGCCCCGCCGTTCTCCGCAGGGCACCGGCGTGCCCCCATGCCACGACAGCACCGGAGCCCTCCAGCGGGATCCCAGCCCTGGTTGAGCGCTCCGGCCGACGGTGGCGGAGGAAGGAGGCGCTGTGGACGGTACGCGCGGAGGTCACCGCGACGGTGCGCCCGCAGGACCTGCTGGGCCGCCGGTCACTGCAATCCTCACGAGGCCGCCGATGACGGCGGCCGTTCTGTTCTGCCCGGAACTTCGGGAACCCACCAAGACCTTCGGGGGCGGCGCCCGACGCGCCATCGCCGCCACAGCCGTCGACGCGACGCCGCGGCCCCGCCGTCCCCGACTGCCGAGCGGAGTGTCCTTGTGAGCAGCGGACGTATGGAAGTGTGCCTCGTGGGCGCCGGACCGCGCGGACTGTCCGTCCTGGAACGGCTCTGCGCCCAGGAACGGAAGTCGCCCCGCTGGCCCCACCTCGTCGTGCACGTCGTCGACCCCGGCCCGGCCGGCTCGGGCATGGTGTGGCGGCCCTCGCAGTCCCGGCACCTGCTGATGAACACCGTCGCCTCGCAGGTCACGGTCTACACCGACGCCAGCGTCACCATCGAGGGACCGCTGGAGGAGGGCCCGAGCCTGTACCAGTGGGCCAAGGCGCTGGGACCGAGCGCGCTCACCCCGGGCACCGGTCTGGCGCACGACGACGAGACACTCGCCGAGGCCCGCGACCTCGGCCCGGACACCTATCCCACGCGCGCCCTGTACGGCGCGTACCTGACGTGGGTGTTCCAGCAGGTCACCGCGAACGCGCCGGCCCATGTCACGGTGCACGTGCACCCGGTGCGGGCCGTCGCCCTGGAGGAGGACGACCCGGCCGGGACGGGCCCGCAGACCGTGGTGCTGGAGGACGGCACCCGGCTGACCGGGCTGGGCGCGGTGGTGCTGGCGCAGGGCCATGTGCCCCTCACGCCGACGGACACCGAGCGGGACCTGGCCGCCTTCGCCGTCGGGCACGACCTCACCTACGTCGCCCCCTCCAACCCCGCCGACGTGGACCTGTCGGACGTGGCACCGGGCGAGAAGGTGCTGCTGCGCGGGCTCGGCCTCAACTTCTTCGACTACATGTCGCTGTTCACGCACGCCCGCGGCGGCGTCTTCGCCCGCGAGGCCGACGGCCGCCTGGTCTACCGCCCCTCCGGCCGCGAGCCCCGCCTGTACGCCGGATCGCGGCGCGGCGTGCCCTACCAGGCGCGCGGCGAGAACGAGAAGGGCCCGCACGGCCGTTACTTCCCGAGGCTGCTGACCGCCGAGTACATCGCGACGCTGCGCGCGCGCTCCAGGCCGGTCCGCTTCGGCACCGACCTGTGGCCGCTGATCGCGAAGGAGGTGCAGTGCGTCTACTACGAGACGCTGCTGGCCACCCGCGAACACCCGGCCCGCGTCGCCGAGTTCGCCCGGCGCTACCTGGGCGCCGCCCCGGGCCCGGAGGAGGAGCGGCTGCTCGCACAGGCCGGCGTCGGCGAGCCCGAGCGCTGGGACTGGGAGCTGGTCGCCCGCCCCTACGGCCGCCGCAGCTTCGAGGACCTGGCCGCCTTCCGCGCCTGGCTGCGCGGCTACCTCGACGACGACCTGCGCGAGGCCCGGCAGGGCAACGTCAGCGGCCCGTTCAAGGCGGCCCTGGACGTGCTGCGCGACCTGCGCAACGAGGTGCGGCTCGCGGTCGACCACGGCGGGCTCGACGCCGACTCGCACCGCGACGAGCTCGACCGCTGGTACACCCCGCTCAACGCGTACCTGTCGATCGGCCCGCCCGCCTCCCGCATCGAGGAGATGGCCGCGCTGATGGACGCCGGGATCCTGGAGGTCACCGGCCCCGCGTTCCGCGTCGACGCCGACCCGGACGACGGCTGCTTCGTCGGCACGTCCGGGGAGATCGGGGACGTCCATGTGCGGGCGCGCGTCCTGATCGAGGCCCGGCTGCCCGAGATCGACCTGCGGCGCACCGCCGACCCGCTGATGAGCCGGCTGCTGCGCACCGGCCAGTGCCGGCCCTACCGCATCGCGGGCAGCGGCCCCGGGGTCGCCGCGGACTACGAGACGGGCGGCCTCGCGGTGGCGGAGCGGCCCTACCGGCTGCTGGACGGGCGGGGCGTGCCGCATCCGCGGCGCTTCGCCTACGGGGTGCCCACCGAGTCCGTCCACTGGGTCACCGCGGCCGGCATCCGGCCCGGGGTCGGCTCGGTCACGCTGGAGGACTCCGACGCCATCGCGGGGGCGGTCCTCGCCCTGCCGGCCCCAGCCGCCGTCCCCGGGGCGGCCGGCGGAGCGACGCCGGTGTACGCCCCCGCCCGGGCGGCGGCCCGTACGGCGCTCGGCACCACCACGACGGCGAGGAAGGCGGCATGACGACCGCTCACGAACGGCCGGCCCTCGCGCAGGCCCTCGACGCCCACCTGGACGCCGGACTGCTCTCCCCGGTCCGCGCGGGCACGCCCGTCGAGGCGGCGGTGGGCGACGCGGCCTGGCTGCAGGCCATGCTCGACGCGGAGGCGGCCCTGGCCCGCGCCCAGGCCCGGTGCGGCACCGTGCCCGCGGCCGCGGCCGCGGCGATCACGGCCGCCGCGCGCGCCGAGCGGCTGGACGTACGGCAGTTGGCGCTGGCCGCCCGGGAGACGGCGAACCCGGTCGTCGGCCTGATCAAGGCCCTGACGGCGGTCGTCGCCGCCGAGGCGCCCGAGGCCGTCGAGTACGTCCACCGCGGTTCCACCAGCCAGGACGTCTTCGACACCGGGGCGATGCTGGTGGCCGCGCGGGCGCTGCGGCTGATCGTCGCCGACCTGCGGACGGTCGCCGACTCCCTGGCCGTCCTCGCCGCCGAGCACCGGGACACGGTGATGGCGGGCCGCACCCTCGCGCTGCACGCCGTGCCCACCACCTTCGGTCTCAAGGCGGCGGGCTGGCGGCAGTTGGTCCTGGAGGCCGCCGAGCGCCTGGAGCGGATCCTGGCCGGCGGGCTGCTGGTGTCCCTGGGCGGCGCGGCCGGAACGCTCGCCGGCTATCTGCAGTACGCGGGCGAGGACGCCGGCAGCCAGGAGGTGCTCGGCGACCTCGTCACCGCCTTCGCCGCCGAGACCGGCCTGGCCGTGCCCGTCCTGCCCTGGCACGCGCTGCGCACACCGATCGCCGACCTGGGCGCGGCCCTCGCGCACACCGCCGGCGCCCTCGGCAAGATCGCCGCCGACGTGCTGGTGCTGACCCGCACGGAGACGGGCGAGGTGGCCGAGCCGACGGTGGCCGGACGCGGGGCCTCCTCGGCGATGCCGCACAAACGCAACCCCGTCCTGGCCACGCTGATCCGCTCCGCGGCGCTGCAGGTGCCCGCCCTGGCCGCCGTACTGGCGCAGTGCCTGATCACCGAGGACGAGCGGTCGGCGGGCGGCTGGCACGCCGAGTGGCAGCCGCTGCGCGAATGCCTGCGGCTGACCGGGGGAGCGGCCCACACCGCCGTCGAACTGGTCGGGGGCCTGGCCGTCCACCCGGAGCGGATGCGCGCCAACCTCACCGCGACCGGCGGGCAGATCGCCTCCGAGCGCGTCTCGGCCGCCCTCGCCCCGCACCTGGGCAAGGCGGCGGCCAAGGACCTGCTGACCCGGGCGTCGCTGACGGCGGCCGAGACGTCTCGGCCGCTGGCCGAGGTACTGGCCGAACTCCCCGAGGTACGAGGGCTGTTGACGCCCCGGCAGCTGGCGGACCTGCTCGACCCGGCCGGCTACACGGGCGTGGCGGGGGCACTGGTCGACCGGGCGCTGGGCCGCACCGCCTGACCGCCCCTCGCAAAAGACGACGGACCTCTCCCGGAATTCGGCCGAAATATTCCTGGAGTCGCGACCGAAATACGTCTGGAGTCGCGCTCGAATATCCCCGGTATTCGGCATGGGTTTTGTTTTCAACGGTTATGCGAGTCGGTTTCCCCTCTTAGTCTGGTGGCGATTTCAAGACTGCTCCGGAAAACGGGGGAGCCCACAGCCAGCTAGGAGAGTCATGTCGATTTCACGTTCCTGGAGAAGGGCCCTGGTGACGGCGGGCGCGGCCGGCATAGTCGCGGCACCGCTGCTGGCCGTTCCGGCGCACGCCGAGACCACGGCGACGCTGGAGGTCCTCGCCGACCACCTGAACAACCCGCGCGGTGTGAGTGTGCTGTCCGACGGTTCCGTCGTCGTCGCCGAGGCCGGCCAGGGCCTTCCGGGCTGCGCGGACGGAGTGCAGTGCGTCGGTAGGACCGGTTCCGTGTACAAGGTCAAGGGCAGCTTCAAGGGCCGCGTCGTGACGGGGCTCGCCTCCACCGCGCAGGGCTCGGCCAACGGTCCGGCCAACGTCACCGGCCCGACCGATGTACTGGCGGACCCGAACGGCGGCTACGACGTCGTCAGCGGCCTCGGCGGCACCACGCAGTACCGTGCCGGACTGGGCCCGGACGCGGCCACGCTGGGCACGGTCTTCCGTACCCGTGACGGCAAGGTCCTGGGCGACCTGGCCGACCTGGAGACCCGGCAGAACCCCGACGGCGGCGAGGTCCACTCCAACCCGTGGTCGCTCGTCCGCAGCGGCTCGGGCTTCCTGGTCACCGACGCCGGCGCCAACACCCTCGTGCGCACCAAGAGCGACGGCTCCACCTCCCTCGAATTCCTGGTGCCGATCAATGTGACGCCGTCCCGCCCCGCCGAGGGCGTGCCCACCGGCATGGTCAAGGCCCACGACGGCACCGTCTACTTCAGCGACATGAGCGGCACCGTCCCCGGCTCCGCCCGCATCTGGAAGATCCCGCCGGGCGGCACCCCCGAGGTGTTCGTCACCGGCCTGTCCAACCTGGTCGACCTGGCCGTGGACTGCTCGGGCAACCTGGTGGCGCTGTCGTACACCAAGGGCTTCCAGGCGGGTCCGCCGCTGCCGGGCACGCTGTCGAAGATCGACGGGAAGACCAAGGCGATCACCGAGATCCCCACCGGCGACCAGCTGAACCAGCCGACCGGCCTCGCCCTCGGCCGGCAGGGCCAGATCTACGTGACCAACAACAGCGGTGGCGGCGAAGGCCAGTTGGTCAGCGTCCACTACTGACCTCTCCCGACCGGCGTCCTTCGACCGACGTCCGGTCACCGGCATCCGTGCCGCCTGCCCCACGCAGGCCCGCGGACCTCGGCCCCGTCGCCCCCCGACCGGCGGGGCCGTTCCGTGCCCGTATTCAGGCGCATTGTTCCGGCGTCCGGCATGCCCCGTGGCGGTGCCCGTACGCCCTCGAAAGCGCTTGAGTCAGTCTGCATTGCCCGTCGACCACGGTGGGCTTTCCTGGTGCCCATCCACCTGCGTGAGGAGTCGACATGGCACACGGTGCGATCATCGTGGGAGCCGGCCCGGTCGGTCTGATGCTCGCCGGCGAGCTGAGCCTCGGCGGCGCGGACGTCGTCGTCTATGACAAGTTGCCTGCTCCGAGCGGTGAGTCGCGCGGCCTCGGATTCACCAGCCGTACCGCGGAGGTCTTCGACCAGCGGGGCCTGCTCGAAGGTCTCGGCGACATCCGCTGGGGCAAGCAGGGCCACTTCGGCGGTGTCCGCATCGACTTCTCGCTGCTGGAGGAGAGCCACTTCGGCGTGATGGGCCTCGCCCAGTCGGTCACCGAGGACATGCTCGGCGCCTGGGTGGCCGAGCTCGGTGTCGAGGTGCGCCGAGGGCACGAGCTGACCGGCTTCACCGAGACCGAGGACGGCGTCGTCGCGTGCTTCGAGGGACCCGACGGCCCGGTGGAGGCCACCGCCGCCTACCTCGTCGGCTGCGACGGCGGCAAGAGCACCGTGCGCCGGCTGGCGGGCATCGCCTTCCCCGGCGACGAGGCCACCCGCGGCCTGTACCTGGCGGACGTGGTCGGCGCCGATCTGCGCATGCGGCCCATCGGTGAGCGCATCCCCGGTGGCGGCATGGTCCTGTCGGTCACCCTGGAGCCCGGCGTCGACCGCATCGTCATCCACGAGCCCGGCGTCCGCCCGCACCACGGCGAGGGCGAGTTGACCTTCGCCGAGCTCGCCGACGCCTGGCAGCGGATGACCGGCGAGGACATCCACCACGCCGACGCCTCCTGGATGTGCGCCCTGACCAACGCCTCCGGCCTGGCCGAGCAGTACCGCAAGGGCCGGATCCTCCTGGCCGGCGACGCCGCCCATGACCACGCCCCGCTCGGCGCCCAGGGCGTCAGCGTCGGCCTGCAGGACGCCGCGAACCTCGGCTGGAAGCTCGCCGCCGTGCTGCGCGGCCAGGCGCCTGAGGCGCTGCTCGACACGTACCACAGCGAGCGGCACCCGATCGGCGAGAAGCTGATGGTCGACGTGCAGGCCGCGTCGCTGCTGTACCTCAGCGGCGAGGAGATGGAGCCGCTGCGCGCCGTCATGCGCGAACTGGTGCAACTGCCCGAGGCCGCCCGCCACCTGGCCGGCCGGGTCAGCGGCCTGCACATCCGCTACGACGTCGGCGCCACTGGCCACCCCCTGCTCGGCGTGCGGCTGGCCCCGTACCGGGCGCTGGAGCGCGGCGACGGCAGCCGGGTGAAGGTTGCCGAGCTGCTGCACCCCGCCCGTGGCGTGCTCATCGTCACCGACGGCGACGAAACCGTGGCGAAGACCGCCGTCGGCTGGGCGGACCGCGTCGACGTCGTCACCGGCACCTGGGCCGACCAGGACGCCGACAACACCCTGGACGCCGTGCTGGTGCGGCCCGACGGCCATGTCGTGTGGACCGCCCCCGACGGCGGTGACCTGCGGCAGGCGCTCACCCGCTGGTTCGGGCCCGCCGCCGCATGACCGGTGACGGCGCGGCACGGTCGGCAGCCGCCGACCGTGCCGCGCTGTCACCGCCGGAGACCGCCACCCGCGTCCTCAAGAAAAGGCAGGAACCATGACCGTCCTCGTCACCGGCAGCCGCGGCAAGGTCGGCTCCCAGCTCGCGCGCATTCTCCGCGAGCAGGGCGTGCCCGTCCGCGCCGGCTCCGCCGACCCCGGGAAACTGTCACTGCCCGAGGGGGTGCAGTCCGTACGGCTCGCCCTGGACGAGCCCGCCACCTTCGCCGGCGCCCTCGACGGCATCGACTCCGTCTTCCTGTACTGCGAGGCCGCCCATATCGACGCGTTCGTCGCCGAGGCCGAGGCCGCCGGTGTCGGACACGTCGTGGTGATGTCCGCGGACGCAGTGCTGCGCCCCGACGCCGAGACCAACCCGATCGCCGCCCCGCACCTGGTGGTCGAACGAGCCCTGGCCGCCTCCTCGCTGACCTCCACCGCCCTCAACTGCGGGGCGCTGGCCAGCAACGCCGCCCCCTGGGCATTCCCCCTCAGGACTCAGGGCGTGATCCCGCTGCCGTACCCCGACAGCTACGCCGACCCCGTCAACGAGCGGGACATTGCCGAGTGTGCCCACGCCGTCCTCACCCGGCCGGAGCTGCGCGGCCGTTCCTACCACCTCACCGGGCCCGCGGCCCTGAGCTTCCGCGAGGAGGTCGCCGTCATCGCCGAGGCCGTCGGCCGCGACATCCCCGTCCGGCCGGTCCCGCCGCAGGTGTGGCGTGCCAACAAGCCGGACTTCATGCCGGACGACATCGCCGGCGCCCTGCTGGAGCTGTGGGCGGCCTCCACCGAGCCCGTTCCGCTCAGCACCGAGATCGAGACCCTCACCGGTCACCCCGCGCGCCCCTTCAGCGAGTGGGCGAAAGAGAACGCGGCCGCCTTCGCCGCCTGAGCGGAGCGCGGCCGCAGCCGCCCCACGGACGACGACCGGCGCGCCTTGCCGCTTCGAACCCCCTGACCCTGTGCTGACCACAGTCGACCTGGCAGCCGCCCGCCGGCGGCGGCCAGCTGTTTGAGGAGTACGACATGTCAAAGGGCGCAATCATCGTCGGCGCCGGGCCGGTCGGGCTGATGCTCGCCGGCGAACTGCGCCTGGGTGGCGTCGACGTCACCGTGTTCGAGAAGCTGCCCGCCCCCAGCGGAGAGTCCCGCGGGGTCGGCTTCACCCGCCGCGCCGCCGAGGTGTTCGAGCAGCGCGGGCTGCTCGCGCGATTCGGCGACGTCGAATGGGCCCAGGGCCACTTCGGCGGCGTGCGCATCGACTTCTCCCAACTGGAGGACAACCACTTCAGCGTGCGCGGCATCCCGCAGTTCCACACCGAGGAGATCCTCTGCGCCTGGCTGGACGAACTCGACGTGGACGTCCGCCGCTCGCACGAGGTCCTCGGCTTCCGCGAGACCGAGGACGGCGTCGTCGTCGAGTACCAGGGCCCCGACGGGCACGGCGAGTTGAGCGCCCAGTACCTGGTGGGCTGTGACGGCGCGCGCAGCCTGGTGCGCCGGCTGGCCGGCATCGACTTCCCCGGCTGGGAGCCCACCCGCGGGATGTACATGGCCGACCTCGTCGGCGCCGACGTACGACGGCGGCCCATCGGCGAGCGCGTGCCCGGCGGCATGGTGATGTCCTTCAACCTGCAGAACGGCGTCGACCGCATCGTCATCCACAACGAGGCCCTGCGGCCCCCGGAGGACAAGAGCAGTCTGACCTTCTCCGTCATCGCCGACGCCTGGGAGGAGATGACCGGCGAGCGGCTCCACGACGCCGAGGTGCGCTGGATCAGCTCCTTCACCGACACCACGCGGCAGGCCGCCGAGTACCGCCAAGGCCGCGTCTTCCTCGCCGGTGACGCCACCCACATCCACATGCCGGCCGGTGCGCAGGGCATGAGCGTGGGCGTCCAGGACGCCGCCAACCTCGGCTGGAAACTCGCCGCCGCGGTGAACGGCTGGGCCCCCGAGGGGCTGCTGGACACCTACCACTCCGAGCGCCACCCGGTCGGGCAGCAGCTGATGCGCAACACCCGTGCCCAGACCAAGCTCTACCTCAGCGGCGAGGAGATGGAGCCGCTGCGTGCCGTGATGCAGGAGCTTGTCGCCGACCCCGACGTCGCCCGCCACCTGGCCGGCCAGGTCAGCGGTCTCGACATCCGCTACGAGATGGGCGAGGGCAGCCACCCGCGGCTCGGCCTGCGGCTGCGGCCCGACCTCCCGCTCAAGCTCGCCGACGGCAGCCCCTCCTCGGTGTCCGAGCTGCTGCGCAGCGCCCGCGGCGTGCTGATCATCACCTCCGCCGCCACGAACGCCGCCGAACTGCGCGAGACGGCGGCGCCCTGGGCGAGCCGGGTCGACGTCGTCACCGGGGACTTCAGCGACGAGGAGACGGCGCGCCCCGACGCGCCGCACGCCGTCCTGGTGCGCCCCGACGGGTACATCGCCTGGGCCGCCCCCGACGAGGCGGCCCTCAAGCCGGCGCTGCAGCGCTGGTTCGGGGCTGCTTGAGCCCCACTGGACAGGGCCGCCCCAGGCAGCCGGGGCGGCCCTATCGTCGTAGCCCCCGAGAGCCGCGCACGAGGACAGGGATCTGGACGCCGGCGCACCCGCGCCCCTGCACCGTCCTCGCCGGCCGGCCTGACCGGGTTCGGGAGCGGGCGGCGCGGCCACCGCGCAGTACGTGCGGTGGCCGCGCCGCCTTTCGCGTTGTGCGGGCCGGACAAGGGCACCGGCCCCGAGGAGGAGGGGACAGATGAGCGAGAACCAGCCGCACGTCGCCGTCGTCGGGGCGGGCATCGGCGGACTGACCGCCGCGATCGCGCTGCGCCGGGCCGGACTGCGCGTGGACGTCTACGAGCAGGCACCCGTACTGTCCGAGATCGGCGCGGGCATCCACCTCGCACCCAACGGCAGCCGCCTGCTCGTGCGCCTGGGCCTCGGCAAGCGGCTCGACGAGGTCGCCGTACGGCCCGAGGCGATGGAGGTGCGGGTCTGGGACACCGGCGCGGTGGTCGTGCGGCAGCCGATGGGCGATGCCTGGCAGGCCCGGTTCGACGGCCCGCACTACACCCTGCACCGGGCCGACCTGCACGGGCTGCTGGCCGAAGCGGTCCCCGCCGACCTGGTGCACGTCGGCCACCGGGCGGTCGCCGTCACCGAGGATGTCGGCGGCGTACGGATCGACTTCGCGCACGGGGCGAGCGTGCGCGCGGACGTCGTCGTCGCCGCGGACGGCGTGCACTCGCTGCTGCGCCGGCCGATCGCCGGGGACGAGCCCGCGGTGTTCTCCGGAACCGCCGCCATCCGCGCGGTCGTTCCGTCCGCCGCCTGCCCGGATCTGCCCCGGGACGCGCTGCTCACCTGGGTCGGCCCGGCCGGCCGGCTGCTGGCCCATCCGGTGCGGGGCGGACGCGAGACCGCGTTCGTCGCCGTCGTCGCCGACCCCACCGACGGCGGCGACTCCTGGAGCCGGCCCGCCGACACCGCGGCGCTGCGCCGGGCGTTCGCCGACTGGGAGCCGGGCGTCCGGGGGCTCGTGGAGGCCGCTTCCGAGGCCGGCCACTGGACTCTGTACGACCGCGAGCCGCTGCCCCGCTGGAGCACCGCCCGCACGACCCTCCTCGGTGACGCCGCGCACCCGATGCTGCCGCACCACGGGCAGGGCGCCAGCCAGGCGATCGAGGACGCGGTGACACTCGCCGCCTGCCTGGCCCGGCTCGGCACCGGCCCGTCCGGCCCGGCACCGGCGCTGCGCCGCTACGAGGAACTGCGCCTGGAGCACACCTCCCGGGTACGGCAGGGGTCGCTCGGCGGCGGATCGCAGCGGCTGTCGACGACCGACGCGCCGCCCGCGTCCGCGTCGCCCGCACCCCCTTCTCCGTCCTCGTCGCCGCGTCCGGGCGGGGCCGGCATGGAGGAGCTGGTGCGTGACGTGACCTGGGTACAGCGCTACGACGTGGAGGCGGAACTGGCCACCGCGGGACTGGCCTGAAATTTTCTTCGCAGCGGCCGTCACATTCCTGTGCCGGGATCCGTCAGTGCAGTGAGACACCACAACGGATCACCACCCAGCACAGGAGAGCAAGACAATGGCTGCACGTATGAAGAACCCGGCGATGGTCCTCCCCGACGCGATGCAGGGCATCCCGCTGCTGTACAAGGCGATGCACCGCGGCGGCCTCCCGCAGACCACCCTTGAGCTGGTTCATCTGCGTGTGAGCCAGATCAACGGCTGCAGCGCCTGCGTCCACTCCGGTGTGGCGAGTGCCAAGAAGGCCGGTGAGACCGACGAGCGGCTGCACGCCGTGGCCGCCTGGCGCGAGACGGACTTCTTCACCGACGCCGAGCGGGCCGCACTGGAGCTGGCCGAGGCGTCCACCCTGCTGACCGACCGTTCCAACCCGGTGTCGGACGAGGTGTGGGACGCGGCCGCCGACCACTACGACGAGGCTCAGCTGTCCGCCCTGATCCTCATGATCGCCACGACGAACTTCTTCAACCGCATCAACATCACCATCAAGGAGCCGGCCGGCGCGACCTGGGGCTGATGCCGCCTCAGAAGCCTTGGTCCAAGCTCTGTTCTCCCCAGGACCCCGTCCCCGCGGCCGCCGGGCACCGGTCCGGTGCCCGGCCGGGCGACGGGAACGATGACCATCCGCCTCACGTCCGGGCCCGTACCCTGACCGGATCCTTCCGGTGGCCGGACCCGCCCGTGACCGGATCCTTGCTACGACCGGATCCCCCTGTTCCTCACGGGCCCCGGTCGCGATCCGGTGCGGATCTCTGACCACCCGCTTCCAGGAACACCCCGGATACCACCTCGGCCCCTTGCGCCACCTCGGCCTGGACCGCCCTTCGAGCCAGGCTTGAGCCGCTCGTCCCAGGCTGCTGATCACAGCAGGCCTGGCAGAGGGCCCGAGCCCGTTTCGGCGATCACGAAGGCCCGGTCATAGCACAGGGCGCTCAAGTCACGTTCGAGTCGTTCTCAGCCGGAGCCCTGTGTACTTTCCGTGGCCCGTGACGGACCGCAGCGTCCTGTGTGCGGACCGCAGGGACAGAGGCCGGGGTTGTGCCCCGGTCGCCACGAACGGGAGCGCCGATGGCAGACACGTACGGCAGTACGGGCACCGGCACGAGCAGGTCGCCCGACGGCAGGTCGGGGACAACCGGCCGGCCGGTCATGCGTGTCCGCTCCCAACCATCCATGGGGCGCCCGACCTTGTCGGGGACCGCTCTTGATGACCTGATCCCGCATATTTGAGGAGTTTCACAATGGCTGCCCCCGACTCAACAACGAGCCGGTCAGGCCTCGGGGCGGGCTTCAACCCCGGGGCGATCCTGGCTTTCGTGTGCATGGGCCAGTTCATGGTCTTCACCGACGTGTCGATCGTGAACCTCGCACTGCCGTCCATCCAGGACGGCCTCGACATGTCCGACGTCAGCCTGAACTACATCGTCACCGCGTACGCGACGGTGCTCGGTGGCTTCCTGCTGCTCGGCGGACGACTGGCGGACACCTTCGGTCGCCGGCGGATGATCCAGCTCGGCTTCGCCGTCTTCGCGCTGGCGTCGCTGGCCTCCGGTCTCGCCGAGAACGGCAGCATGCTGATCGTCTCGCGCGCCTTCCAGGGCTGGGGCGCGTCGATGGTCACCCCCGCCGCGCTGGCGATCCTGACCAACACCTTCCGTGAGGGCCCCGAGCGCAACAAGGCGCTGGGCCTTTGGGGTTCCCTGTCCGGCATCGCGTCCATCGTCGGTGTGATCCTCGGCGGTGTGCTCGCCGACGGTCCCGGCTGGGAGTGGATCTTCTGGATCAACGTGCCGATCGGCCTCGGTGCCGCTCTGCTCGCCCCGCGCATCCTGCCCGAGAGCAAGGCCGAACAGCGCGGTCAGTTCGACACCTTCGGCGCCGCGACGCTCACCGGCGGTCTGCTCCTGCTGATCTTCACCCTCGGTGAGGCCACCAACGTCGGCTGGGGCACCTTCCGCACCATCGGCTCGCTGGCCGGCGTGGTCGTACTGCTCGCGGCCTTCCTGGTGATCGAGTCCAGGGTCAAGTCGCCGATGATGCCGCTGCGGTTCTTCCGGCTGCAGACGATGCGGATCGCCAACCTCTCCGCCGTGCTGGTGTTCGGCACCTTCAGCGCCCTGTTCTTCTTCGCCAGCCTCTTCATGCAGGACGTCTACGACTACTCCCCGCTGAAGGCCGGTTTCGCCTACGTGCCGCTCGCCGTCTCCGTCGCGGTCGGTGCGGGCATCGCCTCCGGCATGGTCACCAAGATGGCGGCACGCCCCGTCGTGATGATGGGTCTGGCGCTGACCGTCGGCGGCCTGCTGCTGATGGTCCACGCTCCGGAGGGCGGCAGCTACGCGGCCGACCTGCTGGCCCCGTTCATCCTGCTCGGCCTGGGCTGCGGCATGGTCTTCGTGACCCTGCAGATCGCCGCCTTCGTCGGGGTCTCCCCCGAGGAGGCGGGTGTGGGCGCCGGCCTGATCAACACCAGCCAGGAGGCCGGTGGCGCGCTCGGCCTCGCGGTCGTCGCCACCATCGCCTACAACGGCATGGCCACGAAGATGGCCGACACGAAGGGCAACCCGCACGCGATCACCAAGGTCTACGAGACGGCCAACCACCACGCCTTCTTCTCGGCGGCCTGCCTGGGCTTCGTCGCCCTGCTGGTGGTGACCTTCCTGATGCCGCGCGGTCAGGGGTCGATGAACGCCACGCCCGCCCCGGCGGAGGCCGAGGCGGCTCCCACCCAGGGCGCCGTCCTGGCCACCGACGCCGAGCGCTGAACCGACGTCACCAACCGCACCACCCCGCACTACGGCCCCGCCTCTCCCATCCGGGAGGGGCGGGGCCGCTTTCGTGCATTCGGGGTCAGCTCAGGGCGTCGATGGCCTTGAGGACTAGGGCGCGTGCCTCAGCGCCGTATACCGCCATGGAGCGGAGCCGCTCGAACGTCTCCAGGTACTGGGCGATCTCGTCGGGTTGGGTCACGCTCACCTCGGCTGGCACCAACTCGACTGACACGAGGCAGCCGTCGTAGATGTGGAAGGTCTCCTCGGGCCAGTGCGTTCGCCGGGCCGCTGTGGGGACGATGCCGAGGGACACCGCAGGCAGCGCACCAGCGGTGAGGAGATAGCCGAGCTGTGCGGCCATCGCGTTCGGGTCCGCGATCCGGTAGTGCAGCACTGACTCCTCGATGACCACGACGAAGCGATGCCCCTGCTCGTGGACGATGCGGGAGCGCTCGATGCGGGCGTGTGCGGCCTCGGCGGTGTCGTCGGCCGGCAGGCTGTGAACGTCCGCGGCGATCCCGAGGACGGCGAGCGCGTAGCCCTCGGTCTGCAGGAGACCGGGCACGAGGCCGGCGGAATACAGCCGGTGGCACTCGGTCTCGCGGAACGCCTTCACGCGGCTTTCCTGGAGGTGCCGGAGCCCGGCGCGGACCTGGTCGCGCCACTGCCGGTACATCGACTCGGCGTTGATGGACTGGACGACGAGATCCTGCGCTTGGCCCTCGGCGTGGGTGGCGGCGCACCAGCGGCGGATGTCGGTTGCCGATGGCCCGGTGAGCGCGTTCTCGATACGGGAGGTCTTGGAGTAGTGCCAGCCGCACGCAGCAGCCAACTGCACGACCGTCAGGCCGGCTCCCTTACGGAGGTCGCGCAGCCGGTGGGCCACGGCTTCACGGGCGGCCTGGGCTGAGGAGGACGGCGAGGCGGGCATGATCTGGCTGCTGGTGCTTCCTGGTCAGTGGATCTCGTACTGGGTGTGGGGGATGGCGCGATACCAGACGGCGTCGAAGGCCTCCGAGCACAGCTTCGCAATGGCGGGGTCATCGGAGACGTCGTGCCCGACCATGGCGCCGTTGCCGGAGAAGTAGCCCCAGCGGATCAGGCGGTCGTCGAAGAGCCAGAAGTCGTTGCCGGGCAGGGCTATGTCCGAGGCATGCCGACGAGGCAGCCATCGCACGTCCTCGCCCGCCCGCAGGTTGACGACGGTGGACGCGTGCTCGTAGCGGATGTAGTCGGAGACGGGTTCGGACACGATACGGGCTCGGCGCACGATAACGCCGCGGGCGGTGGCCTGCGAGACGAGGTCTACCCAGGGCGCCCAGTCCGGCGAGGCAGCGTCGGTGTCGAGCTGGCCGGTCTCCAGCCAGGCCTTGAAGTCGGCGGCTTCGTGGGCGACGCCGTAGTGGTCCCGCATCTCAAGGTGCACGGCTGAGCGCGTGCACTGGGCCATGAGTTCAGCGATCGTCGGTTCGCTCGACGACATCGCACGCCTCCCTGATCATCTGCGCCATCCTCGCGGGGATCCGGACCACTGCCTCGTCGGCCGGGATGCCGACGGCATGCCCCGGAACCTCGAACGCTGCGCATTCTGCTTGCAGTTCGGGACTCGCCTTCCAGCCCTGGAAGACGAGTTCCTTCTTCTCCTGGTCGACCCACACCGTGGGAGAGTCCGCTGTCTTCGTGTCGGGGTCGATCCCGATGAACCGTAGTGTCACGCTCTGCTCCGTCTACGTTATGTGCAGTTCTTTGCACCACCGTTGCCTCGGGCCTGAGCGCCGGTCAAGGGCGTGATTGCGACAGCCACGCGGATGGTCAGCGTGCCTGCAAACATCTGCACATTGCTGGTCGCCTGGCACATCACGCTCCTAGCTTCGGCAGGTACGTGAAGACCCCGGCGAGGCGGCGGAGCCTCCAGGGGCATGGCCGACTGCGAGGAGTCGACGTGCCGAACCGCACATCCCCAGACACACCGGTCGGACCACGTCCGCAGGACGCCCCGGGCACGGTCGCCGGCGTGCTCGTCCACACCCGGTCAGAGCGCCGCCTGGCCGTACAGCACTGGCTGCTGTCGACCCTCCCCGCCTTCGGCCGGGACGCGCACGCATGGAGTGGCAGGAGCACGGGATCACCTTGCTGCCGCTCGGCACTCTGTTCGCCGCGGTCCGCCTCCCCGGCCCGCTCGTCCAGGCTGTCGCCGCGAGCACCACACCGGCGGACACCGCCGCCGTCCTCGGCGAAGCCCTGCAGGGTGGCCCCGTGATCTGTGACCGGCGCCGGCAGCGGTACTACGCTCTGGTCCCTGCTGGCGTGCCAAGGACGTGGCAGCACGCAGTCGAGGACTGGCGGACAGCGGACGTCGAGGTGTTCGACCGTGGCACCCACCTGGGAGTGCCGCGGCTGGACATGGATCAGGGCCGCCGTGACCTTGAGTCCTACTGGTCCGTGCCCATGGACTCTCCGGCGATGCTCTGCGCTCCGCTCGGTGTTGCCCGCCTCATCGCCGCCGGGCACCAGCAGCTCGCCGTCCAGACGGCCGAGCCGGACGGTATCGGCCCGGCGTCCTCCCAGACCCCTGTCACCGGCCTGCGCCACGACGCGCCCCGGTAGCAGGAACGCCCGGACCGGCATCCCGCGAAGAGCCCGGTTCGGGCGCACGTCCCCATCCGCAACCAGCGAAGGAGTTGCAGTGACCATACCTCCCGGACCCACCCCGCCGGACGCCATACCGGCACTGGCTCGCATGCTCATCACCGACGAGCGGTTCGCCAGCTGCTGCCTCACGGTGATGGACGCCAACCTGGACATGCCCGGGGAGATGGCCGGCCGGATCGTCGAGGAGGCCCTGAAGTTCGTCGCGGCCTGCTCGCACAACCGCGGTGTCGGGTTAGCGCCGTCGCGGATCGTCGACGAGGGCTGGCATGCCCTGCTCCTGCACACGGCCATGTACAAGAAGCTGTGCGAGCAGCTGGGCGGCGCGTTCGTCCACCACTACCCGGGCTACGACCCGACGACCTACGATCCGCCGATCCTCGACCGCACCCGCGAGGCCATCGCGGAACTCGGATGGGATGCAGACCCGCAGCTGTGGGGGCCGCCGTCGGACGAGACCCTCGTATCGGTGGCGGCGAAGTGCCAGCACGCCCCGGAGTGCACCATCCGCCCCATGCCGAAGCCGGAGCCTCCCGTCGTAGGCTGACGGCGGAGGTGACCCATGGCCGAGTGGATCGACCCGCGGTACGCGGAAATGGTGGCGGCGTGGAAGCGCGCGCAGCAGCCGGACGCACGTGACCCGGAGCCGAAGCCGGTGCGAGGATTCATCATCCCGCCCAAGCCCTGACCGCAGCGCCCAGCGGCCCCGGTGGCGCCTCGGGAGGCGTGGGGCCTCTCCCATGCCACCTCGCGGTCCGACAAGCACCCGTAGGACGAACAAAGGGTCCGCCCATACGACTACCGCACGGGCGGGCCCCTCGCCCTCGACGACGTGCCGTCAGGAACGCGGTGTCACCGCCGCATTCCCGCCCGCGCCGCCTCGATGAACGCCTCGAACAGCCCGACGGTGTCCTCGCCGAGCTCGCCGTGCGCCTGCAGACCCGCCAGGAAGGGCGCCGACGGATCCGCCGCCTCCGCGCCCTCGATGATCCCGTCGTCGGACCAGGCGGTGGCCACGAGCCCCGCGCCGAGCTTGTCGATGCCCTGGTGGTGGTGGCAGTACACGGTGGGGGAGGGGCCCAGTGCGGCCCCCAGCAGCGAGTCGGGCTTGACCTGGATGGTGCGCGGCTCGTAGCGGCCCGGCACGGCGGGCGAGTGCTCGGGTAGGTGCTGGTTCAGGGTGCCGCCCCGCGAGATGGAGATCAGCTGCAGCCCCCGGCACACCGCGAGCACCGGGATGCCGCGCCGTTCGGCCACGGCCAGGGCGGCCAACTCGGAGGCGTCGCGCGCCTTGTGCGGCGGGAAGGTGAACTCCTCCCGCTCCGCTCCGTACAGCGCCGGGTCGACGTCCGCGCCGCCGCTCATCAGCAGCGCGTCCACCCCGGCCATCGCCGCCTCGACGGCTTCCGCGATCGGCGGCAGCAGCACCGGCGCTCCGCCGGCGGCCGCCACTTTGTCCATATAGGCCTGCGGCAGCAGTGCGACCGAAACATCCCCCCAGATGTTCCAGTTGACTGTCGTCGCGTCGGCGGTCAGCGCCACCACGGGTCGTGTCATGGCTTCCTCGTCCTTTCGCGAGCCGCTCCCGGCGGGAGCGCCGGTGTGGGTGCTTCTCGGCGTCGGTGGCCCGGGACGGCGTACCGCGCGGGCTCTCGACCCTGCCGCGGAGCAGGGGCGGCGGGTGCGTCGACCGCCGGCCGGGCGGCATCGGGAAGGTGACCACGGGCAGTCGACAGGACGGCACCGGAGCCAGCCGGCACGGCATGGCGCGGCACGTTGCCGACCGGTCCTCCTTCCCCCGGGCGCCAGCGTGCAGGAAGTCGGCGGAAGACGGCCGGACGCTCTCTGCAGGAGCGCTTGACGCGCACTTGAGTCCAAAACCGGTGGAGAGATCGTTGCGGTCACACATGTGCCGCGCCGTTCGTCAGACAGATGAGGGCCGCCCGGTGCGGCCACCGCACCGTACGACGGTGAAATTCCCCCGCCCGTCCGCGGTGCGGTGGCCTTCCGGCCGCACTCAGTCCAGGCGAGCCAGCTCCAGATGGCGCAGCTGCTCCAGGTCGCTGATCACGTCGACCTCAAGGATCTTCCCGCCCGATATCTCGAAGGTCATCGCGCGAGACCCGCCGTCCGCCTGCTGCGCCAGGACTCCCGGCGATCCGTTGATGAGCGCGAGCTGCGCGGCCTGCGCGAACGGCGCGAACGTAGCCGCTCCCCGGGCCACGGCCAGGGCCCCCCGCGCCACCTGCAGGCCGTTGGACCGGCCCACGGCGTCGGGGTCCAGCACGGCGACCAGCCCGTCGAGATCGCCGTCGCGCGCGGCGGCGAGAAAGGCCTCCACGATCTCCCGCCGCTGTGTCGTGTCGGAATCCGCGGCAGGCGCCTCGCCCCGCACCCGGCGCCGGGCACGGCTGGCCAGCTGCCGGGCCGCGGCCGGGGTGCGCTCCACGATCGGCGCCACCTCGTCGAAGGGCACGCCGAACAGGTCGTGCAGCACGAACGCGAGCCGCTCGGCGGGGTCCAGTGACTCCAGCACCACCAGCAGCGCGAGTCCCACCGAGTCGGCCAGCAGCGCGTGTTCCTCGGGGCTGTCCTCGTCCTCGTAGAAGGTGGCCACCGCGGGGACCAGCTCCTCCAGGGAGTCCTCCCGGCGCGAGCGGCGTTGACGCAGCATGTCCAGGCACACCCGGCCCACGACGGTGGTCAGCCAGCCCTGCAGGTTCGTGATGTCACGCTTGTGGGAGCGGCTCAGCCGCAGCCAGCACTCCTGCACCGCGTCGTCGGCCTCGGCCGTCGAACCGAGCATCCGATAGGCGACGGCCCGCAGATGCCCCCGGCTCTCCTCGAAACGGTCGGCCAGCCATTCAAGCTCGTCCATCGCACTCCTTCCGGAGCTCCGTCCGCACACCATCTTGATCACCGTTTCCCGCCCGACGCCGACACCGGCCGGAAAACGGCGCACGGCCGGATACGGACGCCGCGCGCATGCGCGGCCTCCGTATCCGGCCGGAAATTACCGACGCTCAGCCGGCCACCGGCTGCGCGGGCTGACGGGTGGTCGGCATCAGCCGGTGCCACAGGTTGTTCAGGCCGGCCGCGAGCAGGATTCCGGCGAGCTCCTGGTCGCTGAAGTGCTTGGCGGCCTCGGCCCACACCTCGTCCGAGACCGGGTCCACGGTGTCGGCCAGACGCGTCGCCGCCTCGGTCAGGGCCAGCGCGGCACGCTCCTCCGGGGTGAAGAACGGCGCGTCACGCCACGAGGCGACGGTGAAGATCCGCTCGTCGCTCTCCCCGGCCGCCTTCAGGTCGCTGGAGTGCTTGTTCACGTTCCAGCTGGCCCCGTTGATCTGGCTGGCGCGCAGGTAGATGAGGTTGATCAGCGTGTCGGACAGCCCGGTCTTCTTCACGGCCTCCGCCAACGACAGGAGCGCGGGAAGGGTGTCGGGGCCGGCGGCGATGGCGGGGTTGGGGATGCGGGCGGTCATGGTTCCTCCAAGATCCACGGGGTGCCTAATCACTGGGTGCCTACTCACTGCACTGACGAGCCGGAGGGCGACAATGTGACCGGCGAGCGGAAAAACCTCCGCCGAGACCCGAACAACCACTGCCGAGACCCGGGTTGGGCGCATCCGGCACGCAAGCAGGACACGCCCCGGCACCCGGCCCCTCAGGCAAGCGTCCGCAGGAGACCGCCACCAGCATGCCCCAGCGCTCACTCCCGTGCGGCTCCTGAAAGCCCCGCCCCACCCCGGCTCGACCAGCACCAAAGCACTTCTCGGCCCTCACTCGACCCACCCTCAAGTGCCCCTCGACCGCGGGAGGGAGCGCACGCCGGGCAATGGAATGGAGCACGCGGTGGGCGCCGGGGCGGAGCGTGCGGCTACGCCGCGTCCCTCGTGGTCGTCTGCGCCAGCGCCGGCAGCCGCTCGGGGTCGTTCACCGTCAGCCGCTCGACCTGCGGGCTGATCCGCTTGGCCAGACCGGACAGGGTGCGGCCGGGGCCGACCTCGACGAAGGTGTCGCAGGACAGGTCGTCGGCCATCGTGCGCACCGACTCCGTCCACCGCACCGGCGAGGCGAGCTGCCGCTCCAGCAACGCGGGCCACTCCTCGCCGCCCTGGTGCGGACGGGCGTCGACGTTCGCCACGACCGGGGCGTGGCCCGGCCGGAACTCGACGGTGCCGAGGACCTGACGGAATGACTCGGCCGCCGGCGTCATCAGGGGTGTGTGGAAGGCCCCGCCGACCGGGATCGACACGATCTTGGCCTTGCCGAGCAGTCCGCAGCAGCGCGCGAGGTCGTCCTCGGCGCCGGAAAGGACCGACTGCTGGGGCGAGTTGAGGTTGGCCACCCAGACCCGGCCGCCCTCGGCCCGCACCGACGCGGCCGCCTCCTCGACGTCTTCCACCGCCGGGCCCAGGATCACCGCCATCGTGCCGGGCTCGGCCGCGCAGGCCGCGCGCATCGCCGCTCCGCGCGCGGCGACCAGACGGACGCCGTCGTCGAAGGAGAGGATGCCGGCCGCCACCAGCGCCGAGTACTCACCCAGGCTGTGGCCGGCGCACACCAGCGGGTGGACCGCCGTCGGCAGTACCTCGCTCAGCTCCTGGAAGATCACCATCTCCAGGGTGAACGTGGCGAGTTGGGAGTTGTCGGTGCGCCGCAGATGCGTCTCGTCGGCGTGCAGGAGGAGGTCCACCACGTCGCGGCCGGTGATCTCGGCGGCCCGTTTGGCCAGGGACCAGCCCGCGCCGGCCACCCAGGCGCGACCCATCCCGGGGTGCTGCGCACCCTGGCCGGGAAATGTCAGAGCCAAACGCTGACCACTCATATCGGCTGTCCCCCGCCTTCCTGGTAAGTCCGTGCCGGTCAGCGTGGCACCCCGCCCCGAAACGGCGATGGAGCGCGAATGGAGGCGGACAGGAGGCGAGCGCAGGCGCCGCCCGCCACCTGCGCGTCCGGCGCCGCGAACCCGCCTGGTACAACGGGGTACGACGTACCCGCGGCCGGAACCGAAGGCCGCCGGACAGCGCAGCGCACCGGGCAGGACGGACCACACGATGGCGGACATCAACGACAGTCTCGACGAGGCGGATGCGCGCCACTTCACCCGCCCGCTGCCGAAGTCGGCGCAGGCGCAGATGCGCTTTCTGGTACGGCAGCTCAAGGGCACCAGGGCGGTCGCGGACCTGCTCGGGATCTCCCAGCGCACGGTGGAGCGCTATCTCAAGGGCCAGTTGAAGCACCCGCGTCCCGCCCTGGCCGACCGCATGCACCGCGAGGTCCGCCACCGCTGGCAGCCCCGAATCCGGGCCCGGGCCCGGCAGCGGGCGGCGACTACGGACGGCCTGTTCATGTCGACACGCGCCCGCTTCGGCTTCACGGCGGCACCCGGCACCACGGACGACCCCCGGGTCCGCCACCTCAACCAGGCACTGCCCCCCGCATACGCCGCCCGCCTCTTCACGGCCCAGGACGCGGGCGCCACGGAAACCCAACTCCGCGCCATCCTGGCCGAGGGCCTCGGCGAGATGTACTTCCGCGACCGGGGCCGCCGGGCCCAGGGCCTGGACGTGGAGTTCACCGACATCGAACAACTGGACCTGGACTTCTGACGACCGCGTACCCGCGTCGCTCGGTCGCCTCCTGCGGCTGAGCGCTTCAGGCGCCGGAGGCCAGCCACCGCCAGCGTCGGCGTTCCGTGACGAGGGTGACGACGGCCATCAGGGTCACGAGGCCCGCTGCCCACACGGGCCAGGCCAGCCACGAGGAAGCCACGGCCGCGACGAGCTGGAGAAGCACCAGAAGGATCGTGGCCCAGCCCGGTACCGCGTTGATCACGTTCGCCTTGTCACCCGGGGTGGAGAAGCACGTGGGAAGGCCGATCAGAAGCACCACGGACAGGACGGCGAGCAGCCACGAGTGGCCGGCCAGCGCCCAGGGGGTCGCCACCCAGGCGACGAGTTCCACGGCGAAGCGCAGAACGGACGCGGTGCGGTCGTCGGGTCGCGCCGAAATCGTTTCCCCAGCAGCGTCGATCACCTGCGGACGATCTCACGGCTTCCACCCAACGACCAAGAGCCGGGGCGCCGTTGCCCGCCCCACGGACGGCCTCCCGCGCCCGCGCCCGTGTCCGCACCCGCATCCCCGCACCCGCAACCGCATCCAAATTATCTGCGCGGCGCAGCGAAGTCCGTGTATTCTTTTGCGCGGCGCAGCTAATGCGTCACGCAATCAAGCGGAGCCGATCCTCCGCATCCCTCTCTCACGCACCCACAGGAACCCCATGTTCACCATCGCCGTAACCGGCGCCACCGGCGCCCAGGGCGGGGCCACCGCTCGGGCCCTGCTCGCCGCCGGGCACCGCGTCCGCGCCCTCACCCGCCACCCCGACTCGCCCGCCGCCGACGCCCTGCGTGCCTTCGGCGCCGACATCCACCGTGCCGACTTCGACGACCGGGCGAGCCTCGACGCCGCGCTCACCGGCGCCGACGCCCTGTTCGCGGTGACGACCCCCTTCGGCACCGACACGGACGTCGAGACCCGGCAGGGCCACGCCCTGGTCGACGCGGCGGTCTCGGCCCGCCTCGGCCACGTCGTCCTCACCTCCGCCGCGCACGCCGACCGCGGCACGGGCATCCCGCACTACGAGAGCAAGTACCTGGTGGAGCGGTACCTGCGCGCCTCCGGTGTGCCCTGGACGGTGATCGCCCCGGCGGCCTTCATGGACAACTACGCGAGCGGCTGGACCCTGGAGGGCATGCGCACCGGCACCTTCGCCTGGCCGATGCCCGCCGACCGTCCGCTCACCCTCATCCCCGCCACCGACATCGGCGAGTTCGCCGCGCTGGCCCTACAGAGCCGCGAAGACTTCGCCGGGCAGCGCATCGACATCGCCTCCGACGAGCGCACGCCCGCCGAGATGGCCGAGATCCTGACGACGGCGATCGGCGACCCGATCGCGCACCAGGAGGTGCCCCTGTCCTACGTCCGCACCCACTCCGAGGACCTGGCGGCCATGTTCGAGTACTTCACGACCACCGGCCTCGACGTCGACGTACGCGGACTGCGCCGCGACCACCCCGAGATCGGCTGGCACACCTTCTCCGCCTGGGCCGCCGCCCAGGACTGGCCCGCTCTCCTTTCCGCACCCCAGGTGGAGCACGCACGGTCATGAGCCCGACCGGCGCCTGACCCCCCTCACCGGAAAGCGCCGGCATGGCGCGCCGCCCACGCCCCGAACGCGGCGGCCGGCCGCCCGAGCACCCGCTCGACGTCGCCGCCGACCCGCCGCTCCTCCTCGGTGGGCTCCCCGAGGATCGCCAGCGTGCCCTCGACCACCGCGGGCGGCATGAACCGGGCCAGCTGCGCGGACGCCTCCTCGCGCGTCTGCTCGACGAACCGCACCGGTTCCCCGATCGCCTCCGCGATGGCCGCGGCCCGCTGCCGAGGTGTGGTCGCGGTGGGCCCGGTCAGTACGTAGGTGGCGCCGTCGTGCCCGTCCTCCCGCAGCACCGCGGCCGCCACCGCGGCGACGTCGTCCGGGTCCACGAACGGCAGCCCCACCTCGGCGAAGGGGGCCGCGGCCGTACGGTGCTCGCGCACCGGCCCGGCCCAGGCGAGGGCGTTGGAGGCCATCCCGCTCGACCGCAGCACGGTGAAGGCGAGCCCGGAGTCGGCGACGGCCGCCTCGAACCGGGCGGCATGCGCGTAGACCCCCGGCCGGGTCCCCACTCCCTGCGAGGACAGCAGCACCACGCGGGCGACCCCGGCCGCCGCGGCCCGCTCCAGGATCCCGACCGGGTCCTCGCCTGCCACCAGCAGGAACAGCGCCTTGGCCCCCTCCAGCGCGGGCACCAGGCTCTCCGGTTCCCCGAGATCGGCGGCGACGGCCCGCACCCCCGCCGGAACGTCCCCGCCCCCGATCCCGCGCGCCACGGCGGTCACGTCCTCGCCGGCCGCCACCAGCATCCCGACCAGAGCCCGCCCCACGTTCCCGGTGGCACCCGTAACAACGATCACGACACTTCCCCCTGCTCGACTGGGTTAGTTGGCTAACTAACTCACACGCTAGCGGTCCACCTCCCCGCTGTCTATCCTCAGTCAGGTGACTGACTCACAAGCCGCCGCGGCGGCCAAGGCCCCCCGGACCCCTCGTGGCGGCAAGCGCGAACGCCTCGTCGAGGCCGCCGTGCGGGTCTTCCACGAGAAGGGCGTGGAGAAGACCACCCTCGGTGACATCGCCGGCGCGGCCGACGTCCCGCTCGGCAACGTCTACTACTACTTCAAGACCAAGGACCAGCTGGTCGAGGCCGTGGTGGCCGCCCACCACGCCCAACTCGTCGCCCTGACGGCTCAGTTGGAAGAGCTCCCGGACCCCGCCGCCCGCCTGAAGGCCCTGATCGCCGGCTGGGTCGACCAGCGCGAGACGGCGGCCCGCTTCGGCTGCCCCTTCGGCACCCTGACCACCGAGCTCGACAAACGCGACGACGGCCTGGACGAGTCCGCCGCCAAGGTCATGCGCGCCCTGCTCGACTGGACCGCGGCCCAGTTCACCGCACTGGGCCGCCCCGACGCCCCCGCCCTGGCCGTCGAACTCGTCGCCGCCTACCAGGGAATGTCGGTCCTCACCAACGCCCTGCGCGACCCCGACCTGATGACCACCCAGGGCCACCGCCTGCAGACCTGGATAGACACACTCCGCTGAACACCCGGCGGCGCTCCGAAGGCAGGCGGGTGGCCGGATTCGCGTAGCCGACGGCCCGGTTGTTGCGCAAAGTAAGGCCGCCAGGCAGGACCAGGTGGGATTATCGAAGCGCACTTGCGGCAGTCCTGTGCGTACGGGCCTGCCGTGGGGCAGGGCTGGGCGCATGAACGCCGAGGGGGAGCCCGCCTCACCTCTGCTCACTGGCGACGGTCCTTCCTGTCCGCGTATCGCATGGGGCCGTCGATGAGCAGCTGGTATCAACAGACATGGTGCACCGACTACGCGTTACCGGCGGCGGCCTGCGCCGTCATCGCGTGGTTCGGCCTGCTGCGGCATTTCCACTGCAAGGGCAGGCTTCTGGGCACGGCGCGCTCGGCCGCCCTGTCTCTCTCCGTCATGGCACTGATGTGCGCGGCCGCCGTCGGTACGGCGCATCTCCTGCCGCACCTGGCCGCGTTGCCGCCGGTGACGGCGGGTGTCGCGACCGGAGCCGCGGCGCTGCCCCGCAAGAAGCAGGACGAAGGCACGCAGCAGTATGTCAAGATCCTGACTCTGGGCGTCGCCTCGCTCATGGAGCGGCTCGACTACCGGCTGCACACGGACGGTCAGAGTTGGTGCGACGCTTTTTTGGCCGACTTCACGGAGTCGGCGAAGCTGCGCATGTTCAACCACGACTTGAAGCAGTACCTGCTGGACCGCCATCGCCAGTCCGCCGTCTGCAAGACGATCCATGCCTGCTACGAGGAAGCGGAGCGGGCGATCGACAAGGCTCTCGACGTACAGACGAGAACCGACGAGGCGTGCCGCGGCGATGTGTCCTGGCTGCCCCCGCGGGACCCCACCGACCAGGAGCGCTACGACTGCCGGTCATCGTTCGCCGAGGCACGCGCGCAGAGCGGACATCTGCTGCTCATCGCCTACGTGCAGGGCCGCCGCTCGGAACGGCCTCAGCTGGAGGAACTGCGGGACAAGGCGCTCTGGCGCGACACGTACCACAGCTCCGCGCTCCCCAGGCAGGGCCGACGTTTCCGGTTCCTCGGCAACCGCTCCTAGCGGGGCCGCAGTGGGAACCGGCCGGCGGCTACCGGTGGGACGTGAGGTCGCTGTCGCGCGCCGCCGATGGGTCCCCACTGCCGTCGCTGTGTCCGCCCGGCCCGTGCGCGGGCTGTGGGCAGGGGCGGAAGGTGATCTCCACGCTGGCGCCGAGCGCCTCCGCGGCGGCAGCCAGCGTACGGACCGTCAAGTTGGCGTCTCCGGACATGATCTGACTGACGCGTCCGGGACTGACTCCCATGGCCTTGGCCAGGTCGGAGCGTGTCTTTCCCAGCCCGGCCAGCAGGCCCGCGAGAGACGCGGTGGCCTGACGCGCGAGCTGCGCCCCGGCTAAGTCCGTGCGGCTCTGGTTCTCACTTCCGGCGAAGAAGCCCATGGTGTCACCCCCAAGTAGGCGGACAGCAAGGTCTGTTGAACTGTCCGTAGTTCCAGGATGCCACCTTTAGCTCTAGCTAAAAACGCGGTTCCAGGAAAAAGTTCCTCGAAACCGCGCGCGAACGTCACCAGGGCGCCCTGTCTGACCTGCGCCGTTGTCGCGCACCGAACATTTCGAGCCGACCCGCGAACGTCACCCCAACGGCGGCCCCATCCCGACCCCGGACATGCGAGAACCCCCCTCCTGAATCAGGAGAGGGGTTCTGTTCGAGCGCCGGGCAGGCCTTGCACCTGCATCTCCCCGCAGGAAGCGGGACGTCTTTCCTTGGACCACCAACGCATCACCCACCACCCGGGGTTCCGGGTGACAAGCGCAAGATCACTGTATCCCATCTTCGGGTCGCCGCGCACCCGCCCCCTATCCGACCTGCTCCGCCGCCCACTTGGCCCAGTCGCGGCGCATGGCGTGGAAGCGCAGGCCGTACTCCAGGGCGATCCGGCCGTAGACCGAGAGGTCGTCGTCGTCCCAGTCGACGGCCTCGGCCAGCTGGTGCAGCTCCTCGTAGCCCTGCTCGGACAGGCCGGCCAGCTCGGCCAGGTACTCGTGCGCCTCCTCGGGCTTGAGCACCCCGAGGAAGAACACGCGCAGCAGCACGTCGCTGCGCGTGTTGCGCTGGGGCTTGGTCTCGGTCAGCCAGTGCCGCAGCTCCGCCAGGCCGTCGTCGGTGAGGGCGTACTCCTTGCGGCCGCGCGGCCCCTCGGCCGCCACGGTGATCAGTCCGGTGCCGGCCAGCTTGGTCAGCTCCGTGTAGATCTGGCTCTGCGTCGCCGGCCACACATTGGCCAGTGAGGTCTCGAACCGCTTCAGCAGGTCGTACCCGCTGGCGGGCCGCTCCGTCAGTAGTCCGAGCAGTGCGTGTCTGAGGCTCATGCCTCCACTCTACATTCCAACATTGACATGTCACTAGTAGACCTTCTACTTTTGACATGTCAGCAGAGGGACCCCGAACGGAGAGATCAATGTCCTACCTGCGTACGTTCCTGCCGTGGATCGTCTTCGCCGTCCTCCCGTCGGGAAGCTGGCAGTGGGCAGCCCTGGCCGCCCTGGTGGTCGCGGTGGCGGTCATAGCCCAGCAGGTAAGGGCCGGCACCGGCTTCGACGCGCTGATCATCGAGCTGGGCTCGGCGGTCTTCTTCGCCGCATTGACCGTGATCGCGTTCGCCGACCCCCACTCGGGCGTCCACGACTACTCGGCGGCCCTCTCCTCGGGCACCCTGGCCGTCATCGCCGGCGTCTCGCTGGCCATCGGCAAGCCGTTCACGCTGGGCATCGCCAAGCGCACCACCCCGCGCGAGCTGTGGGACCTCAAGCCGTTCGTCCGCACCAACGTGATCATCACCGCCGTATGGACCGCGGCCTTCGCCCTGACCGCCGTCGTCCTCGCCCTGGTCGCCCACGCCGGGGACGCCCACTCCACCACCGCGACGGTCATCCAGATCGCCGGCTTCGTCGTCCCGATGGTCTTCACCGTCCGCTACATCGCCTACGTCCAGGCCAAGGCCGGCCAGGTGGCCCGATGACGATCCCGCGCCACCTGGCCGGCAACTACGCCCCGGTCACCGAGGAACTCACCGCGCACGACCTGCCGGTGACCGGCACGATCCCGCCCGAGCTGTCCGGCTGGTACCTGCGCAACGGCCCGAACCCGGCGGACGCCGACTCCGGCCACTGGTTCTTCGGCGACGGCATGATCCACGGCCTGCGGATCGAGAACGGCCGGGCGGTGTCGTACCGCAACCGCTGGGTGCGCACCACCAGCTTCACCGACGGCGCCCGCATGTACGACGACCAGGGCCACCGCGACCTCACGGCCGGCCCCGCCAACACCCACGTCGTCCGGCACGCCGGCCGCACCCTGGCCCTGGTCGAGACGGCCCTGCCCTACGAGCTCACCCGCGACCTGGACACCAAGGGCCCGTACGACTTCGGCGGCCGGCTGCAGACCGCCATGACCGCCCACCCCAAGACCTGCCCGACCACCGGGGAACTGCACTTCTTCGGCTACGGCGTCCTGGAGCCCACGCACCTGACCTACCACCGCGCCGACGCCACCGGCGAACTGGTGCTCAGCAGGCCCATCGAGGTCCCCGGCCCGACCATGCTCCACGACTTCGCGCTCACCGCCGGGCACGTCGTCTTCCTGGACCTGCCGGTCGTCTTCGACCTCGAACTCGCCATGACCGGCCGGTCGATGCCGTACCGCTGGGACGACGGTTACGGCGCCCGCCTCGGTGTCCTGCGCCGCGACGACCCGCACGGCGAGGTGCGCTGGTACGACATCGACCCCTGCTACGTCTTCCACATCCTCAACGCCCACGACACCCCCGACGGCCGCATCGTCCTGCACGTCATGCGCTACTCGGAGATCTGGCGCCGCACCGACCAGGGCATCAGCCCGCCCCAGGACGCGGTGCTGTGGTCCTGGACGATCGACCCGGCGACCGGCACGGTCCGCGAGGAGCAACTCGACGACCGCCCGGGCGAGTTCCCCCGTACCGACGACCGTCTGACCGGCCTGCCCGCCGCCCACGGCCACATCACCGGCGACAACGCGCTGATCCGCTACGACCTGACCAGCGGCGCCACCACCGCGCACGACTTCGGCCCCGACCGCACCCCCGGCGAGGCCGCCTTCGCCCCCGCCACCGGCACGGCCGGCGGCCCCGGCTGGCTCATGACCTACGTCCACGACGCCGGCACCGACCGCAGCGACCTGGTCGTCCTGGACGCGGACGACCTCTCGGCACCCCCCGCGGCCACCATCCACCTGCCGGCCCGCGTCCCCTTCGGCTTCCACGGCAACTGGCTCCCCGACACCGACTGACCGGTGCCGCTCGCCGCGGGCGGCGGCACCTCAGCGGTCGAGCAGCCCGTCCAGCTCGGCCGCGAAGAACTGGGCGGCATCGAAGCCCATGCCGGTGAAGTGGCCCGCGAGTTCGAGCGAGACGACCCCGTGCAGCCGGCTCCAGAAGGCCAGCGCGCGCCGCAGGTCCGCGGGCGTGGCGCGGTGGCCGCCGTCCCAGCTCCGGTGCTCGGCGAGATGCGCCTCGAACGACTTCTCGTACGACCTCTCGTGCGCACCCTTCTCGGCCCCCTCGCCGGCGCCGGCCGCCCCGGCCGGCCGTGCCGGCACGGCCACGGCCGCGTCGAGCAGGGTCTCCATGATCTCGGCGGCGATCGCGGTGACGTCGTCCGGCGCGTGATAGCCGGGCACGGGTGTGCCGTAGATGAGGAAGTACCGCTGGGGATCCGCAAGCGCCCAGCCGCGCAGCGCGTGCGCGAGCCCCGCGAGGTCGGCGCCGTCCGCCGCGGCGGCGCGGAAGGTGTCCGCCAGGCTGCGGTAGGCGTCGGTGACGAGCTCGGTGATGAGTTCGTCGCGGCTGCCGAAGTAGCGGTAGAGGGCCGGACCGGTCATCCCCATCTGCTTGGCGATGGCGTTGAGGGAGAGCGCGGAGGCCCCCGCGCCGGCGATCTGCTGCCAGGCGTGCTCCTTGATCTCCGTACGGACTTGAGCCCGGTACCGGTCCCGGGGGGACGCCGCGTTCCGCGCCACGGTCACCACCTTCTTTCTGGGCAGGCCTTCGTCGGCCTCGGCCGGCCGACACGACTCCATGGTGTTAGATCCTATCACTATCATCAGACCCTCTAAAAAAAGTTCTCGCCACCCCTTGACGGGGTGGTGGCTCGACCCGCAGTCTGGTCACACCTTCCAGTTAGAACCTCTAACTCAAGAAAATGCGTATAACGGAGGCTGTGATGAACGTAGTGGAGCGCGTCGAGGTGGTCCTGCCGGGCACGGTCGAGCCCGAGGAGCTGGAGCTGCGCCGCGGCCCGGTCCCCGCCCCCGGCCCGGGTCAGGTCGTCGTCCGCATGGAGGCGACCGGCGTGTCCTTCGCCGAGCAGCAGATGCGCCGGGGCCGCTACTACGACCAGCCGCCGTTCCCGTTCGTCCCCGGCTACGACCTCGTCGGCACCGTCCAGACGGCCGGCCCCGGAGTCGAGCCCGGCCTCGTCGGCACCCGGGTGGCGGCCCTGACGAAGACCGGCGGCTGGGCCAGCCACGTCGTGCTCGACGCGGCGGACGTGGTCGAGGTGCCCGCGGGAGTCGGCGCGGCCGAGGCGGAGACCGCCGTGGTCAACGGCATCACCGCCTGGCAGATGCTGCACCGCAAGGCGCGCGTGCGGCCCGGCCACACGGTCCTCGTCCACGGCGCCAACGGCGGCGTCGGCTCCCTGCTCGTCCAGCTGGCGCTCGCCGCCGGAGCCCGCGTCATCGGCACGGCCTCGCCCCGCCACCACGACGCGCTGCGCGCCCAGGGCGTCACGCCCATCGACTACCGCACCGAGGACATCCCGGCCCGGGTGCGCGCACTGGCCCCCGGCGGCGTGGACGCGGTCTTCGACCACGTCGGCGGCCGCAGCGTGACCGACTCCTGGGGCCTCCTCGCCCGCGGCGGCACCCTCGTCTCGTACGGCAGCGCCGCCACCCGCGACGACACCGGCTCCAAGCAGTGGCCCGTCCTCAAGCTCCTGGGCCGCGTCTGGATGTGGAACGCCCTGCCCAACGGCCGCCACGCCTACTTCTTCAACGTCTGGGCCGGCAAGGCCCTCTCCAAGAACCGCTTCCGCGCCCGTCTGCGCACCGACCTCACCCAGGTCTTCACGGCCCTGCAGCGGGGCGAGATCAGCCCGGCCGTCGCCGCCGTACTTCCCCTCGCCGACATCGCCGACGCCCTGCGCCTGGCCGAGTCCGGCACGGTCAGCGGCAAGGTCGTCCTGGTCCCGTAGTCCCGTACCCCACCCCCGCCCAGGAGTTCACCATGCTCGCCGCCCTGCTCGCGAAGGCCGCCGCCGTCCCCGCCGCCCTCGTCATGGCCGTCACGGCCGGACCCCACCACCCCACGGGCATCGACCCCGACGCCCCCGTCATCACCCGCGACGACATCGTGATCCACGCCCCGCTGGAGCGCGTCTGGAGGATCCAGACCGACGTGGAGGCCTGGCCCGCCTGGCAGCCCGACGTCACCGAGGTGACCAAGCAGACCCCGGGTCCGCTGCGCGCGGGCTCCGTGTTCGTCTGGTCGGTGCACGGCCTCGAGGACATCACCTCGACCGTCCAGCAGGTCCGCCCGCGACACCGCATCGTCTGGGGCGGCCCGGCCCAGGGCATCACCGCCGTGCACGTGTGGACCTTCACCCGGGCGCGCGACGGAGTGCACGTCCACACCGAGGAGTCCTGGTCCGGCGCCCCGGTCGAGTCCGACACCGCCGCGCTCCAGGCGGCACTGGACGCCTCCCTGGACGCCTGGCTCCACAACCTCAAGGCGCGGGCCGAGCGCTGACGCGGAGTCCGGGCTGTTACTCCCTTTTGGGTGAGGGCCCGGCCGCCCACGGGGGCAACCCGCCCTCACCGGACACCAAAATGGAACATTCAGCACATAGATGGGCTTTGCAGGCAAGCTTCACAAATATGTGCGCGATTGGTAACAGAGCCCGAGTCACGCGCTCGACGCGGCGCTCGGGCCGGAGGGTGTGGCTGTGCGGCCACCCGGCCGCCACCCGCACCACACACCACCGGTGGCCCGCGGCTCGGACGCCGTACGCCCGGGGGTGTGCCCTCACCCTGCAAAGGGGGACCCCGTGTCCGTTTCCATTCCCCTGACCGTCCGCCGTCTGACCGCTGCCGCCGGCGTGGCAGCCGCCGTCGTAGGGGCGGTGGCACTGCCGGCGTCGGCCGCCGACCACCACTCGGCGACCCGGGACCGCGACCGCGTGGTCATCAGTGGCGTGCAGTACCACTCCCCGGGCCGCGACGACCGTTCCAACCGCTCCCTGAACCGGGAATGGGTCGAGCTCACCAACAACAGCCACCACGACATGAACCTGGACGGCTGGGTCCTGTCGGACGACGACGGCCACCGCTACATCTTCCGCCACTACTGGCTGGACGCCCGCAGCTCGGTCCGCGTCCACACCGGCTTCGGCACGGACACCGAGAGGGACCTGTACCAGGACCGCCGCCGCGAGATCTGGGACAGCGCCGACACGGCCACCCTCCGCAACGCCCGCGGCGGCTTCGTCGACGACACGTCCTGGGGCAACCGCCGTTACGACGGCAGCCACCGCCGCTACGACGACGACCGCTACGACCACCGCCGTTACGAAGGTGACCGCCGCCACGGCGACGACGGCCGGCACTGACCGACCGACCTGCTGACCTGCTGACCCGCGGACCTACCCGACGGCGCGCCACCCTCACGGGGGAGGCGCGCCGCCGCCGTACAGCCACCCGCATCCCCTGCTACGATCGATCACGAGATTTGAACACGTTCAAATCAGGCGTCCGCATGGGACGTTCACGTGGAACATCCACACAGGGGGAGAACCGCATGTCCGGAACGACCACACCCCGACACCACCACGACCACCACGACGACACACCCGCCGTCGCACTGGGCCCCCTCGCGCTGATCCTCGGAGTGGTCGCCGCCCTGGGGACCTGGCCGACGCTGACCCTCTTCATGCTCCCGTGGTCGATCATCACCGGCGGCCTCGCGATCACCTTCGGCGCCGCGGGCATCCACTACGCCCGCCAGGGCATCGGCAGGATGGGGACCGCCGTCGCCGGAACCACGCTCGGAGCGATCGGCCTGGCGGGTGTCCTCACCCTGTTCGGCGCGTTCGTCGTCTAGCCGGGCCCTGTCCGGGCGATCATTTCGGGCTCGCAGGCCTCGGAAGAATTCGCGCACCCGACGGAACGTTTCGCGCGGACGGCTCCTCTGGAGGGCGACGGATTCCCGAAGCCATCGCAGGAGGACCCATGTCGTACCGGCCCGACACCCCCGCCCCCACCCGCGCCGCCGCGCTCGTCACCTCGGTGCTCACCGTGGACGCCCTGCTCCACCTGTACTGGACGACGGGGGCCACCTGGCCCGCGGCCGACGACGGGAGCCTGTCCCGGGCGGTGCTCGGTACGGACGTACCGTTCACGCCGCCGATCCTGCTCCCGCTCGTCGCCCTCCTGCTCACCGCCGCCGCCCTGGTCCTCGCCCAGGCCCGCCGCCCCCGCCACCTGATCCTGCGCCTCGGGACCCTGGCGGTGGCCGCGGGCCTCTCGCTGCGCGCCCTCGCGGGGATCTACTGGCTGTTTGCCAAGGAGACCGGCACCGCCTTCTACTGGCTCAACCTCGCGCTCTACACCCCGCTGTGCGCGGTCCTGGCCGTGGCCGCCCTGCGCGTGGCGCGGTGGAAGGATCAGGCCCGTGCCCGATGAGCGACCCGACGACCGAACGGTCCGGCTCGTGCGCTGCGCCCAGCGCGGCGACACCCTCGCCATGGCCGAACTCCTGGACCTCCTCGCCCCGTTCGTGGTCCGGGTCTGCACGCCCATCGCCCTGGACCAGGGGCCGGACGCGGCGCAGGAGGCCCTGGTCGCGGTCTTCAAGTCGCTGCGCACCCTGAAGAAGCCGGCCGCCCTGCACGGCTGGGTCCGTGCCATCGCGGTGCGCGAGGCGGTCCGCACCGCGCACCGCGCCGCCCGCACCGTATCGGCCGACCTCAGCGCGCTCCCGGCCCGCGGCGACCCCCAACTCGGCGCCGACATCAGGGACGTACTGGCGCGGCTGTCACCCGAGCACCGTGCGGTGCTGATGCTGCGCGACCTGGAGGGCCTGGACGAGCGCACCGCCGCCGCCCTGCTCGGGGTGCGCACCGGCACCGTCAAGTCGCGGCTGCACCGGGCCCGCGACACCTTCCGGAAGGCGTGGACGTCATGAACGAGCTCTGGCCCACCACCGACCTCGACCCCGTACGCCGCCTGCACGCCCTCGCCGCCGGCATCCGCGGCGCCCACGTGACCGAGGCACACGTCGACGCGCCCTTCGAGCGGGTCTGGTCCCTGCTGGGCGATCTGGAGGGCGGGTTCGGACAGGTCGTGACCGACATGGAACGGCTGCGCGTGGTCCGCCGGCAGGGCGAACGCGTCGAGGCGCTGGCACGCAGCAGGTACGGGATGCGGGCCCGGCTGCGCGGAGTCCAGCGGCCGGGCTGGTGCTGGCTGCAGAGCCGGTTCCTGCTGATCGGCGTGGCGGCCACGCCCGAAGGCCCCGGCACCCGGGTCGCGTTCACGGGGGGCGTGCGGCTGCCGCCCCGCGCCGCCCTGATCCCCCTGGGCGTACGACGTGAGGGCGACCGCAACGTACAACGGCTCACGGCCCTGCTGTGAGCCGTCCGCGGGCCTCCCGCCGCCTGGTAACAGCTGTTACCATCGGGCCATGGCGAAGACACAGCTGGGCGCACGCGTCGACGACGAGATCGCGGAACTCGCCAAGGCCCGCGCCAAGGACCGCGGACTGAGCGTCGGCGACTACATCGCCTCGCTCGTACGGGACGACACCGACGGCCTGCGCCAGCGCGGCCTGGACGCCGCGCGCCGCTTCCTCGACGAGCACCAGGCGGTCTTCGACGAGGCCGAGGACGCCGACCGCCACACCCCGGGAGCACACGCCGCCTGATGGACCTTCACATCGACGTCCCCTGGATCCTCCAGGTCGCGGAGATCGCCGGCGCGGGCGATCCGTCCCCCGACGACTACGGGGTACCGGTGGCCGCGGTCGCCTGCCACCAGGCCGAACTGCTGGACCAGCCCGTCTACGACGGGCCGTATGCCAGAGCCGCCGCCCTGGTGCACGTCCTCGGCCGCTGCCGCTGGCTGGAGCGCTCCAACATGGCGGTCGCCGCGGCGACGGGCGTGATGTACCTGGAGGCCTCCGGCATCCCGGTCAAGCCCACCCGCGAGGACGCGGTGGCCCTGCGCGACCTGCTGCGCGACCCGTCCTGCACCGCCGCGAGGATCGCGGCCCAACTGCGCACCTGGCCGCAGCCCACCTGAACCACGGATCCGTGGTCGAACCACAGGATCCGCGGTCAGCCGCGGTTGATCATCGCGAGCGTACGGTCCACCTGGATCGGCAGGACCGCCAGCCAGGTCGGTCCTTCGCCGGACTCGCACTCGATCACCACGGCGTCGTAGGGGATCACCCACGATTCGAACCCCTGAGCCTGGCGTGTCCGGACAGGGCGCAGATCCGCCGGGAGTTCCCGAAGCCGCGCCCACGGCCAGCGCGGCTCCCATGCGAACTCCCCGGCGTTGGCCCACACCCAGCCGATGGTCCACCGGAAACCCGCCCCCGGCCGCTTGGCCGAGACCGGCAAGCGAACCATGCGCCCCTCATCGGCCCGAGCCAGGGCTCGCCGCACTCGCCTGTGGTGGTACAGCGCCCCGAACAAGACGCTCAGAAGACCGCAGAGAAAGCTCGTCATCCGCGCAGTCAAACAGCCGGACGAGTGATCGCCAAGAGATCCGGAAGGATCAGTTCCTCAGCCGAAGTAGTGGCCCTTGTCCAGGTCCTCGACGAGTCCCGGCCGGGCCGGCCGCCACCCGAGCAGCTCGCGGGTCAGCGCGCCGGACGCCGGCTGGTCGACCGCGAGGACCTGGCCCAGGAAACCGAAGTCCTCGGCCGGCACGGAAGCCGTGGGCAGCCCCAGGTGCCGCCCGATGACCTCGGCGATCTCCCGAACCGGCACGCCCTCGTCGCCGACCGCGTGCAGCACCGATCCCGCCGGGGCCTGCTCCACCGCCAGCCGGAACAGGCTCGCGGCATCCAGCACATGCACCGCGGGCCAGCGACCGCTCCCGTCGCCGACATAGCCGGACACGCCCTTGTCACGGGCTGTGGCGATCAATCGGGCGATGAAGCCGTGGTGATCGCCGTCGCCGTGCACCGTACGGGGCAGCCGCACGACGGACGACCGCACACCGCGCTCCGCCATCTTGAGCACCGCCCTGGCGGTCGCCTCCCGGCCCGCCGCGGGTGAACCGGGCGCACTTTCGTCGCGTTCGCTCGCCACGCTGCCGGGTACGGCCGGCGTGCCGGAGGCGATGACCAGCGGCTTGCCGGAGCCCTCGATGGCGGCGCCGATCGCCTCGACGGCGCGTGCGTCGGCCTGTATCGAGGCCGCGAACCGGGTGAAGTCGTGGATGAAGGCGAGGTGGACGACCCCGTCGCAGCCGATCGCCCCGGCACGCAGGGCATCCAGGTCCTCCAGGTCGCCGCGGAGCACCTCGGCTCCCATGGCGGCGACGGCGGCGGCCGAGGAGTCCGACCTGGCCAGCCCGAGGACCTGATGCCCCGAGCCGATGAGTTCGGGTACGAGCGCCGAGCCGACCCACCCGGACGCACCCGTGACGAATACGCGCATGACAGAACCTTCCGACCGATGACGTCAGTAACTGTCATCACCATAGCTCTGATGTCAGTAACTGTCATCACGTATGATCACCGCATGGGTCGATGGGAGCCGAACGCGCGCGGCCGCCTGGCACAGGCAGCGCTGACGCTCTACGCCGAGCAGGGCTTCGAGAAGACGACGGCGGCGGAGATCGCGGCACGGGCCGGCCTGACCGAGCGCACCTTCTTCCGGCACTTCGCCGACAAGCGCGAAGTCCTCTTCGCGGGCACGGAAATGGCCCACGACCTACTGGCCCGCACGGTCGCCGAGGCACCCCCCGGCACTCCGCCGGTCGACGTGGTGACCTCCGCCCTCGAAGCCTTCGCCGCCGTGCTCCAGGAGAACCCCGAGCGCGTCAGACTCCGCGAAGCGATCGTCTCGGCCAACCCGGACCTGCGAGAGCGCGAGCTGACCAAACTCGCCGCCCTGGTCACGACGATGGCCGACGCCCTGCGCGCCCGAGGCGTCCCCGACCTCACCGCGAGCCTGACCGCCGAAACGGGCATCGCCGTCTTCAAGGTCGCCTACGCCCACTGGACCACCACCGCGTCCCCGTCGGACCTGCGGGCAACCCTCCGCGACTCGCTGCGGCACCTGAGAACCGCACTCGCGGCCCAGGCCCCAGCCTGACCACGCTTCGCCGGTGCGGGGGCGGGCAGGCCGGGTGAATACTGACCTGATGCGGCAGGCGTTCGTCCACGAAGCGGTGGTGCTGATGGAACCGGGCGGCGACGTGGGCGCGCCCGGTGCGGCTGTCACGGTCGCGTTGTGCGGGCACTGGGAGCATGAGCCGCCGTGTCCGCTGGCACCGCACCACACCAGCGCGACGCGCTCCGGCGACGAGCTGCGGCTGCGCGTGCTGTTCGTCGCCGAACCGGTCTCCGAGGCCGAGGTCCGTAGCCGGATCGAGGCGGCCCTGTCCCAGCCCGGCTTCGACGGCCCGGACGGAGTCACCACCCGCTGGCGGCTGCGCAGCGCACGTCGCGGCCGCGTCCTGGACGACGAGGCCGAGCATGCCGGCCGACTCCTGCAGAGCTGAGTCCTCGACTCCGGGCTACCGCCGGTGGGAACGCGTGCTCTGTCGTGGCGGCAGGGTCAGTGTGATTTGTCGGACGAGTTGCTGGAAGCAGGCGAGAGACGCGAGTGACGGCAGGGCGGCTCCGGCGACGCCGGTGAAGGTCCGTTCGGCCTGGGCCACGCACAGCATCATCGCGACGGACGAGAACAGCAGAACGATGAACCACGAATGCATGGCTCGCCGCTGATGCAGGGCAGCTCGCAGGATGGACAAAGAGGCGACCATCCAGGGGCCGTACACGAGAAGAGGCCACCAGGGAACGTCCCCGGTCTTCGAACCGGCGGGGATGTTCTGCAACGGCGCGTAGGCCACCATGCCGCCGAAGACACTCACCATGGCGACGATGACGGCGACGATGGCTACGATGATGTAGCTCCCGGTCTGCAGCCACCCGACCTGGCGGAGTTTCCGGACTCGAACCTTCCGGTGCCCGGCAGAGGAATGTCGGATGGGCGGCAACTGGGCGGTGATCTGCGCCAGGTTCTCCATCGGGTCGTCGAGGTCGACGCCCTGCGACGGCTCGCTGCGCAGCGGCGGAACCGTGGTCGCCTGCTCCGTCGGCCCGGCCTCCTGGAGGAGATAGGCGAGTTCCTCGACCGGGTCCCAGCCCGAGTCGGGTGGTACCAACGGGGTCCCCGAGTGCACGGCATTGCCGGGACCGCCCTGCCATTCCGGGCCCGGCCCGTAAGAGTACGCATCGGAATACAAATCACGCCGCACAAAGAGGGGATCCGCATACTCGTGGTTCATGGAAATCCGCCCCCGTTACGCGTGTTCCACGTGGCGGCCGGGCGTCCCCTGACCGTTCCACCGCTGATTCAGTTCCTCCTGGGCCGACTCCAGCAGCGTCAGGAACTCCCGGAGCAGCGGCTCGGTGACCGAGAGCTCGACCCGTGCGCCGTCCCCCCGCCGCAGGATGCCGCGGGCCCCGAGCGCCGAATAGGCCACGCCAGGCGTGTAAGTATATTTACCTGCTGTCATATCGCGGCTCGCGAGCGGGCTGTCCGTCCTCGCGCCGCGCCGAGGCAAGTCGTGGGGCCATTCTTTGGTCATACCTCGATAACACCGCTTCCCCTCCTCCAGATGCGCGGCAAATGAGTGACCCTGGCGTAGGATAAACGCTGGTGAGAGCGTTTCTTAATTAATAACCCACACCAATTGTCCGACTGCGCGCCTCCTCGCCGACCCGCGCCCGACGGAGGACAGGGTCGTCGACCAGGCGGCCGCGGCTCGCCGGAACGCGCGGTCACGGTCGGGCAGCAGGCCCGGTTCAGCCGGGTCGGACCAGGGTCATCGGGTCAGCCGGTCGTCCTGACGGGTGCACTGCTGCGTCCGTGGCGTCGACCGCTGAGCTCGGCGTCGAGGGTCTCCTGAGCCACGTGCATGGCCTCGGCGTATGCCGGGTCCTGCAGTCGCTGCCACATCTCTTCCTCGGCGACGTCCTCGACGTGGCTGACCACCCACCAGATATTGCCGAAGGGATCCTTGATACGCCCTCCGCGCTGTCCGAAGGCGTTGTCCGCCAGGGAAGTGACGACCTGGCCGCCGGCCGCGAGGGCTCGGGAGAACGCCTCGTCCGCGTCGGCGACGAACACGCGCAGCAGGCTCGGCATGACGGGCCAGTCAGCGTGTCGGTCGAAGGCCAGAACAACGGTGTCGCCGACCCGGATCTCACCATGCCCGATCAAGCCGTCCTCGGTCAGCACCCGCCCGAGCTCCTCACCGTCGAACGCCTGTGCGATGAAATCGAGGAGGGCCCCTGTGCAGGGCGGCGTCATTCACGCCGCCCTGCGGCGCGAGCGAGCCTTGATCCAGGCGCGCTTACCGGATCCAGGCCGCTAAGAGTCCTACCTTGACCATGATTATTTGCTCCTGTCTGCACCGATGTGCGTTGAGAATCGGTTCTTGACTGGCAGGTACAAAGTCGGGCTACGCGGCTGCGGTTCCGTCCTAGGTTGCGTCGGATGCGTGGGTGAACTCCCGGATGAGTTGTGCGAGTTTTGCCGGCTGGTCCAGGGGGACGAGGGTGTAGCTGTCCGCTATCTCGACCAGCCGTCCGTGGGGGAGGAGTTCGGCGAGGCGTCGGCCGTGCTCGGGTGGCATCACGCGGTCTCCGCTTGCCCAGACCACGAGGGCGGGGTACTTGAAGTTCGGCAGACGTTCGGCAGCGGCAAGCAGGAGGTTGGTGTCTGCCGCTGCGGCTCGCAGTGTTCGTACGGCGTCGTGGCGGATCTCGGGCTGCTTCATGACCGGCTTCGTCCACCGGGCGGTGGCGGCGTCTCCGCGCAGGGTCAGCCACCCGAACGCGATCGGGAGGCGCCGGAGCGGCCGCAGCCTCATCTGCTGCATGAACAGCCCGAACATCCGAGGCGGGAGCTTGCCGGTGAGCACGAGCGTCTTGCCTGTCAGTCCTGGCGGAAAGTTGTCGAACGCATCGCATGAGACGAGCACAGCCCGTCCCACGCGTGCAGCGTCGTCGCACATGAGGAGTTGGACAAGTGCTCCGCCGGTGTCGTTGCCGACGAGGGTGACGTCGTGGAGATCGAGGCGGTCGAGGAACTCCGTGACCAGCCGTGCCACCCCGGGCAGCGATAGGTCGGCGTCGGCGTGCATCGCACGACGGTGCGCGCCGAACGGCAGCGTCGGTGCCACGCACCGGTGGTCGGCGGACAGGTCGGCGATCGGTCCGTCCCACAGCGAGGCGTCCATCATCAGCCCGTGCAGGAGCACAACCGTAGGGCCGTCGCCGCCGGTGTCCTCGTATTCGATTGTCCCGGCGGACAGTTCGATCTCCCTCATGTCGATCTCCCTCATTTCCGTCGGTGCAGCGGGGAATCTTCTGATGCGGCGGGGAGTCCGTGGTGCGGCGACGTCGGTGTCGCCTGGTGGGTGCCGTGCGATGTTCCCGTCGCATTGGCGATCAAGGCTCCGAACGCGAGCACGGCCGCGCCTGTCCGCACGCCGTGGGCGATCTGCCAGTGATCACGTACGGTCGCCCAGTCCGCGGGCGGCGCCTGCACATTCCAGTCGAGCTGGTCGGCGTTGATGGGCATGTTGATCACGAGCGTCAGGGCGAGGATCCCGATCAGCAAGGTGAGGGCCACCAGCGTCAACCAGGGGGTGAGCCCTCTCGCCTTGAACGTGAAGGCGACGAGCAATGCCGTGGTGATCAGTGCCGGCAGGAGCGTGACGACCGCGAGCTTGTCCAGCGAATCGAGTTCGACCTGGCGGACCTGGGTGTACACGTGACGGTCGAAGCCCCGCAGGGACAGTTCGAGGACGAGCACGGCGACGAGGAAGCCCGCGAAGACGCCCGAGAAAAACAGGCTGGCCCACCGCGCGACCTTGGCAACCGGACTGTTCGGCACGTTTGTTCCTCCCTGTCGCGGCCGTGGGCTCATGAGCCGGTCGGGGCCGCGAAGGCGGCGATGTTGTCGGCGGCCCACGCGGCGAAGGTGAGTGCGGGGCGGCCCAGGAGTTGCTCCACGGTGCCCGTGGACGGGCCCGGCGCGTTCGCATAGTCGGCCAGGGAGCCAAGAAGCCGGTCGGGGATGTCCTCGGCCAGGCCCTGGGCGAGCATGGCCTGGCGGACCTGTTCGGGAGCAAGCTCCTGGAAGGACAGGTCCCGGCCTATGGCTTCGCCGATGATGCGGACCTTGTCCCGCTGGTCGAGTGACTGTGGGCCGGTGAGCAGGTAGGCGCGCCCCGCGTGCACTGCGTGCCCGGGGCCCGCCAGTGCCCGTAGGGCCACCTCACCGATGTCGCGCTGGTGGATCGGCGAGGTCGCCGCGTCGCCGTAGGCGCCACGCACGACGCCGGTCGCGCGGATCTGTGGAGCCCAGGCCAGCGCGTTGGCGGCGAAGTCGGCGCACCGCAGGAACGTCCACTGCAGGCCGGAGTCCCTGACGGCTTCCTCCACCGCCCTGAACTCGTCGGCGAACCGCCGGTGGCCGGCAGGGTGCTCCAGGGTCGCGGCTGACAGCACCACCACCCGTCGCGCGCCCCGAGCCGCGGCCAGCGACAGCAGCTCAGCGGCGGCTCCACCGACAGCGCGCGGGCTGAGCAGGACCGCCTCGATGCCGTCCGGCAATGCTGTGAGGCTGTCCGGCCTGGACGGATCCCCATTCACTACTTGCGCACCACCGGGCACGGCGGCGGCTGGATCGCGGGTTACCGCCACCACCTTCTCGCCGGCCTCCAGCAAGAGGTTCACCGCTTCACGTCCGACGCTCCCGGTCGCTCCGATCACCACGATCATGTCGATGCCCCCTCGCTCCGGCCCCGTCGTTCGAGTGCCGTAATATACGAGAACCGTAGCATATTGATTTGAGAGGCGTACATTATGGTTCCCGTAGCATCTGGGGATGCGGCTCGCCGTCGACGGGCCACGGTCGAGGTCAAGCAGGGACTGCGCGAGCTGGGCGCCGAGCTGACTCTGCTCAACCGCCGGGTCAGCACCCGCCTCGGGCTCAAAGACATCGACCTGGACTGCCTCGACCTCATCAACACCCACGGTCCGCTGAGCCCGACCGCCCTGGCGCGACGAGCCGGGCTGCACGCCGCCACGACGACCGGGGTTCTCGACCGGCTCGAACGCGCCGGCTGGGTGACCCGCGACCGCGACCCGGCGGACCGCCGGGCCTTCCTGGTCCGAGCCCTGCGCGACCGCAACGCCGAACTGCTGGAGCTCTTCGCCGGGATGAACTCCGCGGTGGAGCAGATCTGCGCCGACTTCGACGACGCCGCGCTCGAACGGCTCGCCGACTTCCTCCGCCGTACCGCCGACGCTGGGCGAAACGCGGCCGAGGGACTGGCCGGCAACTGACGGCATCCACAGAGGCCGGGTCGCCTCAATCGCCAGCTCCTCTGCCTTCCCGGCTTCCCCTCGACCCTCAGCGCAGCACTCAGTGCTGCTCGGTCTCCACGAAACCCGCGTCCGCATCATTGTCCGCACCGCCTGCTCCACTGCTACATAACATCCCCCGCACCCCCTTCGGCCGCCCTACGCAACCTCGCCATCGGAGCCCTCCGGCTCACCGGTCACACCAACATCGCCGCGGGCCTCCGCCACCACGCCCGCGACGTCACCCCACCACTCGCCACGCTGGGCGTCACGTGATCAAACCGGACAGATCCCCTGAATGACGCCGCCCCGGGCCCCTGTGTCGTCGGTGACGACCCAGGGAGCAACGGTGGTGTAGCCCTCCGGCGCGGTGCTGGTCTGCTCGGGCATCGCGGTTCTCTCGCTGAAGTCGGCTGACAACAGCGACGATAGGAAACAACTGGGTCTATTTTTGTTCTAGATGGCGGACGGTCGGCCCTCGTACAGGCCGACACCCTCGCCGGCCGCAGCGCGCACCAGGACGTCGGCCAGCTCCACCGGGGTGGAGAGCATCGGGTAGTGGCCGGTGGCCAGTTCGAAGAACGTGACTCCGGGCTCGGCGAGCTTGGCGAACCGCGGCAGGCCGGTGTCGTGCAGCGTGCGGGCGAACTCCAGGCTGAGACCGTTCGCGAGGCAGAACACCCCGGTGGTCGGGAGCTTGAGCCAGGCGCCGGTCAGCTCGATCGGTTCGGTGACGGTCCGGACCGGGTGCGGGGTGGCCAGGCGGTGGTAGCGCTCCAGCTCCGCCGGCGGGACGGCGTGCACCGCCGGGATCTCCTCGGGCACCGGGACGACGCCGTCGAGGGCGCGGTCCAGCAGGCCGAGCTGCGGCATCTGCGCCACCACCGACTCACCCGGCTCCGGGAAGCCGGTGTCCACGAACACCACCCGGGCGACCTGTCCGGGGCGCCGGTCGGCCGCCGCGAGGGCGGGGAAGATGCCGTAACTGTGCGCCACCAGCACAATTCCCGGGCCCTCGGCGTCGAGCAGCGCCGCCACGGCGTCGGTGTGCTCGCCCAGCCCGACGCCGACGGGGTCCTCACCCGCCCGCTCGGCCAGCCCGGGCAAGGTGACCGGAACCGCCCGGTGTCTTCGCGCGGTCAGCTCGGCGGCCACCGCCGCCCAGGCCCAGCCACCCATGAAAAGCCCCGGGACCAGCAGAAACGTCGTCATGACAGACCTCTTTCGAAGCATCGCCCGTGCGGTCGGTCAGGACGGTAGAACCTCCCCCTGGGGGAGATTCCAGCCGCTTCTGGCGCAGCCCGGTCCACACCCTCGTGCGCTGACCCCGGAACGAGGCGCGATGGCTGTGCGGCATGGTTCCGGTCCCCCAGGTCCTCATCTGAACGCGGCTCAGTCGGTGCTGTCCGGGGTCGTTTCCGGTTTCGTGTAGAGGATGTCGCGGGCCTGCTCCGCGGCGCGGGCGAGGCTCTCGGAGACGAAGTCGACGAAGCGGGCGATGTTCTCGAGGCGGGCGGCGGCCGGGGTGCCGCGGCCGAGGACGCCGACACCCTGCCGTGCGGTCTCGGCGAGTTGGGCGTTGGACCGGGCGGCGGCGATCATCGACTGGTAGAAGACGTCGCTGTCGACGAGGTAGCGCTCGCGGCGGCGTTCGTCGCGTTCCCGGCGGATGAGTCCCTGGCTTTCGAGGAACGTGATCGCTTTGGAGATGGACGCCGGGCTGACCTGGAGGCGCTGGACGAGTTCGGACGCGGTGAGACTGCCGTCGTCGGTGGTGTAGAGGCTTGTCAGCACCCGGGACATCATCTTGGGCAGGCCCTGTTGCACGAGGAGGGTGGTGAACGCCTCCTCGTACTCGCGTACGGCGTCGGCGTCGCGTCCGTGGGCCTGTGCGGGGGTGTTCGGGTCCCGGGGCGTGGTCTGCCTGCGGCGGTGGGCGCGGCGTTCGGTGGCGCGGTGGGCCAGGTCGGCGCGGTAGGCGGTGGGGCCGCCGTTGCGCATGACCTCGCGCGTGATCGTCGAGGTCGGCCGGTCGAGGCGTCTGGCGATCTCCGCGTAGGCGAGATCGTCGGCCAGTCCCAGCGCGATCTGCTGGCGTTCCGGCTGGGTGAGTCTGCCTCCCGGCATCGCGGTCTCCCTCGTGCTCTTCCCTGGTTCCTGGTGCCTCCAGCATAGCGTTCACTCCCAATCCATTGCAACGAGCAACGCGCAGGCTGTTGCGTTAGATTCAAAACCGTTGCAACGATTTCCATGCGTTCACCTGCGATGATGGCAATCTTGCGCAACGACGGCGTTGCCGAATCTATGAATGCAACGTAGCTTTTCCGTCATCGGAAACGACGAGCTCAAGGAGCGCACGATGCAGAAGTTCGACACCCCCGCCCCGGTCTTCGCCGTCCTCGACATCCCCGCGGGACGCATCCGGTTCATCGCCGCCGACCGGACCGACGCCACGGTCGAGGTACTGCCCGCGGATGCCTCCAAGAGCCGCGACGTGAAGGCGGCGGAGGAGATCGAGGTCGCCTACGGCGACGGCGTCCTGCGGGTCGAGGCCCCGGCCACGAAGAACCGGATCCTCGGCAACTCGGGATCCGTCGAGGTGACCATCCAGCTGCCCGCCGGCTCCCGCATCGAGGCCAGGACCGCCGCCGCCGAGCTCCGCGGCGTCGGCCGCCTGGGCGACGTCGCCTTCGAAGGCGCGTACCGCCAGGTCAAGATCGACGAGGCCGCGAGCGTCCGCCTCACCGCGGTCGACGGCGACGTCGAGGTCGGCCGGCTGGGCGGGCCCGCGGAGATCAGCACCGCACGGGGTGACATCCGGATCGCCGAGGCCGTGCGCGGCACGGTCGTGCTCCGCACCCAGTCCGGCAGCATCTCGGTCGGCGCCGCGGCCGGCGTCTCGGCCGCCCTGGACGCCGGCACCGGCCACGGCCGTATCAGCAACGCCCTCAAGAACGACGGCACCGCCGAACTCGACATCCGCGCCACCACCTCGCACGGCGACATCACCGCTCGCAGCCTGTAAATCCGCAGTCAGTAAGAGGGGGCACTACTCATGACCGACCTGGCCATCGCGGCGAACGGGCTGCGCAAGTCCTACGGCGACAAGACCGTGCTCGACGGCGTCGACCTGGCCGTCGAGGAAGGAACGATCTTCTCCTTGCTCGGTCCGAACGGCGCCGGCAAGACCACCGTCGTCAAGATCCTCTCCACCCTCATCTCGCCCGATCCGGCCGGCGGCCCCATCCGCGTCGGCGGTCACGACCTCGCCGCCGACCCGCAGTCCGTGCGCGCCGCGATCGGTGTCACCGGACAGTTCTCCGCCGTCGACGGCCTGATCACCGGCGAGGAGAACATGCTCCTCATGGCGGACCTGCACCACCTCTCCAAGCGCGAGGGGCGGCGGGTCACCGCCGAGCTGCTGGAGCGCTTCGACCTCACCGAGGCCGCGAAGAAGCCGGCCACCACCTACTCCGGCGGCATGAAGCGCCGCCTCGACATCGCCATGACCCTGGTCGGCAACCCGCGGATCATCTTCCTCGACGAGCCGACCACCGGCCTCGACCCGCGTTCCCGGCACAACATGTGGCAGATCATCCGCGAGCTCGTCACGGGCGGCGTCACCGTCTTCCTCACCACCCAGTACCTGGAGGAGGCCGACGAACTCGCCGACCGCATCGCCGTGCTCAACAACGGCGGGATCGCGGCCGAGGGCACCGCCGAGGAACTGAAGCGGATCGTCCCCGGCGGTCACGTCCGGCTCCGCTTCACCGACCCGGTCGCGTACCAGGGCGCGGCCTCCGCCCTGCCCGGGGCTTCCCGGGACGACGAGTCCCTCGCCCTGCGGGTCCCGAGCGACGGCAGCCAGCGCGAGCTGCGCTCCGTACTCGACCGGCTGGACTCGGCCGGCATCGAGGCCGACGAGCTGACCGTGCACACCCCCGACCTCGACGACGTCTTCTTCGCCCTGACCGGCGGCGGCGCCGGCATCCCCAACCAGTCCAAGGAGGCCGTCCGATGAGCACCCCCCTGGCTCCCGCCCGCCCGACCCGGCTCGCCCTGGCCGTACGCGACTCCTCCACGATGCTGCGCCGCAATCTCCTGCACGCCCGGCGCTACCCGTCGCTCACGCTGAACCTGCTGCTCACCCCGATCATGCTGTTGCTGCTCTTCGTCTACATCTTCGGCGACACCATGAGCGCGGGCATCGGCAGCGGCGGACCGGACCGCGCCAAGTACATCGCCTACATCGTGCCGGGCCTGCTGCTGATGACCATCGGCAGCACCACGATCGGGACCGCGGTCTCCGTCTCCAACGACATGACCGAGGGCATCATCGCCCGCTTCCGCACGATGGCGATCCACCGTCCCTCGGTGCTCGTCGGGCACGTCGTCGGCAGCGTGCTGCAGTCGGTCATGAGCGTGGTCCTCGTGGGCGCCGTCGCGGTGGCCATCGGCTTCCGCTCCACCGATGCCACCGTCCTTGAGTGGCTCGCGGCGTTCGGACTGCTCGTCCTGTTCGCCACGGCGCTCACCTGGATCGCGGTCGGTATGGGCCTGGTCAGCCCGAACGCCGAGGCCGCCAGCAACAACGCCATGCCCCTGATCCTGCTGCCGCTCCTGTCCAGCGCCTTCGTCCCGCTCCACTCGATGCCGGGCTGGTTCCAGCCGATCGCCGAGTACCAGCCGTTCACGCCCGCCATCGAGACCCTGCGCGGCCTGCTGCTCGGCACCGAGATCGGCAACAACGGCTGGCTGGCCGTCGCCTGGTGCCTGGGCCTCGCGGTGCTCGGCTACTTCTGGTCGACCGCGAAGTTCGACAACGACCCGAAGTAACCGCCGTGACGACGCGGGCCACCCCCGCAGCCCGTCCCACCCGAGGGCGGCGTACACCGACACCCCGTCGGAGTGCGCCGCCCCGTTCGTGTGCGCGCCACGCCCCGAACCGGCCGTGCCTGGACACGAGATCGACAAGACCACTACTCTGAATCCGAACTAGTCAAGATTTTGGAGTAGAGAGCAGGAGAGAGTACGGGGATGCCTGTGCAGGAACCCTCATCCGGCTGGCTGCGCGGCGTGCTGCCGCTGGCGCTCGCCGCCGTACTGGCGCAGGGCGACCAGCACGGGTACGCGCTGGTGCAGCAGTTGGCGGCCCACGGATTCGGCACCATCCGCGGCGGCGCCCTGTATCCGGTGCTCGGCCGGATGGAGACGGACGGGCTGGTGGAGGCCCGCTGGGAGCCCGGGGAGGGCGGACCGGGCCGCAAGGTCTACCGGCTCACCGACGCCGGACGGGCCCGACTGCTCGAAGAAGCCGCCGACTGGCAGCGGTTCTCCGACTCGATGGACCAACTCTTGCGGCAGGGAACGAAGGAGGAGCCGTGACCGATACGGACACCCGCTGGAAAGCCAGGCTGGCGCTGGCGGCGCAGTCGCTGGACAGGGCCACCGCCGGCCTGGTCCTCGACGAGGTGGAGCAGCACTGCGCACACAGCGGTGAGACACCCGAGGACGCATTCGGCAAGCCGGAGGAGTACGCGGCCGCGGTCGTCCGCGACCGCATTCCGCCCGAGGAACGCACGGGCCGACGCTGGGACGGCCTGACCCGCGCGGACCACGCCTTCGCGGCTGTCACCCGGACAGGCATCGCCGCCGTCCTGGCCGGCGCCTGCTTGTGGGCCGGATACGGCACCATGCTGTCCCTGACCCTCGCCGGCACAACCGGTGTTGCGCTCACCGGCGTTGCCCTGCTGAGCGCCTGCCTGACGGCGAGCCTCGCACGCTCCCGAGCACGCGGCGCCGCCGGCTGGGGAGCGGCCACCCTTGCCGCGCTGGTTCTGGCGGCCACGGCCTTCACCACCCTGCCCACCACCTCCCTCGGCCGGCTCCCCGCCCCGGCCCTGTGCGTGCTGGGCGTCCTGCTGCTCTGGGGAGCCGCCCGCTTCTCACCGACCGCCGACCGCGAAGGGCCCACCATGAACTGCCGGACCCACCCCGAGAACTGGCTGATCGACCTGCCCCGCCTGCTCGAAGAACGGCACGGACTCTCCCGTGCCCGGTCCGCCGAACTCACCCGGGAGGCGGCCCAGCACCTCATAGCCACCGGACGTGACCCCGAGGACGAATTCGGGCCCGCGGAGCTGTACGCGCTCAAGCTCGCCGAGGAGGAGTCGGCCCCCCGCGCACAGTGGTGGACGCGCAACGACGTCCAGGCGACGGCCCTCGCGGTCATCCTCCTCGGCTACCTGGTGTCCAACGTCGTATCCGAAGGCCCGGCCTGGCAGACGGCCCTGGCCGCTGTCGCCCTGGCAACGGACCTGGCACTTCTCACCACGCACCTGCTGCGCGACCGATCCGCGAAGCCCGGATCGCGGTAGGCGGGTAGAGCGGCAGGACCACCGCCGGTCCCGCGCGACCACTTACCGCGGCGCGACGGCCGCGCGTACTCCTCCGGAGGGCCCGCAACTGCGGCTCCCCACCCCAGCCTGGGCCGACTCCGGACCTGGTGCGCCGACTGCTCGACGTCGCGCAGTACGCCATGTACGGCGCCGGGCTCATCCTGCTGGCCGGCGTCCTCGCGCTCCTTGCGGAATCCTCCAGAACCGGTTGTCCTCGGGCGTACTCGCTCATGCCCCGGGCCGTGCCGCCCGCGTTGTCCGCTCCGGCGCGCGCCGAGGAGTTTCTCACCACCTTCGCGAAATGTCTTCGTGCGCCAACTCGCTCCTTTGGGCGGTTCATTTTCCATTGACGGTATGTCAGTGGTGCGGGACCGTGTGAGGGCTTTCAGAGTGGCGGATTGTTCCCTCGGGGGACCCTTCAGCGAAGTCCGGCCGCTGCCAATTCTCTGCGCCGACGGGCTGCCTTTTCTCGGATTGTGTTACTGCTGCCGGGCGGAGGTGCATGAATGTCATTCTGAAGGCCGGGAATCGAGCAGCCTGGTGGGTCGTCAGCACTGCGGTACGACTCGGGTCGTTGCTCCCGGACTGGTATGCAGGCGAAGGAGAAAGAAATGCCGCAGGAGAGACCCGTCAAGCAGGCCCGGAGAAACCGAAGGTACCTATTCCCCGTTCTGGCTGCCGTGACCGTGCTGTTCACGGCTCAGGGCACCGCGTGGGCCGCCGCCCCGACTTTTGCCACCCATGCCGACTACGCGACCGGGGACACACCTCAGGCGGTGCGCGTGGGCGACTTCGACAAGGACGGCCACGTCGACCAGGCCGTGGTCAACTCGGCGGACGACACGGTGTCGGTGCTGCTCGGCAACGGCGACGGCACGTTCGACACCAAGGTCGACTACGGCACGGGTAACTATCCGGCCGGTGTCGTGGTCGGTGACTTCAACGAGGACACCGATCCCGACCTGGCGGTCGCCAACCTGGGCGGTGACACGGTGTCGGTGCTGTTGGGCAATGGTGACGGCACGTTCGACACCAAGGTCGACTACGGCACGGGACTGGCCCCCTACAAGGTGGAGGCCGGTGACTTCGACAAGGACGGTCACCTCGATCTGGTCGCCTCCAACACCGCCGACAACACGGTGTCGGTGCTGCTGGGCAATGGTGACGGCACGTTCGACACCAAGGTCGACTACGGCACCGGAGGCTTTCCGTTCTCGATCGTGTCGAAGGACGTGGACAAGGACACCAACCTCGACCTGGTCGTCTCCAATGACAGCGACAACACGGTGTCGGTGCTGCTGGGCAACGGCGACGGCACGTTCAACACCAAGACCGACTACGGGACCGGGGGCGAACCCACCCGCGTCCAGGTGGCGGACTTCGACGGCGACACCAACCTCGACATCGCGGTCCCCAATCTGGACGACGCGTCGGTGTCGGTGATGCTGGGCAACGGCGACGGCACGTTCGACTCCAAGGTCGACTACACGGTGGGCAACGCGCCGGTCTCGCTGGAGGTGGCGGACTTCGACGGCGACACCAACCTCGACCTCGTGGCGACCAACACCGCCGACGCCACGGTCTCCGTGCTGCCGGGCAACGGAGACGGCACCTTCGACACCAAGGCCGACTTCGCCGTCGGAGAGGCGCCGTTCGGCGTTGCCGTGGGGGACTTCGACGAGGACTCGCGCCCTGACGTGACGACTGCCAACTACACCGATGACACGGTGTCCGTCCTGCTCAACACCACGACCCCGTGACGCCGGCGTCGCCCGGCGGTCTGCTGTACGGCAGCTAGGCGACGGAATGGGTCACAGTCCCGGTATAGGTGCCCGCCACTGCACTGGCGGGCACCGTCATGACCAGCGTCGGCTGCCAGATCACCGTGCTGCTGTTCGTGTTGACCGTGCTGTACGTGAACGCCGTACGGGCCGTGTCCAGCGCCACCTTGTCGGCGCTGGTCGGCTGACCGGGAACAGGGGTTCCGGGCCCCGTTTTCGTCACGATGGGACCGGACCAGTACGACAGGTTTCCTCGCGCGATCGTCTGGCTGGGAAGACCGCTTCCGGTGGTGAAGTTGGTGGCCGACACCGTCGCGGTCCAGCGCATCACGCCACTGCTCGTGACCTTCACCTGCCCCATCTGCACGGTCGTCGTGTTTCCCGGCTGCGCCGACCCGATGTTGGCCGACGCCGGAGCCGTGACCGCGGGGGCAAGGAGCGCCTCGGGAATCGTGAACAGCGCGGTGGTCGTCATGGCCTCTGCCTGTTGAGATTCCCCCGGAGGCAGAATCAGACCGGTCGCACCCAACACTCCTCCGATGCCGATTCGCAAAGAGACGCGCGGCCATGAGAGGGATCGCGAACCCACTCATTCTCCTTTTACTCACCCGACGAGTTCGCTGCATTCTCGACGAGCGGAAGGCGCCGTCCGCCGCCATCTTCAATTGGCTCCGCCAGATTCACTCCCGAGAGGACGTACGGAGAACTCACGTCCGATTTCTGGCCGCGCGTCGGCGCCGGTATCGCACGAACGACATGGAGGCTGCGCTGACGGCCAGCATAATTCCAGCACCGGCCGCCCAGAGTCTGCGGTCGGACGACATGACAATGTCGTAGACGGACGAACCGCCCGGCTTCGGAAACGTCAGGCGGACGGAAAGGCTGTGGCGCACCATTCCGCTTTCCAATTCCATGCGCGCCGTCCACGGTCCGGCGGGCAGACTTTTGTCCAGACCGTCCACCCTGACCGTTCCCCAACCGCCGGGAGGCAGCGTGGTGCCCTCGGTGACCGGACGCGCACCGGCGCTCAGCCCGCCGGGGCCGTCCGAGAGGCTGAACTTCCCCCTCAGATCCAGCGCCCGCTTTCCCGTGTTGTGGACATGGGCGACGATACTCGGCACCCCTTTCTTGTCGCGCAGAGCGATGATCTTGCTGATCCGGAAGTCGGCGTACTCCCCGCTGTTGCTGATGTCCAGATACACCCGGGTGCCCACGCGCATGATGGAGCCGACGTTGTGCTCGGCATCCGGTGCCGCTTCGCTCTGCGCCCACACCACGGCGTAGCGCTCTCCCGGCCTCGCTGCATCCGGCACCCTGATCGTGACCTTCGCCTCGGCCTTCTCCCACGGCTTGAGCCTGACGATCGAGGGCCTGACCCGGGTCCACCGGGTCAGTTCATTGGGCCGGTTGCCCTCGGCGAACACGAACCTGTTGTGCTTGATCCGCGCCGCACCCGAGTACAGCTGCACTTCCCGTCCGGTGTTGGACTTGTTGGCCACCTCGAACCGGCGTGAGATGACGGTTCCCGGTTTCAGATGGTCGACGATGTACTTCAACGCCCGTGGGTCGTCATGCCGCACGACGGGGGCTTCGAGCAGCCGGAAACCGACGTACCCGGTATCGGTCGACGAGTCCGCGGTGGCGGCCGCCGTCGGCGCGTGGGCGACGGAACCCGCCAGGACGACCACGGCCGCGGTCACGGCGCGAAGGGACGATGTTTTTGACTTGTGCACAGCTTCGGCCTCAGGCCACGGAGTGCGTCACGGTCCCTGAATAGTTACCCGATACCTTTGATGCCGGCACGGCCACGGTCAACGTGGGGTTCCAGGTGACGGAGTTGGCGCCGTCGCCACTGGCCCGGGAGAACGCGGTGCGGGCGCTGGCCAGGGTCCCCGCACTACCGGCGGTGTGCGGCGGGTTCGTCTCAGAGGTTGCCGAGCCGGGGTCGTACGTCACGCTGCTGCCCGTGATGGTCTCGGCGGCCGTGGCTCCACCCGTCGTGAACGCGGAACTCAGCGCCACGGTGGCGGTCCAGGTGGTACCGAGCTGGGAGCGCTGGTCGTTGACCGTCACCGGGCCGATCGAGCCGGTCGCCGAGCCGCCCGGAGCGGCCGACGAAAGCGATGCGGTTCCGGGCGCGCTGATGGTGAGACCTGTTGTTGCGGTCACCGTGAAGGTGGTCACCGTATCGGCAGCCGTCGAAGGGGTAGTTGTGGCCATGACGACCCCGATCGCCGCGACCGAGATCATCACACCGTTGCGAACCTTCATGCCTGCTCCTCCGACCACGTGATCATCTAGCGCGCCATATCTATCCAATGAGTCGTCAACGCCCGAACAAGCCCTGACGATCATCGCGCTATAGGGGCAATCAGAGGGGCCGGACGGCCTAGTGCTTCACCTGTCCTGGGGCGGGGCGGCTTTCGTGAGGCCACGCACCGGATTGGGCAGCCTTTTTGACGATGGCGACGTGGCAGTGGCCAAGGTCAGATCGCGACGACGGGCGCTTGCAGCTCGGCCACCGACTCGTCCGGATTCTCGGAGGAGTTGAGCATGACCTCCCGCGCATGCCCGTCGAACCGGTAGCCGTGCGCGTCGACCCAGCGGACGAGTAGCTGGCTGGTGCTCAGAAAGCCGTGCGCCATACCGCGGTGCGCGATCGTGGCGGCGCACTCCACCGGGGGCAGCGATACGACCTGGAGGTCCGCGTGTTCGGTGACTCCCGCGGGGACAGGGAGGCCGACGTGCACGACGATCCCGTAGTCGTCTTCGTCAGGGGTCTCGAAGTAGACGGTGCGGGGGCCGGTCGGAGCGACTCCTGCAGAGCTGAGCCGTAGGCGCAGCTCGTCAAAGAGCCGGCCGATGAGCGGGCCGGTCTCGTCAGGGCTGAAGCTCGTGGCCATCGCGCTCAGCTCAGCCAGCTGGACCGCGGGAAGTTGCCTGACGACGACGTCTTCCTGGGGCATGGAACCCTCGTTCTCGATCGACCGGAGCCTCGCCTCGATCTGGGCCAGGCCCGACGCCGCCTCCGCCAGGGCCGCTTGCAGCTCGGCGCGCCGCAGTCGCAGCATTCCGCGCAACTCCTCGACGCTGATGTCCTCGTCGAGGATCGTCCGTACCTGCTGCAGCGTGAAGCCGAGGCCCTTCAGCGCGACGATCCGGTTGAGCCGGGACAGCTGGGCTGCCTCGTAGAAGCGGTAGCCGCTGGACTGGTCGACATGCGCGGGGCGCAGCAGACCGATGGCGTCGTAGTGCCTGAGCATGCGAACAGAAACACGTCCATGCCTGGCGAAGTCTCCGATGGTGAACATGACGCCTTCGAGTGTCGGCCCTCACACGGTGGCAGGGTCAAGAGACTACTGGCGCGCTCGCGTACTCAAGGAAGACCGCCTCGCGGACCGAGCCGAGGCCGTCGCACCGTCCCAGGTCATGCCCTGCGCGTCCGTTCGCTCCAGGATCGTGCGCAGCACAGCGGACCCGATCCTCGGCCCTGACCGCTGCCGTACCCGGTCCTCGTCATAGCGCCCGAGGCGTTCCAGGTCCGCAGGCATGACCCTGGCCCGCAACTCCGCGATCACCTCGATGTCCGCCGCCACCGCAGAACGCAGCACCAATCGTGTACCGCTCATCCCCCGGCATCCATGGCCAGAGTATTTCAGCCGCCTGTCCTGAACCGGCATGTAGGCATCGCACCCCCGAACTGCCCATTTTTGGCCAGGTAGGCCAATTCGTTTCCTCGGTCGCTTGAGTCGCTGTTGAGAGCCGTCCCGGCAGGAACACCCGTCTAGTCGGCTTCTGGTGCGTCGTACGAGAAGGTGTACCCGGTGAAGTCGGCGACCGGGACGTATCCGAGGCGCTGGTAGAGGGCGTTGCTGGTGGCGTTGGCCGGGTTCGTGAACAGCACGACCTCTTTGGCGCCCGCGGCGAGCGCGGCCCGGCTCACCTCGACCGTCACCGCGCCCGCATAGCCGCAGCCGCGGAGGTGGGCTGGGGTGTAGACGGGGTCCACCCGGACCTGGCCACCGACCAGCGGGTTCACGCCCGCCATGGAGACGGGCATGCCGCCCGGGGTCTCCCAGAACGTATAGCGCTTCTCGGCGAAGCGCGTGCCAGCCCAGGACGCGGCGTCGAGGGATACGGCCTCCCCGACGTCCGCGGCGAACTCACGGCACCAGCGCATGAGGTGCTCCTGGTCCTGCTCGCCCAGGACGCGACCTTGACCTTCCGGATGCGGCCGCGGCGGGGTGAGCGTGCCGAGCCGATGGAGACGGCCCCGCCAGTCGCGTACCGGCGCCGCGCCCGTGCGCCGCTGCCATGCCCCGGCGAAGGCGGTGGCCGTGCCGTGGTCCGCGGTGACGCCGGAGAAGGAGTGGCCGAGGCCGGCCAGGCGGGCGGCGAGGGTGTCGGCCTGCTCGGGGGAGAGGGTGGTGAGGGTGAGACGTTGGGTCGGAAGGCGGTAGAAGATGGCGCGGACCTCGCCCCCTGACTCCAGCCGGCCGAAGACGGTGGCTTCGGCGCCGTATGCGTCCGCACCACGCGTCCGCAGTTTCTCAAGCGTTGTCAGCGGCGTGTTGTGCATGACGGGGCGCGAGCACAGGAAGTCTCCGGCTCGGGCGAGAAAGTCGTGGACGTCTTCGGTGAGGTGCCAGTCATCCGGGCGCATGCCGCATGATCCCTGATGCGCTGGGGCAGCCGCTCGCGGAGGACTTCGGCTCGGGTGATGTCAGGGTGCGGCCTCCTCGATCGGCTCGGTCGGCGGCATTGCCGGTAGTTCCGTCTCCGGGCCGCACCCCAGCTCCTCACTGAACTTCAGGGCCACGGAGTGGACCACGGTCACCATGTCGACAGCTTGCCGGCGGGCATCGCCGCGAAAGGTCGAGTGGACCGTGAGTGCCATCCGTACCGAGTCCCGCCCCATGCCCTGACAGTGGAAGTCGAGCCATGCGCGACGCCCAGACCGGCCGGCGACAGCTCCGGCGACAGCGAAGGTTTCGGTGGTCTCTCCCATACCGAAATACAGGTAACCCTCTTCGCCCGATCTGTTCGTCACGGGGTACGAGGTTGTGCCGACCCAGACGTCGGCGGCCATCTCCAACTCTGCCGGAGCGTACCGTTTCCGGGTGTAGAGCGTGCAGATACCGAAGCCGTCCGCATCCCATCCCCGCACACTGTCAGCAGCCTTTGCGAGCGAGGCGTGCATCCCCGGGTACTCCTGCACGTGCCTGCGCCCGGTGAGGCGTACCAGAGCTTCAGAGGCAGGCCCGTTCAACGACGAGTCGCAGAGCCGGGCCCATCCCCGCGGCCTGGGACCCTGCTCGGCGCTCGTTGCCGGCACGGAACCGGTCATGGCCAGACTCAAGATCAAGACAAGGCCGCACGCCACCGACGCCCGACGTCGCGAGCTGCCGGCGCGGCTGGGATCACCCTTCATCCTGCAGCACCCTCCGGACGTCGTAGTGATGCCCCACCCGCTCACACCCCAAGCGGGCCCCAACCGCAACGTAGATCAACGGCCACAGCGTAATCACCACTTGACTCTCACGTGGACGTTGCAGCACCACCGGTGGGCGTTCTGCGAGGGGTGGCCTACAAGGAGGGCGAGCTGATCGCGTCCCGCCACGACGTCACCCTGGACCGAAAACCTCAGTAGCCCTCCCGCGCCCACGGCCGCAGCTTCTCCGGGTTGCGGACCGCCCAGATCCGGGTGACGCGCCCTTCGGAGACATCGAACGAGGCTACGGTCATGACGACGCCGGCACTCTGGGCCACCAGGCCCGGCACACCGTTGACCGACCGTTCCAGGAGTTCGAGTCCCGGAGCCTTGTCGGCGATGGCGAGCATGTACTGGGCGATGCGCGGGCCGCCTTCGACCGGGCGCAGGACGGTGCCGACCATGCCGCCGCCGTCGGCGGTCATCACGGCTGCCGGGTCGAGGAGACCCACGAGGGCTGCGATGTCCTTCGTCTCCCATGCCTCTTTGACGTGCCGCACCACGTCGGCCTGGCCGGTCGCCGTCACCGGAGCGCGCGGGGGACTCACCCGCCGCCGGGCGGAGGCCGCCAGCTGCTTGCAGGCCGCAGGGGTCCGGCCGAGAACGCCGGCGATCTCGGCGAACGGGTACCGGAAGACGTCGTGCAGGACGAACGCCACCCGCTCGGCGGGCGTCATCGACTCCAGGACGACGAGGAAGGCCATGGCCACCGACTCGTCCTGGACGATCTGGTCGGCGGGGTCTGCGGGGCCGGTGGGCCTGGCGCCGTCCGCGTGCTCGCACTCGGTACGGTCGGGCAGCGGCTCGGGCAGCCACGCGCCGACATAGCGTTCACGGCGGGCCCGCGCCGACCCGAGCAGATCCAGGCAGATACGGCCGGTCACCGTCGTCAGCCAGGCGCCGGGGGACAGGATCTCCTCCTGCCGGCTCGGTGGCAGCCCGTACCAGCGCGCGTAGGCGTCCTGTACGGCGTCCTCGGCCTCGGTCACGGAACCGAGCAACCGATAGGCGACATTGATCAGTTGGCGTCGCTCGCCGGCTATCTCATCCGTGCTGGTCCCGACAGTCCCCATGGTTCCGGCCGCCCCCGCCTTACCTTTCGCAGGCCCGCGTCGTCGGGCTGGTGAGACCTTATCGATCTACTGCCCGAGGGCGGGAAAAGGGGACTGTGACATGGCCACTGAGCTGACGACGACGGCAAACGCACAGCGCAGCTCCTCGTTCCTGCAGATCGCGATCGCCCTGCAGACCCTGACCATCTTCCTTCAAGCGGTCTCCGCCGGACTGCTGCTGACCGCGTCCTACGGAGAGACGCTGCACAGTGTCGGAGCCCGAGTGATGTACGGGGCGACGATGCTGTACGTGCTCGCGGCGGTGCTGGCGTGGAAGCCGGGTGGCGGCTCGCCCCGACCCATCTGGCACGCGACAGGCTTCCTCGCACTCGCCTCGGTCCAGGTCGTACTCGGCATCGCGCACGTCCCGTCGGTCCATCTCCCCCTGGGCTGCTTGATGTTCGGATTGAGTGTGCTGGCGCTGGCCCGGCGCTAGGTCAGATACGGGGCCCGCCGGGATCAACTGGGCGGCGTCTCTTCGATACGTTTGGAGGCTTTGTGCCAGCACTCGGCCAGATTCCGGCAGGTGCCGTCTCCCGGGCTCGGCACAAAGTCACCAATTGCTGTGAACAGTGGCCGATCACTCCGGGAATAGGCCCTCACCGCAGCCCGTCTGGCCGACCGTATCCGGAGCTACTGGCGGCCAGTTCCCGCCTGAGGCATGAGCGGGCCGGGGCCTGCCAACGGTAGTCAGGCTGGATGGCACGCATCGCAGGTGTGGCTGTCGATCGCTGCCGCCAGGGTGCGAGCCGCTGCCCGTGCCGCCGGGTTCTCGTCGGTGGCCAGTACGTTCGCAGTGTCCCTGGCGCTGATCACGGCTTGATGTGCCGCACGCTGCACCTCGATCTGCTGATTGCCGTGTTCGAGGATCGCCTGCAGCAGCTCGATCACTCCGGGCCGGCTGGTGACCGACCCGGCGACAGCGAGATCCCACAGGAACGGAACCGCCGCGACGGTCGCGTCGAAGACAGCCAGCTCACCGAGCCACAGGCCGAGATTGCCCAGCGCATCCTCGCTCGTCCTGGCGTCGCCCCACGCCACCCTCGACAGTTGGCCCGGAACGTCCTGTGCGGATCCGTAGGCGTGCGTCAGCTCGTGCCACCGCACGCGGCTCATCCCCTTGAGGATCGTCCCCACCGAGCACTCCTGTCCTGCTGGCTGCTGCGTGCCCCAAGCTCCGACGGCGAGCCAACGCTTCTCGCACTCGGCTACAAACATTCTCCGATCTCACCTATGTGGCCAGTCGTCAGGGCCGGTGAGTGCGGGCCTGCGTCCCGAACCACGAGGCACGGGCTGCGCCGGCGCCCCGCCTGTTTCACGGCCATGTCAGTGACAGCAGACAGACTGTGACGCATGACGTCGGCGACCGCACATGACTATGCCTGGATACGGTCCTCCCCGCTGCTCCGCTACGCGCTGGAGACCGGGTACACCCTGACCCTGGTGCGAGGCGTCGCCCCGACGGAGGTACTACGGGTGATGCAGGCGGAACCCCAAGGCACGTGCACAGGCGCGGACGCGCTGATCGAGCGGCGGGATGAACTGCTCGACCCGGCGGACTACTGGGACGAGTCCTTCATCGCCGGCGCGTTCACCGTCCCGGGCGAAGGCGGCGACTGGACGCTCGTCCTGCACGTCGGAGACGGCGGCATGGGGATGCAGCCGCGTTTCCTGGAGGCCCTGTCCGCGGGCGGGCGCGCCGTGGTGCACTCCAGCAATGGAGGCAAGCCCATGCACTTCTTCCACTGGTATGAGGACGGGGTACTTCGGACCACCTTCGAGTGGCCCACAGCCAGGGACGGCAGCACTCCCGATGCCCTCAACTCGGTGATGCGTGAGGTCGGATTCCAACTTGCCGACGACGAGGGCGAGACGAGCGGGCGCGTCGACACCAAGGCGGCGGTCTTCGCTCTCGCCGAGCGGCTGACCGGGGTTCGGGTGACGGAGGAACTGCTCCGGGATGCCGAATACCAGCTCGGGCATGTACCCGAGGAGCCCGCCGAGGAATGGACCAGCATCGTCATCGACATCACCGACGCCCACGGGGAACGCTTCTACAAGGAAGTCACCCGCGACGAGGTCGAGGGCGCTATGGCCCGCGCCCGCGCCGAGGCCGAAGAACCGATTGTCATCCGCGGGCCTTCATCGCCCGCTCCCTGACCCGCAGTGCGCCGTAACCGAGACGCTGGAGCGGGGCAGGGTGTCGACGACCAGGGGGAGGCTTTGAACGATGCCGGAAAGGAAGTACGACCGGCCCTCGCAGCTGAAGACGATCCGTCTGCCGGGGCCGACGACGAGCGAGAGGGAACAAGCACGCGAGGAGTTCGTCCACCACATCCGGGACGGCCTGGCGCAACGCCGCTACGTCTTCGGTGACGTTCTGCCGACAGTTTCCGAAGTGCGGGACCAATACGGGGTACCGGAGGACGACATCGGCAACGCAATCCGGGAGCTACGCAGGGCCGGGCTCCTGCAACTGCATGACGAGTACCGGGACACGTACGTTCTCGATCCTGGCCCCGAACACACGGAAGGCGAACCACAAGCAGACCTTGCCGAGCGGGTGAGAAGGCTGGAAGCCCTCTACAGCGACTTGGCAGCTCGCATCGAGGCGATCGAACCGCCACCCCGCCGGCCCTGACGCACCATCCTGCGTTCCTCCGGCCTCGACTACATCCGGCAGGCCTTGAAGCTGCTGGCCGCGGCCATCGTCGACCGGCCGACTTTCAACGGCGCCAGCATCCAGACCGGCAGCGAGTCCTACCGCCTCGCTCACACCAAGGCCCAAGCCGAACAAGCCCAGGCCAGCTGACCGAGCGCCACACGGGAGGGGGCGCGCTCGGATTGCGGCGCCCGCCAAGTCTTGCAGACCTCATCATCCTGGAGGCTGCGCCGAGGATAAACGCGGCCTGCGCCTCATCAACCTCGTCCCACATCCGCCGCCTGTTCAGGCTCGGCGTCACGGCTTCCGGGGTGAGCGCGTCGTTCAGGGCGTGATGTGGAATGTGAGTTCGGTGGTCGTGTCGTCCACAGTGTGCCCGTGCACGTAGCCCCGGCTTGCCGCGTAGCTCCCCGTGCCGCCGTTGATCGATAGATTGAAGTCGCGAGGCGGCGGGGCGTAGGGAGCAAAGCCCTGGACCGTGATGTCACCGTCGCTGAGGGCAAAGGTGATGAGGCACTGCAAGGTGCCGGTGCTCGCACCTGCCTCAAGGCGGACAATGGTGCAGCCTCCGGCGCCGGAGCCGACCCTCTGGTCGTCGCGGTAGAGGTCGTTGGCGAGCGTGAACCCGTTGCCCTGGGCATCGCCCGAGCCGTTCGGTGTGAACTGAGTGGTCTTCGCGATCAGTGACAGCACCTGCTCGCCCTGTTGGCCGTCGGCCAGGGATGAGGCGGCAGCAGCTGAAGCCAGGGGAGCGGAGAACACAACCGCACTCAAGGCTGCCACGGAACTCCGACCGAGCAATCCGAAATTACGCATGCCGAGACACTCCTAGCCGATCGCGGGTAATACGGCACTTCCGGCCGCGTGACTTCCGCTTGTCCGGTCAGAGTTGATCACGAAAAGATCGATGCACCGAGGAACCTCACAGTGTCGTTCGGGTGGCATCAGGGCCTGAGGTTCGCCCGAGGAAGTACCCGTCGGGTTTGTGTGGGCATGCGGTGCGGACGTATCGCGGCGCTGAGCCGAAGCCCGTGATCCGCCGCACGATCGTGGACCGACCCCGGATGCCCTTGACGGGATGTCCCGGCTCTCATCACGACCAAGCGGGCGGCGCCGCAGCACCTGAGGGACATTAAGAGTCACTGAGATTGATCTTGATGCTCGCCGCAAAAAGACTCCCGAAGAAACCGACACTGCCAGCGTGATGCCCCTCCCTGAGGTCCATTGCTCTGCGATCTGCCCGACGCGGACAGCCGTTCTGAGGAGTGCGGCGGCTAGGTCCGGGTGGTGCTCTGTGATCAGGCTCTGGTCGGGGGGTGTGGCTGCGGGAGTGCGCCTGGGTGTTCGAGGGTGGTGAGCCACTGGGTGACGACGGTGTCGATCAAGGTGTCGGTGACCTGGCCGCGGTCGAGGAAGAGCCGGGCGAGGACGGGCCCGTAGAGCATCGTGTACTCGTCGTTGCTGATCTGGACGCCGGAGGGTTCGAGCAGTTTGTTCAGCGCGGCGTGGCGGTCTTCGCCGATGCGGACGAGGGCCTGGGCGCTGTCGGGGTCGTGGTCGGCCTGGGCGGTGACGGCGAGGACGGCGGTACGGATGGCGGGGTCGCTGATGCCGGTGCGCAGGCTCTTCAGCCAGGCGGTGGCCACGGCGCGCACGTCGCTGCCCGGCTCGGGGTAAGCGCCGAGGTCGGGTCCTTCGAGGATGAGGTCGAAGAGCAGGGCGGCGCGGTTGGCCCAGTGCCGGTAGAGGGTCTGGCGGGTGACGTCGGCCCGCTCGGCCAGCAGCGCGTAGGTCAGTCCGGTCGGCCCGACCTCGGGCAGCAGCTCACGGGCGACGGTGAGGATGCGGGCGCGGGTGCGCTGGACTCGCGGGTTGCTCAGGGCCGGCTGGCGGCGGTGGACGGGCGTGGAGGACATGAGGCCATCCTACCCAAGAATCATACATGGCGTGTGATGAGGGTCACGGCCGCCGGCCTTCATTAATCACACGTCACGTGTGATACACAGGAAGGGTAATCACACGCACTGAATGATTCAGGATGTGTGCAGTTTCCCTTCCCTGTGGGAGTTCCTGATGTCCACTGCGATCACTTTCTCCGAGTACGGCGCGCCCGGCGTGCTGACGCTGTCGGAGGTCCCGGCGCCGGAGCCGGGCCCGGGCCAGGTCCGCGTCCGGGTGCGGGCCGCCGCCGTGAACCCCATCGACGTGCGGATCCGCGCGGGGATGATGCAGGGCGTCTTCCCCGTCGAGTTCCCGATGATCCCGGGCTGGGACGTCGCCGGTGTGGTCGACAAGGTCGGCGAGGACGCGAGCTTCGCGGTCGGCGACGAGGTCTTCGGCGTCGCTTCGGTCGGTGGCTACAGCGAATACGCGCTACTGGACCGGCCGTACGCCAAGCCGAAGGAGCTGTCGTTCGAGACCGCAGCCGGCCTGATCACCGTCGGCGAGGCCGCCTACCGCGCCCTGGAGCACCTGGGGGTCGAGGCGGGCCAGACCCTGCTGATCCACGGTGCGGGCGGCAGCGTCGGCACCATCGCGGTGCAGCTGGCCGCCGCCCGCGGCATCGCCGTGGTCGGCACCGTCGCTGAGCAGGACATCGAGCGCGTCAGCGGCCTCGGCGCCACCGCCGTCGGCCACGGCGAGGGCTGGGTGGAGCGGGTCAGGGCCGCCGCTCCGGACGGGGTGGACTTCGTGTTCGACGCCTCCGGCGCGGGCGTGCTCGCCGAGTCCGTCACCCTGGCCGGCGACGCCGGCCAGGTCATCACCATCGCCGACCCGTCCTTCGCCCAGCACGGGGTGCGCTTCACCGGCATGGACCCCGCCGACCGGTTCCCCGAGGCCTTGCCGCAGCTGGCCGGCCTGATCGCCGCAGGCAAGCTCGACGTCCCGGTGTGGCGGGCCTACCCCCTGGCGGAGGCCCCGCAGGCCCACGCCGACATCGAAGCCCGCCGCAACGAGGGCAAGGTCGTCCTCCTTCCCTGACCCCGCAGCCCCCGCCTCGCGCGGGCAAGTGAGGCGGCCCCGGGCCGCAGCCGGGACGCTCCCAGACCGGCTGTGGCCCCATCCGCAGCGTCCACGACACCACCGGTCGGCCTGAGCAGGACCCTCGCCGCCGTACGGCGACGACAGCACATCGGCATCGCATCCGATGCCCGATTGATGCACCGTCAGTTCCATCCTGATGCCTGCCCGAGCCAGGACCGCGGCCGAGAGCGGTCGGAAGCACCTGTGCCTCATGGATATCTCCGGTCCGTTCAGGAGATGATGCGCGCGGTTGAGTGACTCGGTGTCACTTGAAGGCCGCACGCCCGCGTCGGCTTGCAGCAGACGCGGGCGTGCGAAGGGCGCAGGCGTCAGCGCCTTGGCGAGGAAGGCGGATCGCCTGGGTGACAGCGGCCTCGGCGGGTGCGCTGGCTGTTACGAGCGGCGGACTTGCGGCCATCCCTGGGCGTCGAATACGGCGATGGGGTCCAGGTAGTCGCGCCAGTGCGTCACCTTGCGGTCTTTGATGGTCACGACGGAGACGAAGCGGTTGTCGTACGGCCGCCCCGTCTGGACCGACGTGCCGTGCACTTCGTACTCCAGGACCACCACCGATGTCTCGGGGTCCCGGTGGACGCGCAGGTTGTCCGCACCGTGCAGCGTCACGTAGTCGCCGTAGTCGCTGTACAGGTCGGTGATTGCCTGGCGTCCCTCGACCCGCCGGGGGTAGCCCGGCACGGTGATCACGTATTCGAAGACCACATCCTCGGCCAGCAGGTCGTAGTAGTCGTCCCCGTCGGCCAGGCCATCCAGCCCCTGCTTGATGATGCGGAAGAACGGGCTGTTCGCCCCGACCAGGGGAGTGTCGTCGCTGACGGTCTTGGTCACTTCGCCTCCGAGGTCCAGGCGTGGGCGTTGCGCTCGGCGAACTCGCGGAAGGTGGTGGCCGGCCGGCCGGTGACCTTCTCGGTGTCGCCGGTGGGCGTGGCACCGTTGCCGGCGACGATGGCACCGGTGAGCCAGCGCATCATCACCGCGTAGTCGGCGGGGACGCCTATGGCGAGCGCGCCGTTGATCCACGTCTCCTGGTCGATGTCGCGGTAGGTGACGGGGCGGCCGCTCACGGAGGCGATGGCGTCCGCGATGTCCTGGAAGGTGAGGGCCTGCGGGCCAGTGAGCGAGTAGGTGGTGTCGGCGTGGGTTTCGGGGTCCAGCAGCGTCTCGGCCGCGACCGCCGCGATGTCGGCCGCGTCGACGAAGGCTTCCCTTCCGCCTGCGCTCGGGGCCGTGATCACTCCGTCGATGACCGGGAGGTGATCGTCGGCGAAGTTCTGCATCACCCACGAGGGGCGCAGGACCGAGTGCGTGATGCCGCCCCGGGATGCCAGATCGGCCTCGACGGCCGCGATGTCGGTCCCCGTCGGCGCATGGTCGGCGTTGTAGACGCTCAGGTAGGTGACGTGGCGCACGCCGGCCGCCTCGGCGAGGTCCAGGAAGGCGCCGACCTGGTCGGCGTAGCTGACGCGCATGGTGGGTGTCACCAGATAGAGACGGTCAGCTCCGGCGAGAGCGGCCGCGTGGGTGGCCGGGTCGTCCCAGTCGAACCGGACGTCCGCTCCGCTACGTGCCGCGGTACGGGTGATGCTTCCTCGCTGGGCGAGCGCGTCGGCCAGCAGGGAACCGGTCCGGCCGGTTCCGCCAAGGATGAGTGCGGTGGAGGCTTCGTTGTTCATGACTCCATGCTCGAAGCTCGGAGCGAGATCCTCCATGCGTGATTCGCTTGTCTTTTTACGTGAAGCTCTCACACCTTGACCCTGGGTGTTCGCGCTGGTCAAGCTGACCCCATGGACCTGTTGACCGACCACCTGGTGCGGGCACGCGCCACCGGCGCGGTGTTCGCGCGGACGGTCGCCGAACCGCCGTGGGGACTGCGGCTGGGTGGTTCGATACAGCTGTCGGTGCACACGGTCGTCCGCGGCCGCGGCTACCTCTGGCTGGACACCCCCGGCAGCACCGTGGAGCTCATACCAGGAAGCGTCACGCTGGTACGCGGCGGGCCGAACCACTACATCGGACATGAGCCGGGCGCCGAATGCCTGGAGCCCCAGGAGTTCCGGGCACGCCACGCCCAGATGAGCCCCGGGGACAACCCGCAGGCCACCGTGTTCCTCTGCGGCGCCTACCAATTCTCCGGCGACGTCGGCAGCGGGCTCCTGGACGCACTGCCCCAGGTCATGACCCTCTCGGCGGCCGACGACGATCCCCTACGGGACGTGATCACGTTGCTGTCCCGGGAACTGGTCCGGACCGAACTCGCCCAGCAGATTGTCCTGGACCGCCTCCTGGACCTGCTCCTCGTCCTGGCCATCCGCAGCGACTTCCGCCGCAGCACGACCGCACCACGTTGGTACCGGGCATCCGCGGACCCGCGGCTGGGTACCGCGCTCCAAGCCATGCACGACAACGCGGCTCACCCGTGGACGGTCCCCGAACTCGCCGAGATCAGCGGCCTGTCCCGGGCCGCCTTCGCGCGGGTGTTCCGGGAGGCACTCGGCCAGGCCCCCATGCAGTACCTGACCGAATGGCGCATGACCATCGCCCGCGACCACCTGCGCGCCGATGATCTCACTCTGCCCCAGATCGCCGACGCCGTCGGCTACGGTTCCCCCTTCGCCTTCGCCGCTGCCTTCCGCCGCCACCACGGAGAACCGCCCGGAACCTGGCGGCAGAGGGAACGAGCGGCCCAAGAGACGCGACTGCTCACCACGCACCACGGCTCGTGAGCAGCGTCATGCACTGGTCCAAGCCGTGATCATGCTCAGCGCCCCCGTCAGGTCAGAGGGTTCGGTCAGCTCTTGCTCAACACGCTGGACTTGACAGAGAAGTCGTCGCTAGCGGGCGGCTGCACCGGCCTAGGCCCCGCGCCCGGGCCATCGGCATTCGCCCCGGGGCCGACGACCGACCAGGCTCGGCAGCAAGGCCAGTCCCGCTGAACCCTGTTGCCCCCCATTGGGCCCAATGGGGGGCAACAGACGCTGACCGGTAGCTACGCGTCCTGCACGGCGTGGGCGACGAAAACGGCGAATGCCTTGCGCGGAACCGTGAGGACGGGACCACGGGACTGCTTCGAGTCCCGGATGCCCACGGACGCACCCAGCGCGGCGACCTCCACGCAGTTGCCGGTGTAGTCGCTGCTGTAGCTGCTCTTCCGCCAGACGACGTGAGCCGGAGGCTGGGACATGGGGAACTCCTCACGAACGAAACCCTGATGAGAGGGACAGGCGGAGGGTGACACGATCCGGTGATCGTTTTCGCGGAGTTGCGGCAAGACCAGCAGCAGGACGGAGAGGAGATATGACCGGACCTACGGGGCATCGCCCACAAGCGCACGCCCCGCGCTCGGGTGCTGTGTCCCTGCTCGATGGTCCACGTTCCGGCAGCCGACGCACTCGCCATTCAGGACGAGCTCCCCGAAGACGTGCCTGCCGCCGCTGCGGTCGAGACTCCCACTTTGTTCTAATCACCCAGCACGACGGCCCCGAGCCGGGCGCCGGCGAGTACGGCCAGCCCCCGCAGCTGTAGTCCGCCAGCCTCATGCCCCCGGGATAGGCCTTCTCAGACTGGGGCGGGGTACCACGCAGGAGGCAGGCTGAGCCCGGTCGGCAAGGGCGACCCCCTCGGCGGGACCAGGTGAGTCGGCGCCATACCGCGCGCGCCGACGAAGTCGACCGCGCTGTCCCCGCCGCCGGAGAACTGCGCGCCGATGAAGCTGACCGTGCCGCCGGAGAACACCGCGCCGGAGAGGTCTCCGCCGTCGAACGTGGCGTCTGTGAGGTCGAAGTCGTGGCCCACGTCAGTGCCAATCGTCGTACGCAACGAGCACAGCCTTGATCCCGTCTTCCCAGCTTGTGAAGAACCCCTGGAGCCTCGTGAGCGACACCGCCGGCTTCGTGTTCACACCGTCCATCACGTAGGGGCGGAAGAAATTGCCCGACGTCCCGGTCCCGACCACCTGCCCCACCCTCGTGAACCCGCAGTCTTTCGGGTTCGGGTCGGTACACACGAAGACGAAGACGTCCACTCCGCCAGGAATCTCGTCGGGTGAGACGAGGAACAAGCCCCGCTTTTTCACCTCATCCCGCACACGACGATCGATCCTCGAAATGTCCAGGGACGCCATTGACCCGCTCCGCCCGGCTTGCCAGGGCCACCCCAGCAGTGGCCGATGACAGTCTGAGCGGCGAGGGGCAATGGCGACAGTAAGACCGCTTCAAGTTGACTTGAAAGGGCTCTAGTTCGCGCATTTGATTTGAACGGGTGACTCAGCGCCGCGCGTCACCAGGGGCGAGGAGGCTTGTCGGCTCCGAGATCGCCTCGGGGGACGGCTTGAAGTAGCGGCGGACGTTTTCCGACTTCTTGTGCCTCGACTTTGCCATCAGCATTAGTAAAGAGGCGCCCTGTTCACCGAGGTGCGTGAGGGCGGAGTGGCGGTACTCGTGCAGGTCCCAGCCGGTTCCTGGCCCGCGCACGGCGGTGTGCTCGTTCAGCAGTGCGCGGGCCTGGCCGTAGGAGAGCGGGCCAGGCCGGTGTCCGGGCATACATCGCGTGGGCTGACGACCTTCCCCGGGCCGGGGCGTCCGCGGGGGGAGCGGCAACTGCCCGGGTCTGCCGGGGTGCCGTCGTGGCAGTCCAGGCCTGTTGACCGAACTAACTCATGAGTCTTCGCAGATCAGATGGGGTGTCTGCGAGCTGTCGACGTTCTTGATGAGCAACGTCCCGGAAGGGATCCGAGGGACTTCGTCCTGCCCGAGTTGGGCCGGCTACTGGAGACGGGAACCCCGGGGAGCCGTACAGGGTCCTCGATTCGGTCGGGAGACCGGTCGAGCCCACCGTGCTGTACCTCAAGGAAGTGATGGCGACAGACGGCTTGCCGCTGACGCCACGCTCGTACGGCATGGATCTGCTGCCCTGGTTCCGGTTCTTGTGGGGACTCGGGATCGAGGGGGACCGCGCAACCCGGGAGGACGCCCGGGACTGCATGGTGTGGATGAAGCTGGCGCACAAGCCGGCACGCGCTCCTTGGCGTCACCGAGGCAAGGCCCCTTCAGTATCCGCGCAGGGCAGCGTCACGCGACAGAACAGCAGCGCGGCTCGTTGGCATCCGCGGCAACCTCCTCGCGCGCATCCTGGAAGCCGAACGCGAGGGTTGGCTCGGCGAGATCCAAGGCCTGCAGAACAGCCTGACCCACGCCGAGGAGAAGCTCACCCACCTCGACGCGCAGATCTCCCGGCAGCAGGAGTCCGCCAACTGGGGAATTCCCGCCTTCCGGGAGATCGTTGCTCGCACCACTGCAGTGGCCGCATCGACGGAGCCTTCGTGACCTGGACGGTTGTCACCTCCGGCGATGCTCATGCGCAACACCCAGTTCGTGCGGGGATAAGCAGCCGCCCCGGCTCCATCCGTGGCCGGGGCGGTTTCTCGTCGTGTGCGGTCAGGGCTGGGGACGGTTGCGGCACAGGCAGAAGGGATGCCCGGCCGGGTCGGTGTAGACCTGCCAGCCGTAGCCGGACTCGCCGACGAAGCTCTTTTGGAAGGTGGCGCCCAGCTTGATCACCCGGCGCTGTTCGGGCTCGAACTCGTCCACTTCGAAGTCGAGGTGGAACTGCTGCGGATGCTCCTGACCCGGCCAGGAGGGCCGCTGGTAGTTCTCCACCCGCTGAAACGACAGCTCGACGCCGTCATTGCGCAGGTTGACCCAGTCCTTCTGACTGATGTCCGTGTTGATCTCCCAGCCCAGCAGCTCGGCATAGAACTCGGCCAGCTTCCAGGGGTCGGGACAGTCGAGAATGACATCGGTGAACCTCAGCATCCGATCATCGTAAATCGCGACGCCGGACGCCCGCGATGCAATAGATCGGTGCACCCCAAGACGTAGTCCGGAGAAGGCCACCTACCATCGGTGCCGGGGCGAGGAGGCAGCGTGCTTGATCCGATCATCAACGCCATTGCGGAAGGCGCCCGTCGGCAGCGTCTGACGGACTGCACCATCTACTCGGCGATCGTCCCCCTCATCGGACGCGGCATCGGGTGGCAGGGCGTGGACCCGAAGAGGGCGGTACAGGATCAGGTGTCTCAGGCGATCCACCTGGTCGAGCAAGAGGGCTGGCAGCTGGACCGGATGAGTACTTACACCGTCGACGCAGATCAAGAGCGGGCACTACTAATCTTCCGGAAGAGGGACCGCTGACCGCTCGGTGACGACTGGCGCCTGGCCCCTGCTGGATGCGATGGCAGCGATGCGAGCTGGGCCAAGGATCCCGCGAGGCCAACGAAGCCTTCCCGGTCCTCGCCCGCCTGCGGGTCGCGGTGAGGCGAGGACCGGGCGGGGTGCCCGGAGTCAGCTGACGTTGTTGCGGGTGCGGTTGACGGCGACCACGCCCTGAGCGGTGTTCGTGGTCGTGGTGCTGAGGCGTACTCGCCTATCGGCAGGAACGGCTCGAACAATTTCCGCTGCTGGTAGGTGAGTTGCCTGTGCGCCATGACCGTCTTCCTACCGGATCCGGATCGGCAAGATCGACCACGACATCACACGCCCTAGGAGTGGAAGGAGCCGAACTTCACGTCCTGGGTGCAGACGTTGAAGATCCCGGTCGAGCCGCTTGCCTTGGTGACCTTCACGGTGCGTGCGACGTCCTTCGGGAGCGCGATCTCGACCTTGGAGGCCTGTACTGCGCAGACCTCGCGGGCGGACTGGCTGCCGTCGAAGTTGAGGTCCGTGTAGAGGACGTCGGCAGTGGCGGAGGCGCCGGGGGCGAGGTCAACGGAGTCGGTGCCGGCAGCCGAGTTGTCGGTCTCGATGGGGTCGGCCTTGCCCTGGTCGTCCTTGGCGGTCAGGGAGGTCGCGCCCACGATGGTGCAGGTGCTGCCCGAGGTGTTGGTGACCTTGACCGTGGCAGTGGCGGGCTCCGACTCGCTGGCGTGTGCGGCCGAGGCGATGAACTGGACGGTGGTCGTCTTCGTGGTGCACGCGCTGACAGCACCTCCGCCGGACCCGGAGCCGGCCGAGCCGGCCGCAGTCGCAGAGGCCTGGCTTCCGCCTGTCTTGCCTGTGGACGTGCCGGCGGTGGCAGAGGCCTTCGAGGTCGGCGAGGCCGTGGCGACCGGGCTGGAGGTGTCTTCGGTCTTGGCTTCGTCGGTCCCCGAATTGCAGGCCGTAAGGCTGAGGCTGGCGACGAATACAGCGGCCGTCACAAAGGTGGCAGTACGCAGACGCATGAGTGGTTGTCCCCCTGGATCAGTCCGGCGCAGTGCCGGTGGTCTTCGACGTGAGTAGGTCACGACGGATGCCCCGCCTGCGGTTCTGCTGACGATCGAACACCCGCCCGTGAAACAACTCACCGGTAACCTCGGCAACCGGGGTGCGCCGGACCTCATCTGACAAACACTTGCCGTTCGGACGGCCTCGGCTCCCCTGCCCCTCGGCAGCCTTGACGCCATCGACGCACGACCCCCGTTCTCATGCGTTCTAGCCTCCCTGTTTCGGTTGGGTCAGCTGAGCTGGATTGGGTCGGCAGAAACGACGTGGTGGACGGTTGCGCGGTTGTTGGTGTGGGTGGCTGCCATACCGCTAGCCGGCGGTGCCTACATCGTCACTTGGCGCATATATGGCGCGAGGCTCGGATGAAGTTGCGTCGGCCGCGCCCTGACACGGGCGGTGGGTCCGAGTTTTACAACCTGGGCGCGGGAGGAGACGGGCCGCCGCAGTGAGCTGTAGGGGTGGATCGGCTTGTCGAACGGGCTGGGGATCCTGGACCCGTCCTGCGATCCCGTGGTGTTCACGGACAGCCCTTGGCTATGGACCCCGGATAAGCTCCGGATCTCCCTCGGGCCGCACGCCGGCCCGGGCGAGGGTGCCGAGGTAGTCCAGCCGCAAGTGGTCCCACGCCGCGACGGTCGGGCGGGACTTGTCGTTGCCGACGCCGGTGTCGACCAGGATGGTGCGGCCCTCGCTGCGCAGCAGCCAGGTCTGCATCGCGACGTGGACCATGGCGTCGTCCGCGCCCAGGTGATCGGGGACGAGCGGCTCGCGGTGGTCCTTCCACGCCTGCTCGGGCAGGTCGGGGAAGAACTGGTCGGCGGGCATGATCGGCCCGTGCATTTCCTCGACGCGGGTGACGGTGACGTCGCCCAGGATGGTCTCGTGCATGTCGGGCATGGGGTTCTCCGTAGGGTGCGGGCTGATCGGTGCCGGCCGGGGAGGTGTGCTCCCCGGGCCGGGGTGCGCTGACGGGCGTTGTGCTGAGCGGGGCTCAGCCGCCCAGGTGGGCGAGGACGAGGTTGGGGTCCTTCGCGGTGAGGTAGGCGGCGCTCGCGACGTGGACGGTGTTGCCGCGCAGGGCGATGGAAGTCGGGCCCTGGAGGCCGTCGGCGGCGGTCAGGACGGTGGTGCGGGTGCCGTCGGGCCGGATCAGGGCGACCTGGTTGACGGTGTTGAGGGCGGCGATGATCTGGTCGCCGTGGCCGGTGAAGGCGAAGTCGTCGATCCCGGTCAGGCCGGTGGCGGCGACCCGGGCGGTGCCGGCGCGCCCGTCGGCCAGGGTCGGGATACGGACGATGGTGCCCTTGTCGAGGTTGGTGGCCCAGAGCGCCCCGTTGTGGATCTTCAGGCCGTTGGCGCCGAGGAACCCGGCGGGGGCCAGCGCCGGGTCGGTGGACCAGGCGGTTGCAGTGCCGCCGGAGGCGGGCACGCGCCAGACGGTGCCCAGGGTGGAATCGGTGACGTACAGGGTGCGGGTACGGGTGTCCAGGGCCAGGCCGTTGGGCAGGCCGGCGGCGGGCAGTGCGGCGATGCGCTGCGGCCGGCCGCCCGGGCGTAGGCGCCATACGCCGGTCAGGTCCGCAGTGCCGGTGGCGTACAGGAAGTACAAGGTGCCGTCCTGGGCCCGGACGACGCCGGTGGTCAGCGGGAAGCCCAGCGCCGGGGTGTGGATGCCGCCGTCGGCGGGTGCGGGCAGGGTGGCCAGGATCCGTACGCCACCGTGCCGGGAGACCGCGGCGACCTGGCGGGCCTTGGCGAGGCTGACGTACGCGGTGCCGTCCGGGCCCAGGGCGATATTCTCCGGCGTCTGGCCCTTGGCCAGGTCGAAGTGCACGACGGTACGCGCGCACCTGAGCGGGTCGGAGGCGGCCGACGCCGGGGCCGGAGCGGCCATCGCGACCGCGGCGGCCAGGACGGCGGCCGACACGGCGGACTTGGAGAGCTTGGTGAACACGGGGTTCCTTCACTGCTTTCGGGCATGCGGCAGCGGCACGCCGACGCATGAGGACGGAGGGTGGAAAGATGCCCGGCCGGGACCAGCATGCGCGGGTGCCGACGGGAGGGAGGGATACGGGGTCAGCCGGTGCTGAGCCGACTGTCCGAACGGGCAGGGGCGTCCCGGGTGGTGGCCTGGGCGAGGAGTTCCAGGGCGGCTCTCGAGGGTGAGTCCGCCGCGGTGGTTGCCACGACGACGCTGGGGCCCGGTCCCTGGCTCAGGGTCTGCTGCATCACGGTCAGTGAGCCGACCAGCGGGTGACGCATCTCGTACTTGGCTACCGCGCAGGCCTTGACCCGGTGGTCGGCCCACATCGAGGCGAAGTCCTCGCTCTTCGTGCTCAGCTCACCCAGCAGGGTGTGCAGCGCGGCGTCCTGCGGGTACTGGCCCGCCACCAGGCGCAGATTCCCCACCACCGCCCTAGCCTTGTCCGGCCAGTGCGCATACAGGTCTCGGATATGGGCGTCAAGGAATACCAGCCTGGCCATGTTGGGGCGCTGCGCCGGTACGTCCGGTGCACCGGGGTCGAGGTGCCCGGCGAACAGCGCGTGGCCCAGCCGGTTCCACGCCAGGACGTCACTGCGCCGGTCGATGACGATAGCGGGAACGTCCCCGAGGGCGTCCAGCAGTTGGGCGGTCGCCTCCGTCATGCGCTCCGGCGCGGGGCGCCGCCCGCTACGGGGCTTGGCCGGTCGGGCCAGGTCGTGCAGGTGCCGGTGCTCGGACTCGTCCAGGCGCAGAGCTCGGGCGATCGCGTCCAGCACCTCGGGCGAGGCGCCCAGCGAGTGCCCCTGCTCCAGGCGGGCGTAGTAGGAGGCGCTCACCCCCGCCAGCAGTGCCAGCTCCTCGCGGCGAAGACCGGGCACCCGCCGGCGCTCCCCGTAGGTAGGCACGCCGGCCTCTTCGGGGCGCAGCTGGGAGCGCCGCGTCCGCAGGAAGTCCCCGAGCTGTGATGTCCCGTTCATGGCACCGAGTATGTGCCGACCCGCGACGCAGAGCCTCTCCCCGCCGGGGATAGGCACCAGCGGGACTGGCTCCCCGGCCCGAGCGGCGATGAGCTGAGTCCACCGCATCCCGCACTCGTACAGGAGGAACGCCTTGAGCAGCACGACCCGCGAACACGACCGCTTCGAAATCCTGAACGCGTCGGATTTCGCCTTCACCAGGCGCGCATGGGTCGGCGCCGCCCCCGCACGGGTCTACGACCTCATCAGCGACGTGTCCGCCATCCACCGGTGGAGCCCCAACGCCACCGACGTCGCCTACGACCAGAACGCCGGCCCCCTGGTCGGCGCCTGGTTCAGCGGCCGCAACCACAGGAACGGCAAGCAGTGGACCACTCGCTCCCAGATCACGCGGGCCGAACCCGGCACCGCCTTCACCTTCATCGTCGGCGGCGCCGACGACGGCATCGTGCGATGGAGCTGGACCTTCGAGCCCCGAGGACGCGGAACCCTCGTCCAGCAGTCCTGGCAGCTCCTGCGCCTCGACCCGGTGCTTGGCACCACCTCCGCCGACCTCGACGCACTGCGCGACTACATGGCGGACAGCGCCGAAACCACACTGGCAGCCCTCGCCCAGTGGATCGCCGAAGAACGCCACCCCGACACCGCCCGCAGCCCACGCCGCATCTCCAGCTACCGGTAGTTCGTTAAATCCTGCAGTAGAGGTCAATGCCGTGTCCGGTGGTGACCGCGTCGATCAGGGCCTGGAGTTCGGAGGGTGGGTCCGTGTCCGTCCATGCTTACCACCACCGGTTGAGGGTGATGGCGGGGGTGAGCCAGGAACGGATGGCTCGTAAGGCCCTGGGCCAGCAAGGCGGTTGGGGCTGGTGGGACGGGGCCGGTGCACGCTGCTGCGCAAGCCCGACGCCGCCAAGGTCGCCATCGACGTGGAATGGGTTGGCTTCGACATCCCCAACGAGTTCGTCGTCGGCTACGGCCTCGACTACGTCGGCCCACCCCCTGAGTTGGGTCACCCAGCGGCCGCCACGCAGCACCAATCCAGAGCCCCGAGAAGCCGATAGCGAAAGGATCTCGCAGGCCGCGGAGCGTTCAGTGCCTGTGGAACCACCACGCCGACGCGAGGTGAAGAAAACCGAAGAGGCTGGCGCAGATGGCCATGCCCTTGTTGCGCTGCTGTACGCCGATCGCGGAGTCGCCGATCTGGGCCAGTCCGGCGATGGCGAGAACGGGGGCGACGGTAGACCGGTCGCCCATGGCGAACAGAGCGAGGGTGACGGCGGCGAGGGGGATCGCCCGGGCTCCGTAGGCGTTCGCGTAGAGATGTGTGCCCCCGTTGACGGCCATGCCCTTGGGTAGCGCGAGGCCGGGCCTAGCCATTCCGGCGATGCAGAAGCCAGCCGAGGTGAGGGAGGCGAGGCCGTTGGCGGCAATGAGGATGGCCTGGACGGTGGACGAGCTCATAGTTACATCTCCCCGTGAATCATTCTGATTGTGAATGATTTCTTGAAGCTATCATTTTTGGCATGAGCGATGTCAATGGGGCGATGGCCGACGATGCCTCGGGCCTGACCTCGACCGTGGTGTTCAGGCTCGGCACTCTCGGCACGGTGGTCACCGACCGGTTCACACGGGAGATTGAGGGGCTGGGCCTCAAACCCAAGCACGTCGGCCTGATGGCCGCGCTCAGCCTTGCTGCCGTGGCGTCCCAGCAGGAACTGGCCGCGCGGATGGGCGTCGCGCCCAGCCTGATGGTGTCGCTGGCCGACTACCTGGAGGGTCTCGGCGCGGTTCAGCGGGTCCGGGATCCGCGGGACCGCCGACGGCAGGTACTGACACTCACCGAGGAGGGGCAAGGCTTGCTGGACCGCTGCACGTCCATCGCGCGGACCCTGGACGAGGAGGTCGTGGCCGGGCTGACGGAGGAGCAACGAACAGCGCTGGATGAGGCGCTGCGCGTGATGGCGAACCGCACCGGCCTGCCGTAGAGGACGAGGGCAATGGGACGGCCCTTCGCTCTTCGGCCGTGAGCGAGGGGCCCTTACTGACTTGGCGCTTCGAGGCGGTGGATTTCATCGGGCTCTCGCTCGGCCTCCCACCGCCGTAACCCTGAAATGCCGAAGTCAGTATCCGCGGCATCGGGCCTGGCGTAGAAGCCCCGGTGGTAACGGCAGGAGTTCTGGGATTCGGCAGGCCGGACAGTCTTCCCAGTTCAGCACGTCGTACGGCGCGGTC